>JALORY010000136.1 GCA_025458675.1 Gammaproteobacteria bacterium | reverse complement strand
CCCGCCGCCGGTGCCGCTTCGCGCTACCTACACTGCACTGTAGAGAGCCCCGGGCATCCCGGCGGTACGGAGCCCCCCTTGCGTTTCTTCGCACCTGTCTTTCTCGTCGCCAGCGCCTGCGCATGGACCTCGAGCGCCGTTGCGGCGCCCGCCTGTCCGACCTATGAGGCCCTGCCGCCGCGGTCCGACCGGCCGACGCTCGCGCGCCTCGCCGTGAAGGGGGACTGCACCGCCCCCGCCCAGCTCAGCGCACGCGTCACCCGCACCAGCGGCGAAGCCCTGGGCGTTGCCGTCGTCGTCGCCGACCGCGACGGCGTGTTCTCGGTCGATCTCGGTCGGTGGCTGCCGGCCGGCGAACGCAGCGGGCTCTATCGCCTCGCGTGGGAGACTGCCGGCACCTCGCCGCAGACGGTCCTGCAGCACCAGCACACCATCTCCTGCCCACCGCCACCGAAGCCCGTGGCGCGCTTCGCCGCCGCGGACGCCACGCTCAGCGTCGAGATTCCGCCGGGCGATCGCTGCCAGGGCGAGACCATTGCCACGCTGCAGCTCGGCGATGCCGGCGGTCGGCAGATCGTGAAGCCGATCACGCAGCGCGTGCCGGCCGTCGCCGGCGGCCGACTCGTCTTCGAGCTGCGCCCCATCGAGCCGCGCGCGCGTCGCTCGGCGAGCCTCGTCCTCAGTAATGCGACCGGCGAGAGCGCCACGACGCCGCTGCAGCTCGGCGAGGTGTGTCCCCGCGACTTTCGCGTGAGTGGCCAGATCGACGGCGAGCAGGTCAAGGGACGGATCGCCGCCGACGACTGCCACTTCCCGGTGGTCGTCACCCTAGCGCTCACGACCGAACGCGGCGTACAACTCACCGCCGATCCCGTCACTCTCCACGGGCCCGCCTTCGAGCTCGACTTGCCACGTTCGCCGCGCAGCGCGGACTCAGCGCGCGTCACGGCCGCCTTCCGGTCCGCCTCGGCCGTCCAGACGACGCTCAGTCTCACGGGCGGCCGTCAGTGCCCGCCCCCGAACTTGAGCGACGCGGCGCTCGAGCGCGGTGGCGACACCGACGAGGCGTTCCTCACCGCCAGCTACTCCTCGACACTCGCCTGTCACGCGAGCTCCAAGCTCACCCTGCAGCTGCGCGATCCGCAGAACACCGTCGTCTTCAATCGCAGCCTCGAGGCGACGCCGTCCCCAAGCCCGGTCGCGCTGCGGTGGCCGGTCAAGCTGCAGCCCGGCGTTCCCTACGAGTTGCATGCCAACATCGCTTACGGAGTCGATCGCGCGCAGACCTCGAGTGGCCGGCGCCGGCTCACGGCGGGATGCCCGGCGCCGCAGATCCTCGACCTGGGGTTCGCCCAGGCCGAGGCCAATACCCTGGGCGCTTATCTTCGTCTCGCCCCCTGTCAGCTGCCGGTCACCGCCAACGGGCCGTGGGCGCTTTCGAGCGTGTCGTGCGCCAGATCGGCGATGGCCCGCACCACGCACTCGGCCTTGGCGGCGTCGCCAATCTCGCCAGCGGCCGCTACACCGCGACGCTGACGCTCACCGACGCACGCGGCCAGGCGGCCACCCGCGAGGCGAGCCTGCAGCGCGACGTCGATCCGCCGACTCTGTCCCTGAACCCAGCGCCCGCCGGGTCTCCCGCCGGCGCGCCCGTGACGATTGCCGATCTTGCTCAGCTCACTGTCGAAGCGACCGATGCGAGCGGTCTGCTTCCGGTCGTTGCGCCGCTCGCCGAGGCACCGCCCCTCGTCGTCGACGCTGCGCCGCGCGTGCGTATCCGCCAGACGAATGCGGGCGCCGCACCCGACCTCCGCCTCGTCCTCGAGTACGACATCGAGGCCGCCGCGTCTCCGTCGCGCCCGGTCGGCGTACTCCTCAAAGGCAGGGACGGCCGCCTGTGGCAGGTGCCGGCGGCCCGCCGCTATCTGGTGTTCGATTCGGAGTTTCGGCCAGCGTCGGCGACTCATCGCGACGTTTCGGGCGTGGTCGCCCTCGCACGTGGCGCATCCCTCGACCCCGGGACGTATCGCATCGCGGGCGCGATCGTCGAACGTGACGGATCGCACGTCCTGATCCCCGCGGCGCATGACCTCGAGATCTCCCCCCTCGCGCGCCGCCGCACCCCCGCGACGCTGCGCCAGGGAGCCAACGAGATACCTCTGCGGGTCGCCTTCGAGCCGACGGGACGCGCGACGCTGGCGGCCGCCGCGCCCGTTCCGGATGGCGCGTACAGCCTCCAGCTCGAGGTCCATGACGCTCAAGGCAACAGCACCGGTCCGCTCGTCCACCAGCTCCGCGTGGCGCGTGACGCCACCCCACCCTCGGCCGCGGCACCAGACCCAGCGTCCAGTAGCACGAGCACCACCGCCCCCGATGCCGCCCAACCCGTCGCTCGTCCGACCGCAGCCGCCTCCTCGCCCGCCGCCACTGTCCAGCCGGCCCTTGTGATCGTCGGCAGCGAGCTCGTCCTGCCGAAGCCGATCGTCGTCGACCTCGAGTGGCGCACTCCCCCGGGTGATCCCCGTCCCGCCGACGCTCGCGACGCGCCCTTGCGCGCAGTGCTCGTGCCCCGCGCCCCCCTCGTGGGGCCGCCTGTGCTCGCGCAGGCCGCGCCGTCCGCCGCCGGACGGATTCGTGTCACCGCTCCGCCCGTCCCGCCCGGTCCCTACGACCTGCGCCTCACCCCGCCTTCCGAGCGCACAGCGTCCTCGCAGCGGGCCTATGCCCTGCCCGTCGTTGTTGAGGATGGACGCCCTCTCAACGCGACCGTCCTCGCATTGCGCACGCGCGGCGTGGCGCCGCTCACGGGCCGCCTCACGCTCCAGTTCACCAACTCCGCATCGCGCAGCGATGTCGCGAGCGTGCAATGGCAGCGCTCCGCCGACGGGGCCCAGTACGAGACCATCGATGGCGAGCCGAGCGGCATCGACGTCGCCCTGGAGACGCCGGGGACCCGCCTGTACCGCGCACGCCTCGTGAACCGTCACACGGGCGTCGAGTCTGTCACCGAGCCCGTCCGACTCACCGCCGTGGCCGACGAGCGCCTCGAGATCACGGGCCCCGACCGCACCTTCCGTGGGTTTCCCATCCAGCTGACCGCCTCCGGCGTCCCGCCAGAGCGGGTTCGCTGGCGCGTGCGCGTCCCGGGATCGACCGTCGCGGAGGAGCACACCGGGGGCAC
>JALORY010000135.1 GCA_025458675.1 Gammaproteobacteria bacterium | reverse complement strand
CACCCGGTCCGCAATACCCCGCAGTCCGTCGTTGGCCCCCAGCTCGATCACCACCAGGCTGGGCCTGTGCTCCTCGAGCAGGCGCGGCAGCCGCGTCAGGCCGCCGCGCGTCGTCTCGCCCGACACGCTGGCGTTGACGATCCGGTGCGGCAGCCCCCGCTCGGCGATCCGCCGTTGCAGGAGGGCCACCCAGCCCCGATCTTGAGGGATACCGTAGGCGGCGCTGAGGCTGTCGCCCAGAATGAGCACCGCCGGGCCGCTGCCGGCCGTCGCCGCCGCACTCCACAACACCAGCACGAAGAAGAAGGAAAACGATCGCATGAGCTCGCATTCTAGCGCCGTCGTCCGGGCGGCCAACCTCGGAAAGACTGTCCTCGGGCCGGAGGGGGAGCTGCGGATTCTGGACGGGCTCGAGCTCGACATACTGCCGGGCGAGGCGGTGTCGATCCGCGGGGCCTCGGGATCGGGAAAGTCGACCCTGCTCGGGCTGCTCGCGGGCCTGGACGAGGCGAGCGAAGGCGAGGTCTTTCTGCTGGGCGAGGCGCTTTCGCGCCTGGACGAGGACGGCCGCGCGGCCCTGCGCGCCGGGCGTGTCGGCTTCGTGTTCCAGTCCTTCCAGCTGATCACCGGCATGACGGCGCAGGAGAACGTCATGCTCCCCCTCGAGCTCGGCGGGATCGACGACGCCGCCGACCGCGCGGCCCTGCTGCTGGATCGGGTGGGCCTGGTGTCCCGGCGGAGCCACTATCCCGCCCAGCTCTCCGGGGGCGAGCAGCAGCGCGTCGCGATCGCCCGCGCCTTCGCCGTCGGGCCGCGCATCCTGTTCGCCGACGAGCCCACCGGCAATCTCGACACCGACACCGGCCGGCGGATCGCCGACGTGTTGCTGGGGCTGCGCGCGGAGACCGGCACGGCGCTGGTGCTGGTGACGCACGACCAGCCGCTGGCCGAGCGCTGCGAGCGCCGCTACCGTCTGGTCGCCGGCCGCCTGGAGGCCGCATGAGGCTCGTCCGGCTGGCGCTGCGCTGGCTGCTCCTCGACTGGCGCGCCGGCGAGCTGCGGCTGCTCGTCGCCGCCCTCGCCCTCGCCGCCGCGGCGGTCGGAACCGTCGACTTCTTCTCGGATCGTGTCCAGCGGGCGCTCACGGTTGGCGCGGTCGACCTGTTGGCCGCGGATGCGGCGGTCGAATCGAGCGAGGCCCCCGTGGCCGAGTGGGAGGCGGAGGCCCGGCGCCGCGGCCTGCAGACGGCGCGGACACTGACCTTCCCCAGCGTGCTCGTCGAGGGCGACGCGACCCAGCTCGTGCAGGTCAAGGCCGTGAGCGACGACTACCCGCTGCGGGGCGAGCTGCGCAGCGCCGAGCGGCTGGACGACCGCCGGGGCAGTGCGGACGTGCGCCCACAGGCTGGGACCGCGTGGGGCGAGGCCCGCCTGTTCGCGCAACTGGGGCTCGAGCCGGGGGCCGCCGTCGGACTCGGGGAGTCACGGCTCGCGCTGGCCCGCGTCCTGACGGCGGAGCCCGATCGCGGCGGCGACCTGTTCCAGTTCGCGCCACGGCTGATGCTCAGGCTCGACGACGTGCCCGCGACCGGGCTCGTCACGCCGGCCAGCCGCGTCTCGCACCGCCTGCTCGTCGCCGGACGCGCGGCCGGGACTGGCTCCGCCCGAAGCTCACGAAAGGTACCCAGCTCCTCGACGTCAGCGGGGCACGCCCCGAGCTCAGCGCCGCACTCGACCGCGGTACGCGTTTCCTGAGCCTCGCCGCCGCCACCGTCGTCGTCCTCGCGGGCGCGGCCGCGCTGCTCGCCGCCCGGCGCTACGTGACCCGCCAGACCGACGCGGCGGCGGTTCTGCGCTGCCTCGGCGTGTCGTCGCGCGGCCTGTGGGTCGTTTTCTTGACGCGGCTGCTCGGCGTAGCCGCGGTGGCGACGGCGCTCGGCGGCCTGCTGGGCGTCGTCGCCCAGTCCGCCCTGGGCCTGCTGGTGGGCCAATGGTTTGCCGCCGAGCTGCCGGCCCCTACCCTCGAGCCACTCGCCGCAGCGGCCGCGACGACCCTCCTGGTGCTGATCGCCAGCGTGCTGCCGCCGCTGTCGCGCCTGCCCCTGACCCCGCCGGCGCGGGTGCTGCGCGGCAGCCTCGGTCCGCCGCCGCTCGCCGAGTGGATCACGCTGGCGACCGCGGTCGGCGCGCTCGCGGCCTTCCTGCTCTGGCGCATGGGCGATCTGTCGCTGGGCACGCGGGCCATGGCGGGCGTGGTGGGCACGCTCGTCGTGCTCGGCCTGGCCACTCGGGGGCTGATCGCAGTCCTCGGCCCGCTGCGCCGGCGCGGCGGCTCGGCCTGGCGTTACGGGCTGGCGGCGCTCGCGCGCCACCCGACGCTCACCCTCGTGCAGGGCGTCGGGTTCGGGCTGGGCATCATGGCCCTGCTCCTGTTGTCCGTCGTGCGCAACGACCTCATGGGGGCCTGGCGCGACAAGCTGCCGCCGCAGACCCCGAACCACTTCCTGATCAACGTCCAGCCTGACGAGCGCGACGCGCTGGCACGGCTGCTGGCCGAGCGCGACCTGCAGTCTGCCGGCGTCTTTCCGATGATTCGCGGCCGCCTGGTGAGCATCGCCGGCAACCCAGTGGACCCCGCAGCCTACGAGTCGCCGCGCGCCCAGCGGCTCGCCTCGCGTGAGTTCAACTTGAGCTTCGCGGAGCGGATGCAGGCCGACAACCGCCTGCTCGCCGTGCGGTGGTGGGAGCCGACCACGAAGGCCGGCGAGCTCTCGGTCGAATCGGGCATTGCGGACACGCTCGGCATCGCCATCGGCGACGAGCTCACGTTTGAGGTCTCCGGAACGCGCATCACGGGCAGGGTCGTCAACCTGCGGCAGGTGCAGTGGGACTCCTTCAACGTCAACTTCTTCGTCGTCGGCAACCCGCCGCTCCTCGCCGACATGCCGGCGACCTACATCGCCAGCTTCCACCTGCCGCCGGAGCGCCTCTCGGTGCTCGCCGAGATCGCGCGCGGCTTTCCGAGCGTCACGGTGATCGACGTCGACGCCGTGCTCTCCCAG
>JALORY010000036.1 GCA_025458675.1 Gammaproteobacteria bacterium | reverse complement strand
CAGACGGATGGAGGGGGACGCATGCGCTCGAACCGGGGGAACGATTCGGAGGGAACCCGTCACGCGCCGCGAGGCCGCGGGTTGGCGATGCTCACCGTCGCAGCGGCGCTGGCCGTGGGGGTCGGCAGCGCGATGGCCGCAGAGGGAACGGCCTCGGGGACGATCGCGTACAAGGGCCAGACGCTGACCGTCAAGCACGCCTACCTGCTCAAGGGGCCGGACGTGGTCGACAAGGACACGATCGTCAGCCGCCTGGTGCTGACCCCAAAAGACATCGGCAAAGCCCTGGCGGCGTGCACGACGATGATGTGCGCCCAGGGCGAGGTCGAGGACGGCTTCTCGATCGACATGGCTGCAGGGCCGCGCTTCGGGTACTGGGTGGGGCTCAAGGGCGGGAAGGTGCAGTATTCCGGCACGACGAAGCCGGCCGCTCTCGCGGCCACGACCGAGCAGCCCGACCGGCTGGCCGGCAAGCTGGGGATCGACGACGTGGCCTCCGGCGGGCCGAGGATCGAGGTCCAGTTCGACGCCCCGCTCCTCAAGGAGGTCAAGGCCGCGTTCTGATCCGCGGGTCGTCGCACCACGCCGCCCACATGCCCCGCCACGCGGCCTCGAGGTCGCGGGCGAAGCGCCGGGCGTCGAAGAGCGGCGACGACGCCGTGCGGGCCCGCAGCCCGGCGCGCAGCCGCGCGAGCCCCTCGCGGTCGGCAGCGAGCTGGAGCGCCTTGCGCACGTAATCGTCCTGGTCCGTCGCGATCCAATCGGGCAGGGCGGCGGCACGCAGCAGCGTCTCGCCCTGGTGGCCGATGTATCGGTCGCCCCGCAGCGTGAGGACCGGGACCCCCATCCAGAGACTTTCCGTCGTCGTGGCCCCGCCGGTGTACGGGAACGGATCCAGCGCGACGTCCACGCGCGCGTAGGCCTCGAGATGCCGGGGATAGTGATCCGCAGACTCGAGGAGCAGGCGTTCGGCGCCGACCCCGTGGTGCGCGAAGCGTCGCCTTACCCGGTCCACGACCTCCTCGCTCCGCAGCGGCCTCGACTTCAGCAGCAATCGCGCGTCGGGGTCGGCTCGGAGCACGCGCGCCCAGGTCTCGACGACGCCGTCGTTCAGCTTGGCGAGGTTGTTGAGGCAGCCGTAGGTCACGTATCCGTTGGCGCGGCTCGGCAGCTCGGCCACCGGCGGTGCGTCGACGGGCGGCGCGAAGCAGTAGCAGCACACCGGCATGCGCCAGATCCGCTCGGTGAAGTGGGCCTCTTCTTCCGTCGGCGTCACCCACGGGTCGCCGATCTTCCAGTCGATCTCGCGCAGCCCGGTGGTGGCGAAGTAGCCGAGCCAAGTCGCCTGCACCGGAGCCGGCCGCCGGGCGAACACGGGCAGTCGGTTGTGCTCCGTGTGGCCCGCGAGGTCGACCAGCACGTCGATCCGGTCGTCGTGAACGAGGCGCGCGAGATCGGCATCGGCCAGGCCGGCGACTACGCGTAGAGCTCGACGCGCGTCTCGTCCAGCTCGCGCAGCGGCCCTTGGAGGAAGAAGCCGACGGGGTGGCGGTAGAGATCGCCCGAGACGAGGCCGACGCGCAGCCTGCGCGCCGGATCGGGTACGCAGTTCCACGCCGTGTAGCCGCTGACGCCGCGGTGCGCGGCCTGGTCGTACGCGCGGGCTGCCTCCAGCATGTCGGCCGCTTCGGCGGCGGGCTGGAGATTGAGCGAGTAGAGGCGCAGGGAGAGGAGCGCGAGATCGTGCGGTCGCCTGCCGAGCGCGCGCCCGTGCTCCGCGGCGGCCCGGGCGTAGTCCCATCGCTGCACGTGTATCCACGCGAGCAGCGTGTGGGGCGCGACCGAGTCGCGGTCCAGCGCCGCGGCCTTGCGGCACGCCACCTCGGCTTCCGCGAGGCGGAACTGTCTGACCAGCACGTCGGCCAGCAGGTGCCAGGCCACGGCGTCGCCGGGCGCGAGGCCTACCGTCCGCTGCAGCGCGGCCTCCGCAGCCTCGGGGCGGTTGATCGCGGCGAGCACGGCGCCGAGCTGACGCCAGGCCTCGGCAGAGCGGGGATCGAGCTCGACCGCACGGCGGCAGGCGGGACCTGCGGCCTCGAACCGTGCCGTCGCAGCGAGTGCGGCACCCAGGCCGGTCCAGGCGTCCGCGGCCAGCGGGTCCAGCGCGATCGCCCGGCGGGCCGCCGCCTCTGCCGCGCCATGATCGCCCCGGGCGTTGAGGACGCGGCACAGGCCCGCGTGAGCCGGCGCGAGATCGGGCCGCCGCGCGATCGCAAGGCGGAACGACGCCTCGGCGTCTGTGAGCCGGCCGAGCCGCCACTGCAGCCTGCCGAGATCGGACGTGGCGACCGGGTGGTGCGGATCGAGCGCGAGGGCACGGCCGAGGCAGCGGTCGGCCTCGTCCAGCGCGTCGAGATCGACGAACAGGGCACCGACCGCGGCGTGTGCTTCGGCCGAGTCGCCGGCCAGCGCGGCGGCCCTCTTCGCCGCGCGGACGGCTTGCCCCCGCTTGCCGAGCCCTTGCAGCGCGACGGCGAGGTGGAACCAGGCCTGCGGGGCTTGCGGCGCCGCCCGGGTGGCCTGCTCGGCCCAGCGGGCCGCCGTCGCGTGGTCGCCGGCGGCGTTGGCCTTGCGAGTCGCATCGAGCCACTGCGCCAGCTGCTGAGGAGAGACGTGCACGCGTCGGTCCGGCAGATCGAGGTCGTGCGAGTCTACGGGGATCTGCGACCCGGCACCGCCCCCTCACTCGAGGGGCGCGGCGTACTTGTGGTTGGTGAACACGGAGAGCCGCGCCCCCTCCCGCCAGGCATCGGGCGGCAGCCCGGCCTTGCGCGCGAGCTGCGTGAGCGTCTGCGCCCGATCCCACCCCTGCTCGGTCGCGACGTCCGGCAGGAACACGGCGCGCCGCCCGGCCTTCTCGAGTACCACGCCGTGGCGACCGACCTCGAAGTCGTGCCAGTCCGCGATCGGCTCCGGGTCGGTGAGCACGCTGACCTCGAGGGTGAGCCGGCCGAGCTCGTCCGGCCGCACCGGGGCGAACCGCGGGTCCCGCAGCGCGGCCGCCTCGGCGTTGTCCAGGACCGCCTCCCAGAGCGGCTTGATGGGCGCGACGTAGCCTATGCAGCCCCGCAGCGACCGGCCCTCCTTGAGGGTGACGAACGCGCCCGACGGGTCGGCTGCCCGTCCGGACCGCTCGTCCAGCAGGGCGCGCAACGACCGGGCAGCCCCGGCATCGCCCGTCACCACGTCCCTGACGCGCAGGGAGGCGAGGCGGTGCAGCCAGCGCAGGGGCGGGTCGGCGCTCCCGTCGACCGCCGGGCCGACAGCGACGGACGGCACCGTCGCCGCGGCGGCGAGGTAGCTCACCGAGTTGCGCCGGTCGCCGGTCTGCTCGCCGCTCGTCGCGTAGGCCAGGCGCTCGAACCGTGCCTGCCCGGGCAGCAGCTGCAGGAGCAGGGCCACCGGCCGGTAGCCGCAGATCGTGATCCCCGTGCGCGCCTGGTAGGCGAGGAAGCCGCGCGCGTCCCGGGCGGCCACGAGGGCGTACGCCGCGTCGTCGAGCTCGCGGATGCGCACCCCGGCGTCGGCGTCGGGAGCGAACGGCATGTAGCCGAAGCGGGCACCGTAGTGCGTAAAATCGGTCGAGACGACGACGAGCGTGCGCTCGTCGAGCAGCGGCCGCAGGACGTCGGCGAGCACCGGGTAGTCCGCCTCGTCGATGCTCCCCACGAGCACGGGGACCAGGCGCCACCCCGGCGCGAGCGCGCGCTGCAGGAAAGGCAGCTGCATCTCGAGACTGTGCTCGCGATCGGGGTCGGCGGGGCCCGCCTGCACCAGCGGCGATGCCCGCAGGGCGGCCACGGCTGGCGCATCGAGCGACACGGTCCCCAGCGGCGTCTCGTAGGCGTCGACGTCGGCGACCGCGATGCCCCGGAGCGCGGTGTGGTGCGACGGGCCGAGCACGACCACGCGGTCGTAGCGGCCGCCGCGCACGGCGCGGTACGCGGCGGCGGCGGTGGCGCCGCTGAACGGGTAGCCGGCGTGGGGCGCGATCAGGGCGACGACCCGCTCGCCAGCGGCGGGCGCCCAGGACGGCGCAGCGGCGAGGGCCTCGTCGACGGTGCGGGCCAGCTCGGCCCGGCCTCCCGGGTACCAGGATCCCGCCACGGCCGGCGGCCGCACCCGCTCCGCGGCTGCGGCGACGACACCGATCGCGACGAGCAGCAGTGCGGCGAGCGGGGGGAGCATCGGCTTCACCCCGCGAGCTCGTGCGGGGCCCGCAGGCCGTGCGCCGTCAGGGGCCGCTCCCGCGGGCCGCGGTCGCGCGGGCCGTCTGCCTCGAGCACCCGCGGGGTCACGGGCAGCAGGACCGCCGCGACGCCGACGACCATGGCCGCCAGCAGGACACGACGGCGGCCGCTGCTCGCGACGGGGAGCTCGGGGCGCGTCACTGCCAGACCCCAGCGATCGGCTTGCGGCAGGCGGGGCACTCGCCGGCCGGCGTCAGCAGGTTCTCGACCACCCGGAAACCGACCCGGCGCACGACCCGGGTCCCGTCCCGCGGGCAGTAGGTCGACTCGCCCTCGTGCCCCTGCAGGTTGCCGATGTAGACGTGGTGCAGCCCGACGTCCAGCGCCTCGCGCCGAGCGCGCTCGAGGATATCCTGTGACGTTGGCGGGAGATTGCGCATGCGGTACATCGGACGGAAGCCGAGGAAGTGAAACGGCGTGTCGGCGCCGAGCTCGTCGCGGACCCAGCGGGCGAGCTGGCGGATCTGCGGCAGATCGTCGTTCAGGGACGGGATGAGCAGGTTGCTCACCTCCAGCCAGACCTTCTCTTCACGGAAGGTCACGAGAGCCTCCAGAACGGGCTTTAGACGGGTGCTGCACACCTCCTGGTAGAAGTGGTCGTCGAAGGCCTTCACGTCGACCGTCGCCGCGTCGGTGACTCGGCAGAGCCGTCGCAGCGGCTCGCGGTTGATGAAAGCGGCGGTGACCAGCACGTTGCGCAGCCCCGCGGCGCGCGCCAGCGTGGCCGTGTCTTCCACGTACTCGTAGTAGACGACGGGGTCGTTGTAGGTGTAGGCGATCCCCGCGCAGCCCTCGCGACGCGCCAGTGCCACGACCTCGTCGGGCATCGCCCGGTGGACCGACTCCATCTCCTCCGCGCCCCGCTGCGACAGCTGCCAATTCTGGCAGTTTCGGCAGTGCATGTTGCAGCCGGCCGTGCCGATCGAGAACACCGACGCCGCCGGCAGGAAGTGGTAGAGCGGCTTCTTTTCCATCGGGTCGATGTGGACGGCGGACGGGCGGCCGTAGGTCGTCGCCCGCAGCCTGCCGCCGAGGTTGACGCGCACCCGGCAGTCGCCCGCCGCCCCCTCCGGGATCACGCAACGGTGCGGACACAGGTCGCAGGCGACGTCGGTCATCGGCGCGCAGGCTCCACCGCTCGATACCACAGCGCCTCCCGCCCGCTCAGATCGCCCGCCTCGATGCGGCGCTCGAGCGCGTCACGGTCGATCCTCCGCCATCCCCCGCCCGGGCCTGCCGGCGAATCCGACCCGGTCGCCAGGAACCCGCCGATGCAGGCCAGCGTCAGCGCCACCAGCGCGAGGAATGGCGCGTCGCGCCGCCGGACGTGCCACCGTCTCGGGCCGGTCACTCGCGCCTCCCCCCGAGTATAGGTGGGGGACCGTTCCGGGGCGGCGCGTGGTGGGGTAGCCCGAGGTCACGGCCCTCGACGCAGCGCTGGCACCGGATGCAGTCGACGTCGTACTCGTGGGTGACGCCGAGATCGCAGCGTTCGATGCGTCGGGCCGGCCCGAAGCGGCCCGCGAGCGCCAGTTTGTTGCCCAGGTTCAGCAGGGCCCCGACCGGGCAGAAGTAGCGACACCAGAACCGGAAGTGGATCACGGCGGCGCCCAGGACCACGACGGTCAACGCGCCGACCCAGCCGGTCCAGCGGCCGGCGAAGACGTGCTGCATGGGGTCGAACGCGGCGCGCCACGTCTCGCCGGTCCACCAGCCGACGAGCAGGACGGCCGCGAGGAGAACGTACTTGACGAAGCGCACGCGGGTTTCGACGGAGCGGTCGGGGTAGGACCGCAGACGCAGCAGCCGGCCCGCCCGTCCGAGCAGTTCCTGCAGGGCGCCGAACGGACAGAGGTAGCCGCACCAGACCGGGCCGAACAGGACGGTGCTCGTCGCCGCGAAGGCGATGAGGAGCCAACGCTGGGGGTTGTCGGCGAGGCCGGCGAACTGGCCCAGGCTCAGGTTGAGCACGTCGATCTCCGTGAGCGGGGTGTTGAGCCAGACGCCGAGCACGGCGAGCGCGGCGACCAGGTAGACGACGCGCGCCCGATCGCTGCCGGAACGGTAGACCGGCGCGAGCAGGACCAGGAGCGCGAGCGTCGCGACGAAGCCGGGCTGCCGCCAGGCCGGGGGCCGGGGTGCCGCCTGCCCGGCCAGGGACCTCCCGAACGCGGGCGGCCCCACCGCGCGGACGGCGAGGCTCAGGCTGTCGAGGGCCGCCCGACTGGTCAGCGTCGCGCCGGAGAGGGCGTCGACCCGATCGAGGGTCAGCGGGCCGTCGGCCAGCGACTGGCCCCGCAGACGGCCCAGCCAGTCGTCGATGCCCGCCACGTAGGACGGCGTCTCGCGCGACGCCAGGTGCCGCACGCCACGCAGCGTCCCCGCCTCGTCGACCGCGACGAGCAGGTTGATCGGACCACCGTAGCCGCGCACTGCCGCGGCGAGCTGCTCGCTGCCGAGGGCCGCGACGGCCCGCCCGTCCGGCGCGAGGCCAACGTAGTGCACGAACGGCTGCGCCCGCTCGGCGAAGTCCGTCGCCCCACTGACCGCCTCGAGCAGCCCGGCGTCGAATCGCACCTGCGGCCCGGGGGCAGCGCCGCGCGCCAGCAGCGCCATGCCACCGGCGAACAGCACGACGAAGCCCAGCGCGCCTACGACGGCCGGCGAGGGAAAGGCAGGGTGCGCGCGGGCCGCGAGCCAGCGCAGGCGCGCCGGCCCGTATTCGGCGTAGAGGAGGGGCACCGCCGCCAGGGCCGCCGCAGCGCCGAGCACCCCGGACGTGCCGGCGAGGCCGAGGGTGGGAACGAGCAGCGCCCCCGTGAGGAGCCCGCCCGCCGCGCCCCCGAGGCTGTCGGCCCCCTGCGAAACCGCGCTCGAGCGCAGGGCATTCCCGGTGTCGCGCTGCGTGCGGTCGACGGCCAGCGGGAATCCCGCGCCGGTCAGCAGGCCCGCGGCGAAGCAGAGCCCCAGGTAGGCCGCCTCGACCGTCGTCCCGTCGAGGCCGGCGACGGCGGAGAGAACGTGCGGCAGCGCCAAGGCGCTGCCGGCCACCAGTCCCAGCAGGGCTGGAAGCGCCCAGGCGGCCCGCGGCGCAAGGGCCGCGCCGAGCCAGCCCGCGCCGAACGCGAGGCCGGCCATGAAGACGCCGTTCAGGAGCGCGACGCGGCCGAAGACGAAGCCCACGCGCGCCTGATAGCTGAAGAGCAGCACGAGTTGCGCCGCCATGGCGACGAAGCCGAGCGTCGCCAGACCGAGCACCGCTGCCTCGCGCCGGGCGCGCGCCCGCGACCCGGTGCCATTGGCGGCGCGCAGCAGGAGCAGCCCGACGAGGAGGGCCGGCGGCAGGAGGTACGGCCAGGGACCCATCGCCCGCAGGCGCTCCAGCCCGCCGACGAGGCCGGACGCACTGAGCTTCCCCCACAGCACCATGTTGAGCCAGTAGGTCACCGGCCGCTCGTCCGTGTTGAGCTCGCCCGGCGGGTCGCCGAGCCGCGCACGCGTGTAGCGCACGTGCTCCGCGGGCAGCAGGGAGTGGAAGGCGATGGCCGGAAAGCGGTGCTCCTCGAGGGGCATCCCGAGGTAGCGCCGCTCGAGCAGCGCCGGGTCCTCGGTCACCCGCCCGGGAATGGCCGAGGCGCAGTAGACCTGCGTGTCGCCGGGCAGCACCGCGACGTGCGCGAAGGCCTGGCCGAGGGTGCGGAAGACCGACGCCCCGTAGCCCTGCACCTCCCGCCCGAAGTAGTTGGAGGCGCCACCGACCGCCGTGCAGAGCACGCCGTCCGGGGCCATGCCGCGGCGGACCGCGGCGTAGAACTGCCGGGTGTAGTACCGATTGGCCTGTGCGCTGGCAGGGTCCCCGGCGAGCACGAGGACCAGGTCGAAACCTTCCGTTCCAGAAAGATCGTTGACGTACTGCCGGCCGTCCGCGAAGCGAAGGCTCAGTCTCGGGTCGGCCAGCGCCTGCCGGTCGTCCGCGAGCAGGTGCGGACGCAACCGGGCGAAGGCCTGCTCGTCGGACTGGACGACGACCAGCCGCTCGAGCGGGTAGCGGAGCAGTTCGGCGGCGAGCCCGCCGGCGACGCCGCCGAGCAGCAGGATGCGCCGCGGACCGTCCGCCTGGGAGTGATAGTAGGCGGCGTCCTGGCGGGCAGCCTCGGGGTCGGGGAACGAGCCCTCGACGCGACCGTCAGCGACCGTCGAGAGCTGCCCGCCGCGACGCCCGACGGCGAAGTGGCCGTAGCGCGTCTCCACCGCGTCCACCAGCGTGAGGCCGGGCTGCAGCGCGGCGAAGCGCCAGCGCTCCATGGCGGTGTCCAGGGCGACGCCGACGGCCGGCACGACGAGCAGCACCCCCGCCGCCGCGGCAATCCCGCCCGCGGCGTGCCACGCGCGCGCGCCGGGGGCGAGCCACGCCACGACCGCGCCGAGCCCGACCAGGCCGAGCGCCGCGCTGCGCCAGACGCCGAGGGCGTCGATCAGCACGAAGGTGATGAGCAGACCACCCGCCAGCGCGCCGAACGCGTCGAGCGCGTAGAGGGCCGACGCCGCCCGGACGGCCCCCGGCACGTCGGCGCCCGCGGGGTCGCGCTCGACCAGCCGCAGCCCCTGGACCGCGAGCGGGAAGGCGAGACCGATGGCGAGCCCCGTGGGGAGGTTGAGCAGGGCGATGCTGCCCAGCAGCTGCCCGAGGGGCACCAGCTCGCCGGCCGCTGTGCTGAGCACCCAGCGCACGGCGCGGAAGAGGCCGAGCTCGAGCAGGAGCACGACGGGCAGAAGGAGCAGCACGACCCGCAGGACGCCCAGCGCCTCCTCGCCCCGCCCCTGCCAACGCGTCGCCGCGAGCGACCCGACGGCCGTCCAGAACAACCAGCTGCCGAAGAACGCGCCCAGGCTCACTTCGTTGCCGTAGAACGCAACGAGGCCCTCCCGCACCAGCAGCGCCTGCGCGATCTGCGCGTAGACGCCGAGCACGAGGAAGGCGACGTAGAGGGACGCTCGGGACGGCAGGCGGGTCATGGTGCACTCCCGCCCGAATTATGGTTGGTTCCGCCGGGGTCGGCGGCGCCTCAGTCGCCGGCGGCGCTCCGTCGGCTGCGCCACCAGCCGTACAGGGTCACGGCGGCTGGACCGAGCTCGGCGGCCACCGCCCGGTGCGCCTCGGGGTCCTTGGGGTCGAGCATGTCCTCCGGCGCAACCATCAGGAACGACAGCACGGCCGCCAGCGCGTCCGCGGCCGCCGCTTCCTGGTCGATTGCCTCGAACACCTCCTCGCCGAACAGGGACAGGCCCGTCGCGTAGCCGGCGCACCAGGCGTACGGCAGGGGCAGCGGTTCGCCGCCTGCCACCGGCTGGAAGGGGACGAGCGGCGCGAACGTCCCGAGCTCGAGCGCCGCCGCCGTGTCCGCGCCGAAGCGCCGCAACAGCGTCTCCACGCCGGTCGTGGCGCCGTCGCCGGGCGCATGGACCCCGACCGCGTGGCGCAGCCAGCTCGCGGCCGGCAGCCGGTGGGGTCCGGACAGCGTCGCTACGATCAGCCCCTGCGCGGCGTCGAGCGTCATTCCACCGGTGTGGGGCGCGAGCTCGGCGAGCAGGTCGGCGAGGCCGGCCCGCTCGCTTGCCGACAGCGGTTCGCGCTCGGCGCCGGCCACGTCAGGCGGCTTCGGCGACGTCGATGCCACTGTGCCGCAGCAGGGCATCGATGCGCGGCTCGCGCCCGCGGAAGGCGACGAACAGCTCCATCGCGTCGCGCGAGCCGCCGCGCTCGAGGATGTGCTCGCGGAACGAGCGTCCGGTGTCCGGATCGAACACGCCGCGCTCCTCGAACAGCGAGAAGGCGTCCGCCGACAGCACCTCGGCCCACTTGTAGCTGTAGTAGCCGGCCGCGTAGCCGCCCGCGAAGATGTGCGAGAAGCCGTGCGGCATCCGGTTGAACTCGGGGTAACGCACGACCGCGACCCGCCGTCGCACGTCGTCCAGCACCTCGTAGACGCGTCCCCCCCGCGCCGGGTCGTACTCGAGGTGCAGGCGGAAGTCGAACAGCGAGAACTCGAGCTGACGCGCCATCTGCATCGCGGACTGGAAGTTCTTGGCGGCCTTCATGCGCGCGTAGAGATCCTCCGGGATCGGCGCGCCCGTCGCGTGGTGGCCCGAGATGAGGTCGAGGGCCTCGCGCTCCCAGCACCAGTTCTCGAGGAACTGGCTCGGCAGCTCCACCGCGTCCCAGGCGACGCCGCTGATGCCGGCCACCGGCGGGTAATCGATCCGCGTCAGCATGTGGTGCAGGCCGTGGCCGAACTCGTGGAACAGGGTCTCGACCTCGTCGTGGGTGAGCAGCGACGGCTGTTCGCCCACCGGCGGCGTGAAGTTGCAGGTCAGGTAGGCCACCGGCGTCTGCAGCCGGTCGCCGTGGCGCATCCGCCCGCGGCAGTCGTCCATCCAGGCGCCGCCCCGCTTCTTGGGGCGGGCGTAGAGGTCGAGGTAGAACTGGCCGCGCAGCTCGCCGTCGGCGCCGCGGATCTCGTAGAAGCGGACGTCCGGATGCCAGACGTCGACGCCGGTCACTTCGCCGATGCGCACGCCGAACAGGCGCTCCACCACGGCGAAGAGACCGGGCACCACGCGGGTCACGGGCAGGTAGGGGCGGATCTCCTCCTGCGACACGGCGTAGCGCTGCTGCCGCAGCTTCTCGCTGTAGTAGGCGACGTCCCAGGCCTCCAGCGTCGCGAGGCCGTCGCGCTCGCGCGCGAAGGCCGCGAGCTCCGCCATTTCGCGCTCGGCCTGTGGCCGCGACCGCCGCGCCAGGTCCTCGAGGAAGGTCATCACCTGCGGCGGGGTGCGCGCCATCTTCTTCGCGAGCGAGCGCTCCGCGTAGCTGGCGAAGCCGAGCAGCCGCGCGAGCTCGTGGCGCAGGGCCAGGATGCGCTCCATCACCTGCCCGTTGTCCCACTGCCCGGCGTGGGGGCCGCGGTCCGACGCGCGGGTGTGGTAAGCCTCGTAAAGCTCGCGCCGCAGCGCGCGATCGTCGGCGTAGGTCAGCACCGGGTAGTAGGACGGGAAGTCGAGCGTGAGGAGCCAGCCCGTGGCCCCGCGCTGCTCCCCCGTCTGCCGCGCGAGGTCCCTCGCGGACTGCGGCATCCCGGCGAGCTGCGCCTCGTCGGCGACCTCTTTGCTCCAGGCGTTCGTGGCGTCGAGCACATTCTCCTCGAACCGGCTCGTCAGCTGGGTCAGCTCCTGGCTGATCTCCTTGAAGCGCGCCTTCTGCTCGGCCGGCAGGTCGATGCCCGACAGCCGGAGGTCGCGCAGGGCGTTCTCAAGCACCTTGCGCTGCGCCTCGTCGAGCGGCTCACCGGATGTCGCGACGGCCTCGTAGGCCCGGAACAGGCGCTCGTTCTGTCCCATCTCGGTGGCGTAGTCCGACAGCTTGGGCAGGCAGGCGTTGTAGGCGGCCCGCAGCGCCTCGTTGTTCATCACCGCGTTGAGGTGCGCCACCGGCGACCAGGCCCGGCTCAACCGGTCCTCCCACTCCTCGATCGGCGCCACCAGCGTGTCCCAGGTCGGCGTCTCCAGCGAGTCGAGCAGCGCCGCGATCCTGGCCCGGTTCTCGGCGAGAAGGGTGTCGACCGCCGGTTCGACGTGCTCGGGGCGGATCTGCGAGAACGGCGGGAGGCCGTCCATGGCGAGAAGGGGATTCTGGCTTGGCTCGGTCATCTTCGGGTTCCCTCGTGTCTCTCGTACTCCCGCGGGCGATGCCTCCGGACGAGCCGAGAGGACCGTCAGCGGCATGGACGCCGCTGGCGAGCCTACAGGGACGTATTCACGGCGTGTCCTCGAGGCTCGTACGGTGGCGGCGCCCCAAGGGCGCACACGCTGTCCGTCTACCGCAACTCTGCAAGTTGGTCACCGGATTGAGCAAATTCAACCCGCCCTACCACAGGCGCAGGGTCGAGATCCACGTGAGCAGGCCGCCCGCGGCGAGGAACAGCACGAAGCCGCCGAAGGCCTCCCAGCGATAGCGTCGCACCAGCCTGAACTGGGGCAGGGTGGACAGCAGGAACGGCCGGTCCTTCGCCTGCGGCCGGCGCAGCGTGTGGACGTGCTGGTGCGCCAGCTGCTCGGCGTGATCGCGCGCGGCCTCCTGCGCCGCGAGCAGGCGCGCCCCCTCCCACTCGCTGGCGTCGAGGACGCCGTCGCGGTTGTGGTCGAAGCGGTCCATCAGCCGCCGCCGTTCGCGCTTCCACTCGCGCAGTATCGCCGCCGTCATCTCGGAGCGGCTCTGGTGGTGATCGATGTCGTCGAGCGTCTTGAACTCGCCGAGAGCGTAGAGGGGGTCGCCGGGGACGATGAGCTCCTCGGTGTAGCGGTGAGTGCTGGTGAACATCGCGCCGGAGCTGCGCATGACCACCGGCCCGAGCTGGACCCCCTCGGCGCCGCGCGGGGGCATCACCACCGTGATCGGCTCGTCGCCGTCGCCGTACCACACGCGCTTGGTGCCCGGCGTCACCTCGGCCCCGTCGGGATCGACGACGCACTCGCCGGTCTCGTCCGCGACGAGAAAGAGCCCGTCGCTGGTCTGCTTGCGGACCGTCCGCCACTCGCCGCCGCGCTTCGACTCGATGGAGTAGCGATACCAGCAGCAGGAAGTCTTGGACAGCGGCGCGACGATCGGCTCGCCGGCCATCGCCTTCGCCTCGCCGACCAGCTCCACGTAGCCCTGCGGGGCCGAGCGAATGCGCGCCGTCGGCGCGTCCTCGATGACGCGGGCGAGCCAGAGGCGGCGGAACCCGAGGTAGAAGCCGATCACCGCGACGAGGACGAGCACGCCGAGCATCAGCCAGAGCTCGACCTCGTCCGCCTGCCGGATCTGCACCGAGAGCGGTGCCCCGCCCATGCCCGTGCCCGCCACGACGGCGGCTCAGCCCCGGTCGACGCGGCGGCGCCGTCAGGAGAAGAGCGCCTTGACGTCGACGTCCCTCTTCTCCTCTTCGGAGAACTCCAGCAGCTCGGCGGGCCCGAACCGGAAGAGCCGCGCGATCACGATGTCGGGGAACTGCTCGATGCGCACGTTGTTGTTGTTCGCCGCCTCGTTGTAGAACTCGCGGCGGTCCGCGATGCTGTTCTCGAGACCGGAGATCCGCGTCTGCAGGTGCTGGAACGTCTCGTTGGCCTTGAGCTGCGGGTAGGCCTCCGCGACCGCAAACAGGTTGCCCAGCCCGATGCGCAGCTCGGACTCGGCGGGGCCGAGCGCACCGACGTCGCCCTTCTCGCGCGCCGAGGCCACGGCCGCGCGCGCCTTCATGACCCGCTCGAGGGTCTCCTGCTCGTACTGCATGTACTGCTTGCAGGTCTCGACGAGCTTCGGCAGTTCGTCGTGCCGCTGTTTGAGCAGCACGTCGATGTTCGACCACGCCTTCGTCACGCCGTGCTTGAGCGTGACGAGGTTGTTGTAGATCATCACGCCGTAGACCAGCACGATGACGATCACGGCGATCGTCGCGATTGCGCCCATACCCATCGCTCGAGCCCCCGAAGCCAGGTTGCGGACCGCCCCGGAGTATACCGGGACACCACCAGACGATGCCCAACATCCGCCCGTTCCGCAGCCACTTTCCCCGCATTGCCGAAGGCGTCTATGTGGACGACGCCGCGCTCGTGATCGGGAACGTGACCGTGGGGCCCGACTCGAGCCTGTGGCCGCAGGTCGTGGCGCGCGGCGACATCAACTGCATCACCATCGGCGCCCGGACCAACGTGCAAGACGGCAGCGTGCTGCACGTCAGCCACGCGGGCCCCTTCAATCCGGAGGGGGCGGCGCTGACGATCGGCGACGACGTGACCGTCGGGCACCGGGTCGTGCTGCACGGCTGCACCGTGGGCGACCGTTGCCTTATCGGCATGGGCGCGGTCGTTCTTGACCGCGCGGTGCTCGAGCCGCAGGTGATGGTGGGCGCCGGCGCGCTGGTGTCGGGCGGCCAGCGCCTGGAGTCGGGCCACCTCTACCTCGGCCAGCCGGCGCGCCGTGCCCGGCCGCTGACCGAGCGCGAGCTCGCCTACCTCGACTACGCGGCGGCGCACTACGTGGCGCTGGCGCGGGAGTACCGCCAGGCCGGCGCCTGAGCCTTTCAGCTTCGATTCAGGCGGGGAACCTAGCCTTTCCCCGAGCCCTGATTCGGAGGAGAGGCGCATGGTCACGCAGGATCAAGTGAAGGTCTGGGACCCGCTCGTACGGGCGCTGCACTGGACGCTGGTGGGGGCGTTTCTGGCGGCGTTCGCCACCGGCGACGAGTGGCTCGGTGTGCACGTGCTGGCCGGCTACACGGTGCTCGGCGTCGTGTCGGCGCGCCTGGTCTGGGGCGTCGTCGGCACGCGCCACGCGCGCTTCGGCGACTTCGTGCGCGGGCCACGCACCGTACGCGACTACCTGCGGGACGTGCTGCGCGGCCGGGCCCGCCGCTATCTCGGCCACAACCCCGCCGGGGGCGCCATGATCGTCGCGCTGCTCGTGGGCCTGACCCTCACCGGCGTCAGCGGGCTGCTCGCCTACGGGGCCTCGGAGCTCGCCGGGCCCTTTGCCGGAACCTTCCGCGACCCGTGGTGGGCGAAGCCGCTGGAGTCCGTACACGAGGTGCTCGCCAACCTGACGCTGATACTCGCCGGCGTGCACGTCGCCGGCGTGCTCGCCTCCAGCCTCCTGCACCGCGAGAACCTGGTGCGCGCGATGGTGACGGGCACGAAGGCGCGGGGGATCGGGTCGTGAATCCCATCACCGTCACCGTCGCGGTCTGGGCGGTCCTCGTGGCGCCGGGAGCGCTTGCCGCCAGCGCCGTCGAATCCCTGGAAGCGGCCTACCGATCGGCGGGTGCCGGCCCCTTCTCCACCGGCACCGGGGCCGACGCGTGGCGCCGCGAGATCCCGCCACGGGACGGCGGGGCGCCGCGCAGTTGCGCGACCTGCCACGGCGCCGACCCGCGCTCGGTGGGTCGGCACGCCACCACGGGCAAGATCATCGAGCCGCTGGCCCCGGCGGTGAGCCCGGGCCGGCTCTCCGACCCCGAGCACGTGGAGAAGTGGTTCCGCCGCAACTGCGAGTGGACCTGGGGACGGGCGTGCACCCCGCAGGAGAAGGGCGACTTCCTGGCCTATCTCCGGGGCGTCCAGCCCTGATCGCCCGGCCGGAGCGAGGCCACCGCCTCGCCGTCACGACGCGCTGACACTGGAGGACACAGCGATGCGAACAAAGATAGTCACGGGCTCTTTCGCCCTCGCCGTGGTCGCGGCCGTCGGCGGCGGACTGGTCGGCGCCGGCGACCGCGGCGAGCGGGCCGGACACGACCGCGCCGACGTGGCACCGGCCACCGACGCCCGGTACCGCGCCGCGTGCGGTGAGTGCCACATGGCCTTTCAGCCGGGACTGCTGCCCGCCGCCGCCTGGGACCGGGTGATGGCGACGCTCGACCGCCACTTCGGCGACGACGCGCAGGTGCCGCCAGCCACGGCCGACGCCGTCCGCGACTACCTCGCGGCGAACGCGGCCGACCGCACGGACGGGCGACGCGCGGCCGGCTTCGGCAGTCCGGGCGCCGGCAGCGCAACCTCGCTGCCGCGCATCACCGAGACCCGCTACTTCAGCGGCAAGCACCACGACGTGCCGGCACGGCTCGCCACGGGCAACCCGCAGGTGCGCAGCTTCGCGAACTGCCCGGCCTGCCACCAGCGGGCGGAGGCCGGGTCCTACAATGAGCACGAAGTCCGGATTCCTGGCGCGGGGCCATGGCACGACTGAGACTGCGACGTCTGCTCGCTGCGGCCGTCCTGGCGACGGCGTTGGGCCTCGCCGGCGCCGGCGAGCGCGACCACGAGGACGCGCGCGCCCTGCGCGCGCAGGGCGCGATCGTCGCCCTCGAGGACGTGCTGCGCTCGGCGCTCGCGCTGCACGCAGGCCGCGTCGTCGAGGTCGAGCTCAAGCGCAGGCACGACGCGTTGCAGTACGAGGTCGAGATCGTGGACGACGGCGGCCAGGTCTGGGAGCTTCGCTTCGACGCCCGCACCGGCACTCTGGTCCGCGAAGAGCGGGACCGCTGACCGCGTGCGCCGCGACGCGACGAGGGAGGCGTGACGGTGCGACTCTTGCTGGTCGAGGACGACGAGATGCTCTGCGCGCAGCTGGCCGCCGACCTCGGCCGCGCGGGCTACGCCGTGGACACGGCGCGCGACGGGGTCGAGGGCGAGTTCCTCGGGCGCGAGACCGCCTACGATGCCGTGATCCTGGACCTCGGCCTTCCGGGCCTTCCGGGCCTCGAGGTGCTCGGCCGTTGGCGCGGCGCCGGCAACCCCGTCCCGGTCATCGTGCTCACCGCCCGCGACGCCTGGCACGAGCGGGTCGCGGGCTTCAAGGCGGGAGCGGACGACTACCTGGGCAAGCCGTTCCACGTCGAGGAGCTGCTCGCCCGCGTCGGGGCCCTGCTGCGGCGCCGCGGCGGGCAGGCCGGGCCGGTCGTCGCGGCCGGCGGGATCCGCCTGGACGAGGATCGGCAGGAAGCGATCCTTCCCGACGGCGCGGTGGTGCCGCTCACGGGCACGGAGTTCCGGCTGCTGCGGGTGTTCATGCTGCATCCCGACCGGATCCTGTCGAAGACGCGCCTGACCGAGCACGTGTACGACCAGGACTTCGACCGCGACAGCAACGTCATCGAGGTGTACGTCCGGCGGCTGCGCGACAAGATCGGGCAGGAGCGCATCCTGACCCGCAAGGGCCAGGGCTACGTCTTCCCGGGTGCCGGCGGATGAGCTCGCTGCGCCGTCGCCTGCAGCTCGGCCTCGCGGCGAGCGTCCTCGCTCTGCTGCCGCTGGCGATCTGGGGAGGCGGCGGCGCCGTGCGCGCCCTGGTGCGCGAGTACGCGCTCGATCGCCTGGCGCACGACGCCGAGGCGCTGCTCGGCGCCGTCCGGCTCGACGCCTCCGGCAAGCTGACCTTGCCGGAGGCCGCGGTGGGACCCGTCTACCGGCAGCCCTTCTCGGGCCACTACTACCTCCTGCTCGAGGCATCGGGCGCGGAGCAGCCGTCGCGCTCGCTCTGGGACCAGCATCTCGCCGTCGCGCCGGTGCCCGCGGGCGCGCGGCGCGTGCTCGCGACCGCAGGCCCGCAGCAGCAGTCCCTCCTGGTGCTCGCCGCCGGGTACCGGAAGCAGGGCCAGGACCTGACCATCGCAGTCGCGGAGGATCTCGGCCCGATCGAGCGGGACATCCGGCGCTACCAGCTCGTCACGGCGGCGGTGGCACTCGCCGCGCTCGCGGCGCTGCTGCTGGTGCAGCACGCGGTGGTGCGACGCAGCCTGCGCTCGCTGGACGCGGTGCGCGAGGACGTGCGCCGGATCGAGCGGGGCGAGGCGAGGAGCCTGCGCGAGGGCGTGCCCGCGGAGATCCGCCCACTGGTGCGCGAGGTGAACCGGCTCCTCGCCCTGCTGGATCAGCGCCTCACGCGTTCGCGCAACGCGGTCGGCAACCTCGCGCACGCCCTCAAGACCCCGCTCACGCTGCTCGTACAGCAGATCGACGGCGAGGCCCTGGGCGCGCACCCCGCCGCCCGACAGGCGCTGCGGCAGCAGGCCGAGCGCATCCGCGAGCTCATGGAGCGCGAGCTGCGGCGCGCCCGGCTCGCCGGTTCGGGCGCGGTCGGCCGGCACTTCCGGCCGGCGCGGGACGTTCCGCCGCTCCTCGCGGCGCTGCGGCAGATGCACGGGCGCGGGGGCCTCGGCCTGGAGACCGGGCCGCTGCCCGACGACGTGGTCGCGCTCGACGACGAGGACGTGATCGAGCTGCTCGGCAACCTGCTCGACAACGCGTGCAAGTGGGCGACGTCGACGGTCCGGCTGCAGCTCGCGGTCGGGGGGGCGCTGCAGGTCCGGGTGGACGACGACGGCCCCGGTCTGGAGGGCGACGCGGCCGCGACCCTTCTCACGCGGGGCAGCCGGCTCGACGAGAGCCGCCCCGGCCACGGACTCGGGCTCGCCATCGTCCGGGACATCGTCGCCCTCTACGACGGCAGCCTCACGTTGGCGCGGTCGCCGGAGCTGGGCGGGCTGCGGGTCGAGGTCGTGTTGCCGCTCGAGGCGGGAGGCGATTGAGACCGCGGGCGGCACGCCCGCGTGCAGGCCGTCCAGTTACTCGCAGATCACCGGGCTGTCGTAGAGCGCCGCGCCGT
>JALORY010000035.1 GCA_025458675.1 Gammaproteobacteria bacterium | reverse complement strand
CTGACCGTCAGCCTGATCACCACGATCTTCTACTTCCACCCGTCGACCAAGTCCGCCGTCTCGGTGTTCCGGACCGTGACCGTGATGCCGGAGACGAAGGGCCGGGTCGCGGAGACGTTCGTCGACACCAACCAGCGGGTGAAGGCCGGCCAGCCCCTGTTCCGGCTGGACAGCACCGAGCACGAGGCCGCCCTGGAATCGGCGCGCCGAAAGATCGCGGAGGTCGACGCCGCAATGGTCGTGGCCAAGTCCCAGCTCGCGGAGTCGGAAGCGCGCATCATCCAGTCGCGCGGAGCGCTTCAGCAGGCCACCGACGAGCTGCGGAGGCGGGCGGAAATTCAGCGACGCAGCCCCGGCTCCGTCGCCGAGGCCGACGTGGAGCGGATCCAGGTTCAGGTCGAGACCGCACAAGGTGCCGTTGACGCAGCCCTGGCGAGCCGCGAGGCCGTCGCGTCCAGGATCGCGTTCGAGCTCCCGGCCCAGAAGGCGAGCGCCGAAGCCGCGCTGCGCGAGGCACAGGTCGATCTCGACAAGACCCTGGTCGTCGCCGGCACCGACGGCATCGTGCAGCAGTTCGCCCTGCGGCCGGGCGACGTGGTCAATCCGATGGTCAGACCGGCCGGCATCCTCGTGCCGACGCGTCGTTACCTGGGCCTCTTGGCCGGCTTCGGACAGATCGAGGCGCAGGTCATGAAGGTGGGCATGATCGGCGAGGTGACCTGCATCGCGAAGCCCTGGGAGGTCGTCCCGGTGGTCGTGACGGAGGTCCAGAACGTCATCGCGTCCGGCCAGGTGCGGGCGACCGACCAGCTGGTCGACGTGCAGCAGCTGGCCCGTCCCGGCACGATCACCGTCATCATGGAGCCGCTCTACCCGGGCCAGCTCGATGACCTGCCCCAGGGCGGCCACTGCATCGCCAACGCCTACACGAGCAACCACGAAGCGCTGCAGGATCCGGGCACCAGCGCGCTGCGGCGGTTCGGGCTGCACGCCATCGACGCGGTCGGACTCGTGCACGCGATGATCCTGCGCATCCAGGCGCTGCTGCTGCCGGTCCAGACCCTGGTCTTCGGCGGACATTGACCCCGACCGCCGTCGATCGCCGGCCCATGGCAGTGGCACCACAGCTGATGCCCGTCCACCTCGTCCCGTTCCCAACGTGATGCCCGTCCACCTCGTCCCGTTCCCAACGCCCGCGCCGGAGTGATCATGGCCACACGCGTCGACCGTCTCGCCCCAACCGCCCTTCTCGCCACGCTGCTCGTCGCGGCCTGCGGCAAGACGGAGCCGACTCCGCCGGCCGCCGGGCAACCGCCGGCGGTCACCGTCGCACAGGTGGCCAGGCAGGACGTGACACCGCGAAGCACGTTCACGGGGCGCATCGAGGCGATCGACAAGGTGGAGCTGCGCGCCCGCGTCCAGGGCTTCCTCGAGCAGCGGCTGTTCGAGGAAGGAGGCGACGTGAAAGGCGGCCAGCTCCTGTTCGTCATCGAGAAGCCGCGCTACGAGGCGGCAGTCGAGGACGCGAACGGCGCGGTGCTGCGCGCCGAGGGCGCGCTGAAGCTCGCGAACATCGAGGTCGACCGTTTCGGCGAGCTGCTGGGCAAGAAGGCCGTCGCCCAGAACGACTACGACCAGCGCGTCGCCAAGCAGACCGAGGCCCAGGGCGTGCTGCAGCAGGCGAAGGCGGCGTTGGAGAAGGCGGAGCTCGAGCTCTCCTACACCGACGTCAAGGCGCCGTTCGCCGGCAGCATCGGCCGCGCAAACTACTCGGTGGGCAGCTACCTCGGCCAGACCAGCGGCGCGCTCGCGACCATCGTCAGCCAGGATCCGACCTACGTCGTCTTTCCCGTGAGCGTCCGGTTGCTCCTCGACCTCCGTCGCAAGCAGGTGGACATGGGCGAGGATCCCCGCGCGGTGAAGGTCAAGCTGCGGCTGTCGGACGGCCTCATGTACGGCCACGTCGGCCGGATCGACTTCGTCGACGTGCAGGTGGACCCCGGTACCGACACGGTCATCGTGCGGGCCGAGCTGCCGAACCCCGACCGCATCCTGAAGGACGAGGCGCTGGTGACGGCGGTGATCGAGACGGCCAAGCCGGAGCAGGCCCTCGTCGTCCCGCAGCAGGCGATCCAGATCGACCAGGGCGGGACCTACGTCCTGGTCGTCGGCGCCGACGACAAGGTCCAGGTCCGTCGCTTCAAGTCGGGCCCGTCCATCGACGGCGTGGTGCCGGTGAAGGAAGGGCTCGCCGAGGGGGAGCGCGTGATCACGGAGGGCGTGCAGAAGGTGCGGCCCGGCATCGTGGTCGCCCCCACCGACGCGGCGCCGCGGAGCGCGGGTGCAGCGAAATGATCTCCGCCACCTTCATCGACCGCCCGCGCCTCGCGGTCGTCATCTCGATCGTGATCACGCTCGCGGGCCTGATCGCGCTCAAGGCGCTGCCCGTTGCGCAGTTCCCGGACATCGTCCCGCCGGTGGTGGAGGTCAGCGGCTTCTACCCGGGCGCCGGCGCGGAGGTCGTCGAGCAGACCGTCGCGCAGCCGGTGGAGTCCCAGGTCGTCGGCGTCGACAACATGCTCTACATGAAGTCGACCAGCGGCAACGACGGCAGCTACAAGCTGAACGTCACCTTCGCGGTGGGCACGAACCCGGACATCAACACGGTCAACGTGCAGAACCGCGTCTCGCTCGCGAACCCCAAGCTGCCCGACGAGGTGCGCCGCCAGGGGCTGACCGTCAAGAAGAAGTCGTCCGCGATCCTGCAGGTCATCGCCGTCTACTCGCCGGACCAGACCCAGGACAACCTCTTCCTCTCCAACTACGCGACCATCAACCTGCTCGACAACGTCAAACGCCTGAACGGCGTCGGCGATGCGTTCCTGTTCGGCGGGCTCGACTACAGCATGCGCGTGTGGCTCGACACCGACCGGCTGACGAGCCTCGGCCTCACGCCGAATGACGTCATCGCGGCGATCCAGGGACAGAACATCCAGGCCGCCGTCGGCCGGATCGGCGCCCAGCCGATGACCGACGACCAGCTCTTCCAGCTCAACATCCAGACGCAGGGTCGGCTGGTCACCATCGAGGATTTTCAGCAGATCGTGGTGCGCGCGAACCCCGACGGCTCGTTCGTCCGGATACAGGACATCGGCCGGGTCGAGCTGGGCGCCCGGACCTCCGACGCGGTCGGTCGCTTCAACGGCGGTCCGGGCGCGCTGATGGCCATCTTCCTGGCGCCGGGCGCGAACGCCCTCGCCGTCGCGCAGAGCGTCGAGGGCTACATGCAGCGCGCGGCGCAGAGCTTCCCTGCCGGCGTCGCCTACAAGGTCACCTACGACTCCACCAGCTTCGTCGAACAGAGCATCACCGAGGTGGTGCACACGCTGGCCGAGGCCTTCGTGCTGGTCGTGATCGTCGTGTACCTGTTCCTCGGCAACCTGCGGGCGACGCTGATCCCGCTGATCGCCGTGCCGGTCTCGCTGATCGGCACCTTCGCGGTGATGCTGGCGCTCGGGTTCTCGGCGAACATGGTGTCCCTGCTCGCCCTCGTGCTCGCGATCGGCATCGTCGTCGACGACGCGATCGTGGTCGTGGAGAACGTCGAGCGCATCATGGCAGAACACCCCGAGCTGTCGCCGTCGCAGGCGGCGAAGAAGGCCATGGGCGAGATCACCGCGCCGATCATCGCGATCACGATGGTCCTCCTGTCGGTGTTCGTCCCGGTCGCCTTCATCCCGGGCATCACGGGCCAGCTCTACCAGCAGTTCGCGGTCGCCGTGTCGGTGTCGATGGTGATCTCGGCGATCAATGCGCTGACCCTGTCCCCCGCGCTGTGCGCGGTGTTCCTCAAGCCCCACCACGGGCCGTCCCGCGGCCTCATGCGCTACGTCCTCGGGACGATCGACCGCGCGACCAACGGCTATGCCGCGGCAACCCGGATCCTGGTGCGGCGGGCGGGGCTGTCCCTCGTGGCGCTCGCCGCGGTGTTCGTCGCGGTCGGCTGGCTGTTCAAGGCGACGCCGACGGGGTTCCTGCCCGACGAGGACCAGGGCGCCTTCTTCCTCGAGGCGCAGCTCCCCGAAGGCTCCTCGGTGAACAGCACGACCAGGGTCGCCAGCGAGATCGAGCAGACCCTCCTCGCCACCCCGGGGGTCGAGGACGTGAGCACGGTCGTGGGCTTCAGCACGCTCGACGCGCTGAACAAGTCGAACGCGGCCTACTTCATCGTCCTGCTGAAGCCCTTCGAGGAGCGCACTGCCGCGAGCGAGTCGGTGCACGCGATTCTCGACCGGCTGCGGGCCGACTTCCGCGCATTCCCGCACGCGAACGTGTTCGCCTTCAACGTGCCCCCCATCGTCGGGCTCGGCACCGGCGGCGGCTTCGAGTACCAGCTCGAGGACCTGCGCGGCGGCTCGGCCGTCGACCTCGCCGCCGTCGCGCGCGGGCTCGTGGTGGCGGCGAACCAGGACCCCAAGCTGAGCGCGGTCTTCACCTCCTACTCGGCCAACACGCCTCAGCTCTACCTGGAGCTCGACCGCAACAAGGCGCAGACCCTCGGGGTCAGCGTCGCCGACGTGTTCAACGCGCTTCAGGCGACCCTCGGCGGCTTCTACACCAACGATTTCAACCTCTTCGGCCGGACCTGGCAGGTCAACGTCCAGGGCGAGAGCGCGGACCGCGACGAGCTGCCCGACCTCTACCGGATCCACGTGCGCAACCGCGACGGCCAGATGGTGCCGTTGCGCTCGCTGGCCGAGGTGCGGTTCATCCTCGGGCCGCAGACCGTGCAGCGCTACAACAACTACCGCAGCGTCACGGTGATGGGCGGGCCGGCCGTCGGCGTCAGCTCGGGCGAGTCGCTGAGAGCGATGGCGCAGGTGTCCGCCAGAACGCTGCCCGACGGGTACACCTTCGAGTGGACGGGCACCGCGCTGCAGGAGGTCCAGGCCGCCGGCCAGACCGGGATGATCCTCGGGCTCGCCGTGCTGTTCGCCTACCTGTTCCTCGTGGCGCTCTACGAGAGCTGGACCATCCCGGTGCCGGTGCTGCTGTCCGTGTCGGTCGGCGTCGCCGGCGCGATGACAGCCCTGTGGATCGCCGGGCTCGACAACAACGTCTACGCCCAGATCGGCATCGTCGTGCTGATCGCGCTCGCGGCGAAGAACGGCATCCTCATCGTGGAGTTCGCCAAGGAGCGGCGCGAGCACGGGCTGTCGATCGTCGACGCGGCGGTGGAGGGCGCGCGCACGCGGTTCCGTGCCGTGATGATGACCAGCTTCGCGTTCATCGCCGGGCTGTTGCCGCTGGTCGTCGCGGAGGGTGCCGCGATGCTGAGCCGCCGCGGCGTGGGCACCGCCGTGTTCGGCGGGATGATCGCCGCGTCGGCGATCGGCATCTTCCTCATCCCGCCGCTGTACGTCGTGTTCCAGCGGATGCGCGAGAAGGTGCGGGGCGAGGCGGCGGCCAGGCCGCGCGGTGCCGATCCGGCGCCCGCTCCGCCACGGGCGGGGTAGCCGCGCGAAGGGAGCGCGGGAGTCACGGTGCACATCCACCTGCTGGCGGTCGGCAACCGCATGCCCCGGTGGGTCACGGACGGCTACCAGGAGTACGCCAAGCGCCTGCCGCCGGAGTGCGCCCTGCGGCTGACCGAGATCGCGCCGGCGCCACGCGGCAAGCACCCCGAGGTGGCGCGGATCCTGCGCGAGGAGTGCGTGCGCCTGTTGTCCACGCTGCCCCACGGCTGCCGCGCCATCGCGCTCGACGTGCGCGGCCACGCCTGGACGACGGAGCAGCTCGCGGTCCAGCTCGCCGGCTGGATGCGCGACGGGCGAGACCTCGCGCTGCTCGTCGGTGGCCCCGACGGACTCGCACCCGAGTGCCTCGCCCGGGCCGAGGGGCGCTGGTCGCTCTCACCGCTCACCCTGCCCCACCCGCTCGTGCGCGTGGTCGTCGCCGAGCAGCTCTACCGCGCCGTGAGCATCCTCAAGGGCCACCCGTACCACCGGGCCTGAGGGCACGTGGTGGCGCGCGCCGGCGTCGTCCTACAATCGGCAGATGAACCCGGATCGTTCCCGCCTCGTCCTGGCCTCGCAGTCCCCCCGCCGACGCGCTCTCCTCGCACAGATCGGCGTGGCGCACGCGGCGTTGCCCGTGGACGTGGACGAGGCCGCGCTGCCGGGCGAGGCACCGGCGGAGTACGTGCTGCGGCTCGCCCTCGCCAAGGCCCGCGCCGGCCGCGCCCTGCGGCCGGACCGCGTCGTGCTCGGCGCCGACACGGCGGTCGCCGTCGACGAAGCGATCCTCGGCAAGCCCGCCGACCGCGCCGACGCCCTCGCCATGCTCGCCCGCCTGTCGGGGCGGGAGCACCGCGTCCTGACGGCCGTGGCACTGGCCGGCGAGCGCGAGGAGTCGCGTCTCTCCGTGAGCCACGTCCGCTTCCGCGCCATCGCCCCGGACGAGGCGGCGGCCTACTGGGCGACCGGCGAGCCGGCCGACAAGGCCGGCGGCTATGCTGTCCAGGGACTGGGGGCGGTCTTCGTCGAGCAGCTGCACGGCAGCTACTCCGGCGTGATGGGGCTGCCCCTCTACGAAACCGCCGAGCTGCTGCGCCGCGCCGGCATCGACCCGCTCGGCGTGCTGGAGCGCGCGAGCGAGGGCCCAGCCGCATGAGCGACGAGATACTGATCAACGTCACCCCGCCCGAGACCCGCGTCGCGGTGATCGAGAACGGCGTCGCGCAGGAGCTCATCATCGAGCGGAGCTCGCGCCGCGGGTTGGTTGGCAACGTCTACAAGGGCCGCGTCTGCCGGGTGCTGCCGGGCATGCAGGCGGCCTTCGTCGACATCGGCCTCGAGCGCGCCGCCTTCCTGCACGCCTCGGACATCGTCCAGGAAGGCGAGAGCCGCACCGACGACATCAACGCCTTGCTGCGCGAGGGCGACGACGTCGTCGTCCAGGTCGTCAAGGACCCGCTCGGCAGCAAGGGCGCGCGGCTCACCACCAGCCTCTCGATCCCCTCGCGGTTCCTCGTCTACATGCCGGCGATGCGCAACGTCGGGGTGTCGCAGAAGATCGAGGACGAGGGCGAGCGCGCGCGGCTGCGCGAGATCCTCATCCGGGCCGCCGGCGACGCGGGCGTGCAGGGCGGCCTGATCGCCCGCACCGCCGCCGAGGGCGCCGACGAGTTCGCGCTGCGCGCGGACCTCACCTTTCTGCTGCGTCTGTGGGAGTCGATCCGCGAGCGTACGGCCGCGGCCGGCGCGCGCGAGCTGGTCCACGAGGACCTGCCGCTCGCGCTGCGCACGCTGCGCGACCTGGTCGGGCAGAGCGTCGAGAAGGTGCGGATCGACTCGCGCTCGACCTGGGAGCGCGCCTCGGCTTTCGCGGGGATGTTCACGCCCGACCTCGCGCCGCGCGTCGAGTACTACCCGGGCGAGCGGCCCATATTCGATCTCTACGGCGTCGAGGAGGAGATCCGCCGCGCGCTCGAGCGCAAGGTCGAGCTCAAGTCGGGGGGCCACCTCGTCATCGACCAGACGGAGGCGATGACCACGATCGACGTCAACACCGGCGCCTTCGTCGGCCACCGCAACCTCGAGGAGACGATCTTCAAGACGAATCTCGAGGCCGCCCAGACGATCTGCCGACAGCTGCGGCTGCGCAACCTGGGCGGGATCATCATCATCGACTTCATCGACATGACCGACGAGGACCACAAGCGTCAGGTGCTGCGGGCGCTCGAGAAGTGCCTGGCGCGGGACCACGCCAAGACGCACATCTCGGAGGTCTCCTCGCTCGGCCTCGTCGAGATGACCCGCAAGCGCACCCGCGAGTCGCTCGAGCACGTGCTCTGCGAGTCCTGCCCCTGCTGCGGCGGGCGCGGGAACATCAAGACCGCCGAGACCACCTGCTACGACATCTTCCGCGAGATCCTGCGCGAGGCCCGGCAGTTCGACGTGCAGCAGCTCCTGGTGCTCGCGTCCACGGAGGTGATCGAGCGGCTGCTCGACGAGGAGTCGCAGAACCTGGCCGAGCTCGAGCAGTTCATCGGCAAGCCCGTCCGGCTCCAGGTCGAGAGCACGTACGCCCAGAACCAGTACGACGTGGTGCTGATCTGACCGCCGCCGCATGATTCGCCTCTTCAAGTCGGCCGCCGCGGTGCTGTGGGCCGGGCTGCTGACGCTCGTGATCGTGGCGGGCGTCCTTTCCGCCGTGGCGCACCTCGCCACGCCCCTGCTCGGCGGCCTGCGCGCCGACGTCGAGCACCACCTGGAGCAGGCGCTGCGCGCGCCGGTGCGCATCGAGCGGCTGGCCGTGCGCTGGCGCGGGCTCGGACCCGAGCTGGTGGCGAAGAACGTCGCCGTGCTGGACCTCGGCGGCCAAGCCGGCCTCGAGATCGCCGAGGTCACCGTGGCGCTGAGCGTCGCCGACGCGCTGCGCCACGGCCGTCTCTGGCCGAGCCGCATCGGCGTCGCGGGGGTGCGGGTCCGACTGGTCCGTCAGCCCGACGGGGCGCTCGCGATCGAAGGGCTGCGCCCGTTCGCCGCAGAGCCGGGCGGCGGCGAGGGCGACGGGCGCGCCCGCATCGCGGCGCTGCTCGTGCCCGAGCGGCTGCGGATCACGGACGCCGAGATCGTCGTCGAGGACCGCATGCGCGGCCGGCCGCCGGTCGTCTTCCGCAACGGCGTGCTGCTCGTGCGCAACGACGGGGCGCGCCACCAGATCAACGCCGCCCTCGACCTGCCCGACGAGCGGGGAACGCGGCTCAGCGTCGCGGCGGATCTGCAGGCCGACCCCGGGCACCCGGAGGACTGGCGGGGCGAGGTCTACCTCGACACGGCCGGCGCCCAGATAGCGGCGCTCGTCGCGCCCTTCCTTCCGCCGCACTACGTGCTGGACAAGGCCACCGCGCAGGCCCGCGTCTGGATGGGCTGGGAGCGGGGCGAGCCGGTCTGGGCGGAAGGCCGGGCGACGGTTTCCGACCTGGCGCTGCGCGGCCGCGAGCCGGCCCGGACCCTGCACCTGGACCGCTTTGCCGGGCGCTTCCGCTGGGATCGGCGGCAGGACGGCTGGCTGCTGCGCGCCACCGACGTGGCGCTCGGCGCCGCACCGTCCGGGCCCGGCGCCGAGGCGGCGATCGCCTGGCGGCGGTCAGGCACCCTGCCCGCGGCGATCCGCCTGCGCGCAACGGCGCTGGAGGTGACCGACGTCGCGGCCGTGCTCGCCCTTCGCCCGCCGGCCGGCCCCGCCTTCGACCGCCTCCTGCAGGCCGGCCCGGGGGGGCGGCTCGAGGCGGTGGACCTGGCGGCGGTGCAGCGCGGCGCGGACGACTGGTGGTGGAGCGCCGCCGGGACCCTGAAGGAGGGGCGCGTCGCGCCCGCGGGCAAGATCCCGGGTCTGGAGGGACTGAGCCTGCGCCTCGCGGCGACCACCGACGGCGGGGAGGCGCGGCTCGACACGAATGCCCTGCGCATCGTCGCGCCCGGGATCATGCGGACGCCGGTCCTGATCGACCGCGTGCAGGGCGACGTCGCCTGGCGGCGCCGGGCGGGCGGCGGCTGGGTCGTCGAGACGGCCGGTGTGGACGCGGCCAACCCCGACCTCCGCACGCGCACGCGCTTCCGCGTCGAGCTGCCGCCGGAGGGCAGCCCCGTGGTCGACCTCGAGAGCGACTTCGGCGACGGCGTCCTGGCGCGCGTGCCCGCCTACTTGCCGGTGGGCGTGATGGAGCCCGACGCGATCAGGTGGCTCGGCGAGTCGTTCTACGGCGGCCGGCTGACGTCGGGTCGCGCGGTGCTGCAGGGGCCGCTCGCCGACTTTCCGTTCGACGCCACGCGCAACGGCCGTTTCGAGGTGACCCTCGGGGTGGAGGACGCGGACCTCGAGTACGCGCCCGGCTGGCCGCGGGTCGTGGACGTCGACGCGAACGTCCGCTTCCACGGCGACAGCATGGAGGTGAAGGCGGAGCACGGCCGGATCTTCGACACCCGCGTGCTGCACGCCACGGCGCGGATCGACAGCCTGTCGCGGGAATCGCCCGTGCGCGTGCAGGGCGTCACCGCCGGCCCGCTGGCCGACGTCGTGCGCGTCCTGCGCGAGGGCCCGCTGGGCAGCGAGCTCGGCAGCGCGCTCGAAGGCCTGGCGGTCGAGGGCGACTCGCGCCTGGCGCTGGACCTGTCGATCGCGATCGACGGCGTCGGAAAGGACCGGGCAAAGGGCACCCTGACCTTCGAGGACGCGCGGATCACCCACCCCGCCCTGCCGCTGCCTCTGGAGGCGATCCGGGGAAACGTCGGGTTCGACCCCGCCGGCGTGAAGGCGAGCGGCCTCGCGGCGCGTCTCGGCGAGCTACCGTTGACGATAGATCTCGCTCCCGGCCGTGACGGGGCCACCCTGGCGACGCTCCGCAGCGGCAAGACCGACATCGCGGCCCTGGGGCCACTGCTCGCCGCCAGGCCGGCGTGGGCCAAGGGCGGCGCCGCGTTCACCGCCGTGCTCTCGCTGCCCCCGTTCGGGCGGCCGGGCACGGTCGGCCTGCGGGTGGAGTCCGACCTCGTCGGCCTCGCCCTCGACCTGCCTCCCCCCTTGGCCAAAGGGGCGGAGGCGAGGCGCCCGCTCGACCTCGAGGTCTCGTTCCCCGAGAAGGGCCCGGTGCCCGTGCGCCTGCGCTACGGCCCGGACGTCGACGCCGTCTTCCTCGTGGACCGCGCCGGCGGCGGGGTGGCGCGGGCCGAACTGCGATTCGGCGGCGACCGGGCACAGGTCCCCGATGCCGACCAGCTGCGCCTGCGCGGCCGGCTGCCGGTCCTGGACGTGCCCGCGCTGGCCGACTGGCTGCGGCTCCACCCGGAGCGGATCCCCCTGCCGCTCGACGTCGCCCTCGCCGTGGAGCGACTCGGCCTCGGCGACGACGGCGCGCTCACCGCTCTCCAGCTGACCGCCCAGGAGAGCCGCACCGGCTGGCAGGGCGAGGCGCGCGCCAGCGAGCTGGAGGGTCGGTTCACCGTGCCGACAGCCGTCGATGCCGGACCGGCGGTGATCGACCTCAAGCGGCTCGACCTGCGCACCGGCGAGACCGGCGGCCCGCCGCGCCCACCGGCTGCGCCCTCGCGGCAGGACCCCCGTGCGCTCCCGGCGCTCGCCCTGACGGTGGCGAGGGTGCGGGTCAACGACCACGATCTCGGCAACCTCCACGCCACGGCGGTGCGAACGGAGCGGGGTCTGGACCTGCGCGAGCTGATGCTCGACGGACCCGCCGGGAAGCTCATGGTCAGCGGCAGCTGGCACCAGGAGCCCCAGGGTCCGGCCACCCGGGTGGCGTACCGGCTGGACACGCCGGACTTCGGCGACGTCGTGGTCGCGCTGGGTTTCGCGGACATGATCGAGCGCGGCCCGGGCACCCTGAGCGGCGAGCACTCGTGGCCCGGCGCCCCCTACGACTTCACCCGCGGACTCGGCACCGGGCGGCTGGACCTGAACCTCGGCGCGGGCCGGTTCGTCGACGTCGAGCCCGGCGTCGGCCGGCTCATGGGCCTGCTCAACATCACCGCGCTGCAGCGCCGGCTCACGCTCGACTTCCGCGACCTCTTCCAGAAGGGGCTGGGCTTCGACTCCGTGACCGGCGAGTTCGATCTGCGCGACGGGAGTCTCTACACCCAGAACCTCACGATCAGGAGCCCGTCGAGCCTGATCGAGATCACGGGCCGCACCGGCGTGGTGGCCCGGGACTACGATCAGATCGTCAGCGTCACCCCGAGCCTGCAGTCGGCCCTGCCGATCGCCGGCGTGGCGGTCGGCGGGCCGGTCGGTGGCGCCGCCATGCTCGTGGTGCAGGGGCTGATCGGCAAGCAGTTCGACAAGATCGGCCGGGTCCGGTACTCCGTGCGCGGCTCGTGGGACGACCCCAAGGTCGAGCGCCTCGAGGGCCAGCCGCCCACTGCCGGCCAGGAGGCGCCCGCCGGCCAGCCGCCGGCCGCGCCCGGCGCCGTGGCGACACCTGCCGGTCCCGAGACGCCTGCCGTTGAGAAACCGGGGCCCGCCCCAACTAAACCGGTGACGCAGGCACCGGCGTTCCACTGACGCACACGGCGGTGCGCTGGCCGGGGCCGCGAGGCGAGTGCTATCCTGCTGATTCCCTTGACACCTCCCAAGATTTTCACGACGCGATGAAGCCGGCGACGAGCAAGGCGGCAGTGGTGCAGATGGCGAGCGGCCCGAACGTCGGCGCCAACCTGCTCGAGGTGGAGCGCCTCGTGGAGGAAGCCGCCTCGGCCGGCGCGCGGCTCGTCGTCCTGCCGGAGAACTTCGCGTTCATGGGGCTCGCCGAGCGCGACATCCTCGGTCTGGGCGAGGCCGACGGCGCGGGTCCGCTCCAGGACTTCCTCGCGACGCTGTCCCGCAAGCTGGGCGTGTGGGTGGTCGGCGGCACCGTGCCGATCAGAGCGGCGGACCCGTCGAAGGTCCGCGCCGCCTGTCTCGTCTACGACGACCAGGGGCGACGCAAGGCCCGCTACGACAAGAGGCACCTGTTCGACGTGCACCTCATCGAGACCGACGAGCGCTACCACGAGTCGGAGACCATCGAGCCCGGCACCGAGGTCGTGGTGCTCGACACCCCGTTTGGCCGCCTCGGCCTCGCGGTGTGCTACGACCTGCGCTTCCCCGAACTGTTTCGGGCCATGCAGGACCAGGGCGTCGAGCTCATCACCCTGCCGGCGGCGTTCACGGCGCTGACCGGCCGGGCGCACTGGGAGACGCTGGTTCGGGCCCGGGCGATCGAGAACCTCTCTCACTTCCTCGCCGCGGCCCAGGGCGGCTTTCACGTGAGCGGCCGCGAGACCTACGGCCACAGCATGATCGTGGACCCGTGGGGCACCATGCTGGCGCAGCAGCCGCGCGGCACGGGCGTTGCGATCGCCCCCATCGACCGCGAGTACCAGGCGGCGACGCGGCGCAACTTCCCCTGCCTCAGCCACCGGCGCCTGCGTTGCCGGTAATGCCTGCCGCTCCCCGATGACCGCGACCTTCGACATCGCGCGGGCGACGCTGCTCGACCCCTGCGGCCTCGGCACCACCGACCTCGAGCGCGTGCTCGACCGGCTGATGTCCAGCGGACTGGACGCCGCCGACCTCTACTGCGAGAGCTCGCGCCTGGAATCCTGGGTGCTCGAGGACGGCATCGTCCGCGAAGGGGCGTTCAGCATCGAGCGCGGCGCCGGGCTGCGCGCGATGTCCGGCGAAAAGACCGGCTTCGCCTTCACCGACGACCTCCAGCTGCCGGCGCTGCTCGAGGCCGCCGACGCGGCCCGGGCCATCGCCCGCGCCGGCCAGGGGCGATCGGTCGCGCTGCGCGCCCCTGTCGTCGCCCCCGCGCTCTACGGCGCCGAGAGCCCGCTCGCTTCGCTCGACGAGGCCGCCAAGGTCGAGCTGCTGCGGCGGGTGGACGCGGAGGCGCGGGCCCAGGACGCGCGCGTCAGACAGGTGATCGTGAGCCTCGTCGCCGCGCACGACGTGATGCTGGTCGCGGCGAGCGACGGCACACTCGCGGGCGACGTGCGCCCGCTGGTGCGGCTCAACGTCAGCGTGATCGTCGAGGCGGACGGCCGACGCGAGCAGGGCAGCTCGGGGGGCGGCGCCCGCGGCGCGCTCGACTTCCTGCTCGGCGAGGACCGGGCGCTCGGCTACGCCCGGGAAGCGGTGCGGCAGGCGCTCGTGAACCTCGAGGCCGTCGACGCGCCCGCCGGCACCATGCCGGTGGTGCTCGGGCCCGGCTGGCCGGGGGTGCTGCTGCACGAGGCCATCGGCCACGGTCTCGAGGGCGATTTCAACCGCAAGGGCACGTCCGCCTTCGCCGGCCGCATCGGCCAGGCGGTCGCGTCGCCGCTGTGCACCGTCGTCGACGACGGCACGCTCGCGGGCCGTCGCGGCTCGCTGAGCGTCGACGACGAGGGCACGCCGACCCAGTGCACCGTCCTGATCGAGAACGGGGTGCTCAAGGGCTACATGCAGGACAAGATGAACGCCCGGCTGATGGGCGCGCAGCCGACGGGGAACGGCCGGCGGGAGTCGTACGCCCACCTGCCCATGCCGCGCATGACCAACACCTACATGCTGGCCGGACCACATGAGCCGGCCGAGATCGTCGCGTCCGTCGACCGCGGCCTTTACGCGGTGAACTTCGGCGGCGGCCAAGTGGACATCACCTCGGGCAAGTTCGTGTTCTCCGCGAGCGAGGCCTACCTGATCGAGGGCGGGAAGATCGGGCGCCCGGTGAAGGGCGCGACCCTGATCGGCAATGGCCCCGAGGTCCTGACGCGCGTCAGCATGGTGGGCAACGACCTGCGACTGGACGCCGGCGTGGGCAGCTGCGGCAAGGAGGGCCAGACCGTGCCCGTGGGCGTCGGCCAGCCCACCCTGCGGGTCGACGAGCTGACCGTCGGCGGAACCCATGCCTGAGCTCGATCCCCGGGAGCGCCTTGCGCAGCTGCAGCAGATCGTCCAGGACCTGCTCGCGGAGGCCCGTCGGCAGGGCGCGAGCGCCGCCGAGGCGGGGGTCTCGAGCGACCAGGGGCTGTCGGTCACGGTCCGCCTCGGGGAGGTGGAGACCGTCGAGCACACCCGCGACAACGGCCTGGGCGTCACGGTCTACTTCGGCCGGCGCAAGGGCTCGGCCAGCACGTCGGACCTGAGCCCCGAGGCTGTCCGGGACACCGTCCGGGCGGCCTGCAACATCGCCCGGTACACCAGCGAAGACCCGTGCACCGGGCTCGCCGACCCCGAGCTGATGGCCCGCGAGGTGGCGGCGCTCGACCTGCACCACCCGTGGGCGATCACCGCGACCGAGGGCGTGGACATCGCCCGCGCCTGCGAGGACGCCGCCCGAGCCGGTGACGCGCGCATCACCAACTCGGAAGGGGCGACGCTGGACACCCACCACGGCGTCTTCGTCTATGGCAACAGCCACGGCTTCGTCGGCGGGTACCCGACCAGCCGCCACAGCCTGTCCTGCGCCGTGATCGGCGAGGACGACGCGGGCATGCAGCGCGACTACTGGTACACGACGGCGCGCGCGGCGGAGGACCTCGACCGCCCGGAGGACGTCGGACGTCGCGCCGCGGAACGCACGCTCGCGCGGCTCGGCGCGCGGCGCCTCAACACCCGCAAGGCGCCCGTGCTGTTCCGCGCCGAGATGGCGGCGGGACTCATGCGCAGCCTGGTCGGCGCGGTCCGGGGCCCGGCCCTCTACCGGCGCGCGAGCTTCCTGCTCGACGCACTCGGCCAGCCGCTCTTTCCGGCCTTCGTCAGGATCCACGAGGATCCGTTGAAGCGCCGGGGGCTGAGCAGCAGTCCCTTCGACGACGAGGGCGTGGCCACGCGAGCGCGCGACCTCGTGCGCGACGGCGTGCTCCAGGGATACGTCCTCGACAGCTACGCGGCGCGCCGCCTGGGCACCGTCACGACCGGCAACGCGGGCGGCGTGCGCAACCTGACGGCCGAGCTCGGCCCCCTGGATTTCGGCGGGCTGCTGCGCGAGATGGGCACCGGGCTCGTCGTGACCGAGCTCATGGGCCAGGGGGTGAACCTCGTCACCGGCGACTACTCGCGTGGCGCCGCCGGGTTCTGGGTCGAGAACGGTGCGGTCGCCTACCCGGTGGAGGAGATCACGATCGCCGGCAATCTTCGGGACATGTTCCGCGGGCTGGTGGCGATCGGCCGCGACGCCGACGCGCCGGGCAGCTTCCGCACAGGCTCCTGGCTTATCGAGTCGATGACCATCGCCGGGGAGTGACCCCGGCGCGCCGGCTCAGCGACGCCTCGCCTTCGCCGGCTGCGCGACCGCCGCCTTCTTCGCCGCCGCCTTCCTCGCCGCAGATTTCTTCGGCGCCGCCTTCTTCGCGGGCACCTTCCGGGTCGCCGGCTTCGCCACAGCCTTCCTCGCGGCGGGTTTCTTCACCGCAGGCTTCTTCGCGACCGGCTTCCGGGACGCGGGCTTCTTCGCCACCGGCTTTTTCGTCGCGGCCGACTTGGCCGCCGACGCCTTCGGCGCGGGCCGGCTGGCCGCCTTCTTCGCCGCGGGTTTCCCGGCCGCAGCCTTCGCCGGCGCCTTCTTCACCGCCGGCTTTCGTGGCGGCGCCTTCTTCGCCGCGACGGGCTTGGCCTCGACCTTCTTCGCCGCGGCGGGCCTGGCCTCGACCTTCTTCGCCGGCAGCGCCTTCGCGCCGGCCTGGGTGGCTGGCTTCGCGGGCGCCTTGCCGGCCACGGGCTTCCCGGCCACGGGCTTACTTGCGCCCGCGGGCGCCTTCGGCGCCGGCGCGGCGGGCGCGGCCTTCGCGACGGCCTTGGCCTTCCCCGGCGCACTCGCCACGGGCGGGGGGGCAGCCGGGGCCGGCTTGGCGGCGTCCTGCCTCGCAGGCGCCTTCGGCCGCTTGCGCGCGCCGGGCAGCGGCAGGCCGGAGGGCAGGACCGAGATCGGCTCCGCCCGCTCGGACACCGGCTCCATCTCGATGACCGTGCGCGGCGTCGAATCGACGATGTGCCGGATGTCGGCGAACACCTTCTCCGGCTCGCCTTCGCCCGAAACCCGCCGCAGCTTGCCACGCAGCTTGAAGTGCTGGATCAGCTGGGCCGTCTGGCTCTCGAAGATCCGCAGCCGGTTGCCTATCGTCTCCTCGTAGTCGTCCGGCCGCCGGCTGACCCGACCGCCGCAACGGTCGCACACCCCGTCGACCGTCGGGGGGTTGGCATAGGCGTTGTAGAGGGCGCCACAGCCCTCGCAGGTGAGCCGCCCGACCAGCCGTTCCATCAGCTCGTCCGGATCGACGTCGATCAGGATCACCACGTCGACGGGCCGGCCGATGCCGTCGAGCACCGCCTCGAGGGTCTCCGCCTGGGGCACGGTGCGGGGAAAGCCGTCGAGGACGAAGCCGGTCGCGGCGTCCGCCTGCGAGAGTCGAACGCGCAGGGCGGCCGCCAGGAGGTCGTCCGAAACCCGGTTGACCTCGATGGTCTCCCTCACCAGACGGCCGAGCTCCGAGTCCTCGCGGGCAATGTCCGCTAGGGCGCTGCTGGCGGTGACGTGGGGAATGCCGTAGTGGCCGGCGACCCGTTTGGCCTGGGTGCCCTTGCCCGAGCCCGGGGGGCCAAGGAGAACGATTCGCATCTTGCGGTGGACCCTTCGCGTCGTTGTTATCGTCCGGCCCGCCCTCGGAACACCCCCCACGACGGGCGGATTAGCCCGTTCCATGGCGGCATCCACGTTCTCGATTAGCCGCCGACGGGACCGTCGGTTAACCTACTGCGCCTTCCCGCCGGAAGTCAACGTAAAGCTTAGGTTTTTTCGCGATTTGGGCTATCCTGTCGGGCCCCGACCGGTGCTCGGCCCGTTCCTATGGCCATACCCGACATCACCGACACCGAGAAATGGATCGTCACGACGACGCTCAGGGAGCGCTTCGGCCGCGACGTGCCCTTCGACGTGGGCGACGCCGAGATCCGGCTCAACGCGTCCGACCGGGAGCTGAGCAACTGCCCGGTCGTCCACTGGCAGGCCGAGGACGGCTGCCACTTCGTGGTGATGAAGACCGGCGAACGCAGCTATCGCTGCCAGTTTTTTTATCGCGTGCACCGCCAGTTCGGCACGGGGGTGTACGAGTACGACGACCTCACCGAGTGCGTGGTGTCGCTGCTTCAGGCCCAGGCCGACCACGCCGCCGAAGAACGTGGCGACCTCCCGAGCAAGCGCCGCTGAAGCGGGCGGCCGCGGGCCGGGACACGATTAGGGATATCGATTTCCAGAAGGGGAACCCCATGACTGCCAAGAACGCCTTTTATGCCCAATCCGGCGGCGTCACCGCCGTGATCAACGCCTCCGCCGCCGGCGTCATCGAGACCGCGCGCCAGCACAAGGACAAGATCGCCAACGTCTACGCCGGCCGCAACGGCATCATCGGCGCGCTGCTCGAGGACCTCATCGACACCAGCCAGGAGTCCGACGCCGCGATCCACGCGCTGCGCCACACGCCGTCCGGCGGCTTCGGCTCCTGCCGCTACAAGCTCAAGAGCCTCGAGAAGAACAAGCGCGAGTACGACCGCCTGATCGAGGTCTTCAAGGCCCACGACATCGGCTACTTCTTCTACAACGGCGGCGGCGACTCGGCCGACACCTGCCTAAAGGTGTCGCAGCTGTCCGACTCCATGGGCTTCCCCATCACCGCGGTGCACGTGCCGAAGACGGTCGACAACGACCTGCCGATCACCGACAACTGCCCGGGCTTCGGCTCGGTGGCGAAGTACATCGCCGTGTCGACCCGTGAGGCGTCCTTCGACGTTCGCTCGATGGCGAAGACGTCGACCAAGGTCTTCGTGATCGAGGTGATGGGCCGCCACGCGGGCTGGATCGCCGCGGCGGGCGGGCTCGCCTC
>JALORY010000088.1 GCA_025458675.1 Gammaproteobacteria bacterium | reverse complement strand
CCGCGGCGCTGGCCGGCTGGTCGAGGTTGCCGAGGACGAGGGTGAACTCGTCGCCACCCATGCGCGAGACCGTGTCGCTCGCGCGCACACTCTCGCGCAACCGTCCCGCGACGCCCTGCAGCAGCGCATCGCCGGCGGCGTGTCCGAGCGAGTCGTTCACCCGCTTGAAGCGGTCGAGGTCGATGAAGGCGAGCGCGACCATCCGACCGGCACGGGCGGCGTTCGCGCAGGCCTGCTCCAGCCGGTCCCGGAACAGCAGCCGGTTGGGCAACCCGGTCAGCGCGTCGTAGTGGGCGAGCTGGTAGAGGTGCGCCTGCTTGCGGTGCGTAATCTCGTTGAGCAGGTCGTGGGCATTGCCCAAGCCGAGGTACCGCCCGTCGCGTGTGACGATGAAGCCGTCGAGCATCTGCTGCAGGCCGGCGTTGACCACCATCCGCGCCAGGTCGTCGAGGTCGGTCGAGTGGTCGACCACGATAGGCGTGGGGTCCATGAAGGCCGCGATCGGCCGGCGGCGGAACAGGTCCTGGCGAAACGGGCGGGTGAAGATCTCGATGAGCTTGTGGCGGTTGACCAGCCCGACCGGCCTGCCGTCAGAGACGACCGGCAGCACGCGCATCCCCTCGCGGGCCAGAAAGGTCTGCAGGACCTCGAGGCAGGGCGTCTCCGGCGCGACCGGCGGCACCGGCTCTGTGAGCCCGTCGAGCCGGACGCCCGAGAGCAACTCGCCAGCCAGCCAGTCGGCGGCGCGGTCGTGCACCGGCTCTTCGGTTCGCTCGCCGTCCACGGGCGGCGTGGCTTTCAATCGGCGCGGGTCGGACATAGGGTGACCGATCGGGGGGCACGGTCCGAAGATCGGCCGCCCGGTGGGGCCATTGACACCCGACACAAAAAATTCACGCGACTGTCACAAACGGTGAGGGCCTGCGCGGCGTCCTGCGGGCGGCCGTCGGGACGCTCGTGTTCGCCGGGGGCGTCGTGATCGCGCGAGCCGTGCCTACGGCGTGCGCGGAGTGAAAGGCCGGATCGCCGCGCTGCGCAGGCTCGGGAGGTCAGATGCGTCTGACGGCTGCCGTCAGCGTGCGGCGGTCGGTGCGCGGGCGGCGAGGAAGCCGCTTACCGCCTCCCAGTAAGCCGGGTGCAGGTGGATGTCGTTGTGCCCGGCGCCGGGCACCGCGACCTTTCGTTTCGGCCCGCCCCACGCCTGGTAGAGGCGCTTCGACCGCTCTGCAGAGATCACTTCGTCGCGGTCGGCGACGATCATCTGCAGCGGCAGGCTCAGGCCGGGGGCGATTTTTGCGGAGTCGTAGAGCGTCCCGAGGATCCAGCGCGCCGGCAGGAAGGGGAAGGCCTCCTCGGCGACCGCAGTCATGGTGTCGAACGGCGATACCAGGATGACGCCGGCCAGCGGGCGGCGGCTCGCCAGGTGGGTGGCGACGCCGCTGCCGAGGCTGCGCCCCATCGCCACGATATGCGCGCGGTCCACGTCCGGCCGCTGCACCAGGTCGTCGTAGAGAGTCACCGCGTCGGACAGCAGCGCCTGCTCGCTCGGCTGACCGCCGCTGCGGCCGTAGCCGCGGTAGTTGACCAGCGCGAGGTCCCAGCCCGAGAAGGCCTCCCGGTGATCCAGCATCCAGGAGACCTCCTCGGCATTGCCCCCGAAGTAGACGACCAGGGGACGCGGGCCCATCCCCGGCGAGCGGGCGAGCCAGCCGTGCAGCGTCACCCCTTCCGCCGCCACGATGCGCAGTTCTTCGGCGACCGACGCGTGCCGCGCCGCCACGGCCTGCGCATGGCCTTCCTGCAGCTGCACCGGGAAGTAGGCGAGCTTTTCGCAGCCGGTGAGCACGGGGAGCGCGAGCAGGGCGGCGAGGGCGCGCCGGTCGCTTCCCACGGCTCGGGCCGCGCCCCTGCACCGATCGGCGAAGCTCACTCGCCGGCGTCCCCGTGGGGCGCGCTCGCGACGGCCGCGGCGCCGCGGCCGAGGACGAGGACGTCCATCGCCAGCAGCCCGTAGGCGTAGCCCTGGTAGAAACGGTGGACGGACGGCACCGCTCCGGCGGCGCCGCAGGCGAAGAACAGCGGCAGCAGGTGCTCCTCGGTCGGGTGGTTGCGGTCCGCGCCCGGGGCGAGCGCCCTGTAATCGAGCAGGCGCTCGATGTCGCCCGCGGCGAGCCTCGCCACCACCCATTCGGTGAAGTCGCTCACCCAGGAGGGAACCGTTGCCTCGCGCCGGTCGAGCCGGACCTCGCGCAGGTTGTGGGTGAGAGCGCCTGACCCGATGACGAGGACGCCCGCTTCGCGGAGATCGGCGAGCGCCTTTCCCAGCGCGTAGTGGTGGCCGGGGCCGAGCTTCGGCTGAACCGCCACCTGAACGACGGGGACGTCCGCGCGCGGGTACATGGCGTGCAGCGGTACCCATGCGCCGTGATCGAGCTGGCGCCGCTCCGCCGGGACGCAGGCGATGCCCGCTGCGGTCAGGCGCTCGGCGATGGCCCCTGCCAGCGCCGGGTCGCCGGGCGGCGCATAGTCGATCTCATACAGGGCGCGCGGCATCCCGCCGAAGTCGTGGAGCGTCGCGTGCTGCGCGGCAGCACCGACCTGCGGCCCGTGGGTCAGCCAGTGCGGCGTCATGACGACGACGGCTCGCGGCTGCGGCAAAGTGTTGCCCAACGCCGACCAGGCCCGACGGGCGGGATCGCCGTCGATCGCCACCAGCGGCGCGCCGTGCGAGAGGAAGACGGCGGGCAGCACGGGCAGGCGATTCAGGCTGACGCGTCGCCCGCGAGCGGGTACTCGACGCAGACCTCGGCCAGCGGCCTGGCGGGTCCCGGCGGAGAGAGCGGCCCGTAGAGCGAGTAGGTGGCCGGCGGGATGTGCCCGGCCACGCGCGGCAGATCCGAGAAACGCGCGCCCTGGCGGACCAGGAAGGCGAGATAGGTGTGGCGAATCACGTCGGAGCCCACTTCGCCGGGGTTGGACAGGCCGGCATCGTGGGCCGCTGCAGCAATCAGCCCCTCGAGGTCTGCCGGGCTCAGGGGTCCGTGGGACTGGTCGCCGAGCACGGCGCCCGTCTCGCGCAAGGGGTATCCGGCGAGCGCCGCTCGCAGCGCGCTGGACAGGTACAGCAGGCGCGGGCTGTCTCCGGCCGCCCGGACCGTTCCCGCGTCGCGATCCACGTCGCCGCCTCGCAGGACGGTCAGCTCGGCAGCGGTCAGGCCGCTGAGCAGGCCCGCCAGGACGACGCGGCCCTCGCTCCCTGCGGCGCTCCAGAGCGCAGACACCTCGGGTGCCGACAGCTCGCGCGGTGGCGCTGGGCTGCTGGGCAGCGCGAGGGCAGGTGCCGCGAGCGCGGGACTCGCCGTCGTGCCGAGGGCGCCCACGCTCCCGCCAGGGGGAATGGCGATGTGAACCAGCGGCTGGGAATCGAACGCCGGCCGCTCCGAGCGCCTCAGGAAATCGACGAGCCAGACCGCGAGCAGGCCGATGCCGATCGCGACCCCGAGGCTGACCGCGGCGTCGCGCGTGTAGAACGGCCGGATGTGTGTCTCTGGGAAGGAGGGCGGCGCGACGACGACGACCTTCGGGAGCCGGCTCGCCTCGTGCATCTCGGCCTGGACCAGGCGGTTCTGTGCCAGCCGCGCCATTTCCTCCAATTGGTCGACCTCGGCCAGGAGGGCCTTGTGCTCCGCGAAACGCGCCGTGAACGCCATGACCGCGGCTTTGTTCTCCTCGAGCTGGCGGCGAAGGCTGACGAGGGTCTGCTCTGCGCCGCTGAAGTCCTGCTCGGCCTCGGCGAGCGCCGCGTGCTGGCCCGCCGTGCTCTGCTCGGCGATCTTGTGCTCGAGCGCCGCCAGGTTCTCCCTCAGCGCGCGAAGGCGGGGATCTCGGTGGATGTACTGGTCCGTGTAGCTCTTCTCGACCTCCCGCAGCTGCTCCCGCATCTCGCGGGCGCGGGTCTGCATGGTGACGACGTCGGAGCGATCCTCCCGCCGCAGCACCAGCTTGCCCGCCGCGATGTCCCGTCGCATCGCCGTTACCTTGGCCTCCGTTTCCGCCAGCTTCTTGGTAGCCTCGGCGAGCGCGGTATTGAGGCCCTTCGTCCGCGCCACTATCGCGTTGTTCTCGCTCTCCATGGAGACGATGTCGTGCCTGGCCCGAAACGCCTCGAGCTCGGCACGCTTCTCGTCGAGGCGCTGGCTGATGCCGGCGCGCTGTTGCTCGAGCTCGGCGCGGTTCGAGGAGCCTTCCTTCGCCTGCCGCGAGCCCCTCTCCTCGATGTAGAGGTCGATCCACGACTGCAGGATCAGCGGCAGGCCCTCGCGCGATTCGCCCTCGGCGCTCAGCTCGATGACATTGGTGCCGGTCACGGGGTTGGCGGCCAGCATGTGCTGCAGCTCGTTGGCCGATCGGGCCGCGTCGGGCATCGACTCGCGCAGCCGGTCCTGCAGCCCGACGAGCAGGGGCCAGGCGAGCAAGCGGTGGACCTCAGCGACAACCGCGGCGGGATCGGTCTCTGCCTGCTGCGCCCCCCCGACGTCCGGGAGTGCGCTGCCCGCGGCTCGCGCCGCGACGGCCGTCGGTGTCGCCTTGGAGATGGCGAGCGTCGCCGAGCTGCGGTACTCGGCCGGGCGCAGGAAGGTGTAGGCGAGCCCGCCCCCGAGCACCAACAGGAATACGGCGACGAAGGTCCGCGTGCGCCAGCGCGACCCGCTGCCCGGGTTGGGAGGGTACGTGGTCTGGATCACTCACACCTCGACATGGTGGGTTGCACGCCGGGGAGCTTTGCCCGGCGCCTGAAGCCTGGTGCCGCGGTTCGGGGCCCCAGGCGAGTCAGAGGAGGATGCCAGCACCGCCGCCGGGCGTCGAGCCATTGGTCCGCCTCCCGAATGGCGTTCGGGGGGGGGCGGCGCACGCGGGGCCGCCGGTCCCCTTCTTGACAGGGGGTCCTCCGTGCGCCGACGCTCCAGCCGCCGCACAGCGATGCGGCGGCCTGCCACGCCTCGGCAGGCTTGGGGGGCGCGTGAAGATCATCATCCTCGGGGCGGGCCAGGTCGGCTCCAGCGCGGCGGAGCACCTCGTGACCGAGGGCAACGACATCACGGTCGTCGACACCGACGCCGCCAAGCTCGCCTACCTGCAGGATCGCTTCGACCTGCGCACGGTCGTCGGCGCGGCCTCTCACCCCTCGGTGCTGCGCGCGGCCGGCGCCGCGGAGGCGGACATGCTCGTCGCCGCGACACTCAACGATGAGACCAACATTCTCGCCTGCAAGCTCGCGGCGATGCTGTTCCGCGTGCCCGTCAAGATCGCGCGCGTGCGCTCGCGCGACTACACGGCGCATCCCGAGATCTTCGCCGGCGACGGCCTGGCCGTCGACCACGTGATCAGCCCCGAGCAGGAGGTGACGCTCTATCTGAAGCGCCTGATCGAGTACCCGAACGCGCTGCAGGTCGTGGAATTCGCGCGCGGCCGAGTCCGGCTCGTCGCCGTCCGGGTGAGCGCCGACAGCTACCTGGTCGGCCACCAGCTGAAGGACATCCGCAAGCGCCTGCCCACGCTGGACGCCCGCGTGGTCGCCATCTACCGGCGCGACCGCATGATCCAGCCCGACGGCCACCGCGTGCTCGAGATCGGCGACGAGGTCTTCTTCGTGGCCGCGACCGAGAACATCCGCGCAGTCGTGCAGGAGATGCGGGAGGCCGGCCGCACCGCGAAGCGCGTGATGATCGCCGGCGGCGGCAACATCGGCCGCCGGCTCGCCGAGGCGCTGGAGGGCAGTTGCCAGATCAAGCTCATCGAGCACGACAAGGCGGCGACCCAGCGCCTGGCCGCCGAGCTGCGCCGCACGCT
>JALORY010000087.1 GCA_025458675.1 Gammaproteobacteria bacterium | reverse complement strand
CGCGCTCAAGTCGGCGCGGCGCTGGGTCGAGCTGGCGCCGAACGCGGTGGGAGCGAGGCAGGCGCTGGCCCACGTGCTGCTGCAGGCAGGCGACCGCGCCGCGGTTCTGGAGCAGTTCGAGGCGATCCTGGCCATTGCTGCCGCGCGCGGGCAGGAGGGTTTCCTGCAGGTCGGCGCCGTGGTCGGCACCGGCCACGGAGGCGCGCTCGGTCCCGCGCTGATGCGGGAGCTGGTGGACGCCCATGCGGGCGATGCCCGTGGCCACTACGCGCTCGCCCTGATGCTCTTCGCCGCCAAGTCGCATGCCGAGGCGGTGGAACGGGCCCAGCGGGCGATCGAGCTCGACCCCGCGTGGCAGAAGCCCCGCGTTCTCATGGTGCAGATCCTCGCGACCGATGGGCGCATGGCGGAGGCCCGCGCGGCGCTGCAGGAGGCGGTGGCCCAGCATCCCGACGATGCCTCGCTGCGGAATGCCTACGCCGCGCTGCTGGTGCAGGCCAAGGACTATTCCGCGGCGCTTGCCGAGTACCGGACGCTCCGCGGTCTCACGCCGAAGGACGCCGACGTGCTCCTCACGGCTGCGCTCGTCGCGATGCAGGCCAAGGACTGGGCGGAGGCGCGCGACGCCCTGCGGGCGCTGCAGGCCAGTGGTGAGCGCGACGACGAGGCGCGCTATTTTCTCGCGCAGACGGAAGATCTCTCGGGCGACGCGGAGGCTGCGCTCGCGCTCTACGCGCAGATCGACTCCGGTCCTTACCGTGTCGACGCCGCGATGCGGCGCGCGGGCCTCATGGCCAAGCGCGGCGAGGCGCAGGCGGCCCGCGAGATGCTGCGCGCGCTGCGCGGCGCGGAGCCGTCGCGGTCGGCCGACCTCTATCTCGCCGAGGCGGAGGTCGTGCAGAAGCTCGGGGACGAGCGCGAGCTAGCCGCGCTCTACGCCGAGGCCGTCACGGCGCACCCCAAGGACCACCAGATCACCTACGCGCGCGCGCTCCACGCCTCGCAGCAGGGGCGGGTGGCCGAGGCCGAGGCCGATTTCCGGCGGATCATCGCGGAGGAGCCGGAGCACGCCGACGCCCTCAACGCGCTGGGCTACACGCTGACCGACCTCACCGATCGGCACCAGGAGGCGCTCGGCTACATCGAGCGGGCCGTGAAGCTCAAGCCGGACAGCGCTGCCTACCTCGACAGCATGGGGTGGGTGCAGTATCGGCTGGGCAATCACGCCGTGGCGCTCGATTACCTGCGGCGTGCCGCGGCGATGATCGACGACGCCGAGGTCGCTGCGCACCTCGGCGAGGTGCTCTGGGTGACCGGCGAGCGTGAGGAGGCGCGGCGGGTCTGGGACAAGGCGCTGGAGGCCGAGCCCGACAACGGCTATCTCCGGCGCACCATCGAGCGGTTCACGCCCTAGCATCCCGCGGAGGCCGACGACGATGGCCCAGGACGCGCGCACGGTCTGGCCGGCCCCGGCCAAGCTCAATCTGATGCTGCGCATCGTCGGGCGCCGGCCCGACGGCTATCACCTGCTCCAGACTGTCTTCCAGCTGCTGGACTACGGCGACGAGCTCGAGGTGGCGGTGCGGGCCGATGGCGTCGTCCGGCGGGTCGGCGACGTCCCGGGCGTGCCTTCCGACGACGATCTCACGGTCCGGGCCGCGCGCCTGCTCAAGAACGAGACGGGTTGTCCGCTCGGCGCCGACATCACCGTACGCAAGCGCATCCCGATGGGCGGCGGACTCGGCGGGGGCAGCTCGGACGCGGCGACCACGCTGCTCGCGCTCGACCGCCTCTGGGGTCTGGGTCTTTCCGCGGACCGGCTGGCGGCGCTCGGCCTGCAACTCGGCGCGGACGTGCCCGTGTTCGTGCGGGGCCGCTCGGCCTGGTCGGAGGGCGTGGGCGAAGTGCTCACGCCGCTCGAGCTGCCGCCCACCTGGTACGCCGTGGTGCGGCCGCCGTGCGCCGTGTCCACGGCCGCCGTGTTCGCCGATCCTGAATTGACACGCAACTCCCCCCTCATCACAATGCCTGCCTTTTTTGCGGGGTCCAGACAGAACGACTGCCTCGCCGTCGTCTGCCGGCGATACCCCGAGGTCGCCCGGGCGATCGCGTGGCTGGGCCGCCACGGCGAGGCGAGGCTGACCGGGACCGGTTCCTGCGTGTACGGGGCCTTCGACAGCGAGGCGAGCGCCCGGGAGGTGATCGCGACGCTGCCGGCAGACTACGAGGGCTTCGTCGCGCGCGGCGTGGACCGCTCGCCGGTCCTGGCGCTGGTCGGGTCTTGAGTGCGGATTACTGGGGCGTCGCCAAGAGGCTCAAGGCACTGGACTTTGACTCCAGCACTCGTAGGTTCGAATCCTACCGCCCCAGCCAAAAAGCAGATTCGCGTGTAACGACTCATTCCCAGCGAGGGTAGGTCGGCCGCAAGTGGCTAAGGCGGTAGGATGAGAACCTCCTAACGGGGAGCTCCAGCAGTGGCGTCGACGGGCATGATGGTCTTTTCCGGCAATGCGCACCCGGAGCTCTGCACCGAGATCGCCGCGCGCCTCAGCATTCCGTTGGGCAAGGCGCTCGTCGGCCAGTTCAGCGACGGCGAGGTGATGGTCGAGATCCAGGAGAACGTCCGTGGTCGCGACGTGTTCATCGTGCAGCCGACCTCGGCGCCGACGAACGACAACCTCATGGAGCTGCTGGTGATGATCGACGCCATGCGCTGGGCCTCGGCCAAGCGCATCACCGCGGTCATCCCGTATTTCGGCTACGCGCGGCAGGACCGCCGCCCGCGCTCGGCGCGCGTGCCGATCACGGCACGCCTGGCGGCGAAGATGATCGGCACCGCCGGGGCGGACCGCGTGCTCACGATGGACCTGCACGCGGACCAGATCCAGGGCTTCTTCGACATCCCGGTCGACAACGTGTATGCCTCGCCGATCCTGCTCGGCGACATCTGGCGCCAGAAATACCCGGACCTCATGGTGATCTCGCCCGACGTCGGCGGCGTGGTCCGGGCCCGCGCGCTCGCGAAGCGGCTCGAGGCGGACCTCGCGATCATCGACAAGCGCCGGCCGAAGGCCAACGAGGCCAAGGTGATGAACATCATCGGCGACGTCGAGGGCCGCTCCTGCGTGCTGATCGACGACCTCGTGGACACGGCCGGCACGCTCTGCAAGGCGGCGAAGGCGCTCAAGGACGCCGGCGCGGCCAAGGTGGTCGCGTACTGCACGCACGCGGTGCTGTCGGGTCCTGCGGTGGCGAACCTCTGCGGCTCGGTGCTCGACGAGCTGGTCGTGACCAACACGATCCCGCTGCGCCCCGAGGCGAGCGCCTGTCCGCGGATCCGGCCGCTCACCATCGCGGGTCTGCTCGCAGAGACGATGCGGCGCATACACAATGACGAGTCGGTGACCTCCCTGTTCATCGACTGAGAGGGCTTCGGCGGCACGGTGCCGCCGGGACGCCGCGTGCCTGGTCGCGGGCGCGGGGTGGATTGGCAACTGACGACTGGAGACTGTCATGCAAGAGAATTTCGAGCTCAAAGCGGAGCTCCGCAGCGATGCAGGGAAGGGTGCGAGCCGCCGCCTGCGCCGCTCCGGCAAGGTTCCGGGCATCATTTACGGTGGCGGCGTCGATCCGCAGATGATCGCGCTCGACCACAACGAGCTGATCAAGCACCTCGACCACGAGGCGTTCTATTCGCACCTGCTCGCCGTGAACTTCGGCGCCAGCCAGGAAAGCGTCGTGCTCAAGGACCTGCAGCGCCATCCGGCGCGGCCGCAGATCCTGCACATCGACCTGCAGCGCGTGCGGGCGGACGAGAAGATCCGCATGCACGTGCCGCTGCACTTCGAGAACGAGGCGGCGGCGCCCGGCGTCAAGCTGGGCGGCCAGGTCTCGCACCACCTGAACGAGGTCGTCGTGAGCTGCCTCCCGAAGGACCTGCCCGAGTACATCGCCGTCGACATGTCGCGCATGCAGTTCGGCGAGTCGCTGCACCTCTCGCAGCTCGCGCTGCCGGCGGGCGTCGAGCTGGTCGACCTGTCGCACGGCGACGACGCCCTGGTGGTGTCGGTGCACACGGCGCGCGTCGAGCAGGAAGAGGGTGGCGCCGCCGGCGGGGAGACGCCGGCCGTCTGATCGCCGCTCGCAGCAAGGTCCGTCGCCCCGGCGGCGGGCGTTCAGCCGGCGGCCCTCGGGCCGCCGGCTTCGCTTTGGGGTCTCGATTCGCAGGAGACGGGCGTGACAGAGACGATCCGGGTGGTGGTGGGGCTCGGCAATCCGGGGGGCGATTACGAGGCCACCCGGCACAACGTCGGGTTCTGGCTGGCCGACGAGCTGGCGCGCACGCACGGCGGCAGCTTCCGGCGCGAGGCCAAGTTCCACGGTCTGGCCTGTCGCGTCACGGCGGCGGGTCGGGACCTCTGGCTGTTGAAGCCGACCACCTACATGAACCGCAGCGGCGAGTCCGTCGCGGCGCTCTGCGGTTATCTCAAGGTCGCGCCCGGCGAGGTGCTCGTGGCCCACGACGAGCTGGACCTGCCGGTCGGGACGGCGCGCTTCAAGCTGGGCGGCGGCCACGCCGGCCACAACGGCCTGCGCGACATCCTCCCCGCGCTCGGCTCGGCCGATTTCCTGCGGCTGCGCATCGGCATCGCGCATCCGGGCGAGCGCAACCGCGTGGTCGACTACGTGCTGGGGCGGCCGTCGCGGGACGACGAGGCGGCGATCCGGGCGGTGATCGAGGAGGCGGCCGCGTGCCTGCCGCTGCTCCTCGAGGGCAAGCTGCAGGCGGCGCAGAACCGCCTGCACCGGGCATAAAAAAACCGCGGCCCGAAGGCCGCGGTCGCATGCTGCCGTGAGTTGCGGTCGCCCGTCACATCTTCCAGCTGTACTGCACGCCGAAGGAGTCCTGGTACATCTTGATGTCGGCCGTGCCGAAGCCGGGGGTGTACTTGCCTTCCACCTCCTTCTCGAAGGCGTGCATGTAGGCGAAGGTCAGCTCCTGGTCCTTGGCGAGGTTCCAGGTGGCGCCGAGGGTCAGGTGATGCTCGACCACGCCGGGAGCGAGGTGGTTGAACAGGGTCTCCTTCTCGGGGATCGGCTGCTCGGCATAGTTCCAGCCGGCGCGCACCGTCCACTCGTTGTTGACCACGTACTGCACCCCGAGCTTGAAGACCGTCTGGTCCTCCCAGCCGAAACCGGGACCGTTGCTGCCGCCGAGGCAGTACGAGGGGTTGCCCGTGCGCGGGTCGCCGCCGCCCATCGCGATCACACCGGGGCAGCTATAGAAGTTGTAGACGCTGTTCGCGATCGAGTCGATGCTGCTGTAATTGATGTGGACGATGTCGGCAGCGATGGTGAGCTCCGGCGTCGCCTTGATCGCGATGCCGATGCCGAAGTTCTCGGGGATGTCGAAGTCGCCTTCCTCAGCGAACAGTCCCTCGTACTCCTCCAACTCCTGCATCCAGGTGCGCGACGAATAGTAGGCGCCCATGCTCACGTTGCTCGTCAGCTGACCGAGCCAGCCGAGGCGGAAGCCGAGGCCCCACGCCCAGTCGGTGCCGTTGTCCGCCACGTTGCCCGGGCTGGTGGACGTGAACGGGTTGTCGAAGGTCGCGAGGCCCCACGACTTGAAGCCCTGAGCGACCCCGTCATCGGATTCGAGTTGACGAGCGGGACACCCGGGCTCGCGTAGTCGGTGTTCATGCCGCCGTTGCCGAACAGCGAGACGCCGGCCGACCACTTGCTGTCGATCACCCGGTTGTAGCCGGCCTCGGGGATGAAGAACCACTCGCTCTCGCTGCCGTCGAAGTTGCCGTCGAAGAAGCCGGGCGGCGGCATGTTGGTCATCGGGTTGCCGGTCTGGCTGAGCGTCGTTTCGCGGATCGGCCGGAAGATGTCGAGGCCGACGTCGGCGCGGTTGCCGACCACCGCCGAAGCGGCGGGGTTCTGGCCGATCGAGACCGCGTCCAGCGGCAGGGCGATCGAGGCGCCGCCCATGCCCTTCGCGTGCATGCCGATGCCGTGCAGTGCGTAACCGTTGGTCGCGAGGGCCGAACCGCTGGCAAGCGCGCTCGCCACGGCCAGGGTGAGAAGCTGAACTTTCATCTGCCGCTTGGGCATTTTCTGGATCCTCCCGGAAGCCGGTCTAGTAAGGAGTAAGGTCTGGTGCCTGGTCGTTGCGGGTGTTGTTTTCGCGCAAATTGCGACGTTGTTGTTGTAATGTTGCAAA
>JALORY010000086.1 GCA_025458675.1 Gammaproteobacteria bacterium | reverse complement strand
GACGTTGGCCTCGACCTCCTTGAGGAAGCTGGTGCGGTACTTCTCGATCATCGCGGTGTTCAGATCGCTCATATCTCTCGTCTCCGGGTAGGAGCGGGCGTCGGCCCGCGGTCCCGTGGTCCTCGCGGCTCCCCGCCGCTCCTACGTCAGAACTTGAACGGGCTCATGCCGATCTTGTCGATCGTCGCCTTCATGTCGTTGATGAGACGCGGCGCCCGCTCGATGTCGGTGATCGCCACCTCGTGCACCACGACGCGCTCCTCCTCGAGGTTCAGCTGCTTCAGGGTGTCGCCCACCTTCGACAGCCGCTCCGCCGCCATGGCCGAGCCCCGGACGAAGTGGCACTGGTAATCCTCGCCCCGCTGGCAGCCCATCATCACCACGCCGTCATAGCCGGAATTCAGGGAGTCGGTGATCCACGACAGGCTGACCGACCCCAGGCAGCGCACCGGAATGACGCGGGCGAAGGGCGTGATCTCCTGGCCGCTCAGGGCCGCCTGGTCGAGCGCAGGGTAGGCGTCGTTCTCGCAGGCGAGCACCAGGATGCGCGGCTTCTCGGAGAACTCGTCCGGCACGTCGACGGCCTTGAGCTGCTGGCCGACCGTGTCCACCGAGTAGTTCTCGAAGGAGATGACGCGCACCGGGCAGGCGCCCATGCAGGTGCCGCAGCGGCGGCAACGCGCCTCGTTGAAGACCGGATAGCGCTGCTCGTCCTCGTTGATGGCGCCGAAGGGGCACTCCACCGTGCAGCGCTTGCACTGGGTGCAGCCTTCCTTGCGGAAGCGCGGGAAGGAGAGATCCCCCACGCGCGGGTGCACCGCGCGGCCGCCCGCGGCGCTCTCGAGCGCCTGGATGGCCTTGAGGGCCGCGCCGGCGGCGTCGTCCTGGGCCTGGCGGATGTCCATCGGCCGGCGCACGGGGCCCGCGGCGTAGATGCCGGTACGGCGGGTCTCGTACGGGAAGCAGATGAAGTGCGAGTCGACGAAGCCGTGCTTGAGCTGCGGCAGATCGGTGCCCTGGCGGTAGTCGAGGTTGAGGATCGACTCCACCGGGACCTCGGCGACCAGCTTGACGCCGACGTTCTCGGTCTCCGCGTACGGATCCGGGCCCGAGTTGGCGACCATGCCGGTGGCGAGCACGACGAGGTCGCACTCCATCTCGGTGTCGTCGTTGAGTATCAGGTCCTTGAACTTGACCTTGAGCGTGGCGCCCGGAATCACCTCCGACACCTCACCCTTGGAGAAGGTGACCTGCTTCTGCTGGCCGGCGCGGTAGAAGTCCTCGCCGCCGGCACCGGGGGTGCGCAGGTCCGAGAACAGCACCGTGGTGTCGCAGCCCGGGTTCTGCGCCTTGAAGTACATCGCCTGCTTGATCGAGGTCGTGCAGCAGAAACCGGAACAGTACGGCAGGTGGCCCTCCTTGTCGGAACGCTGCCCCGCGCACTGCACGAAGGCGACGCTCTTCACCTCCTTGCCGTCCGAGGGACGCTTGATCGGGCCGCCGTTCGCGGCCTTCACCAGCGCCTCGAGCTCGAGGTTGGTGACCACGTCCTTGCTCTTGCCGTACGCAAACTCGGGCAGCTTGTTCGCGTCGTAGGGCTTGAAGCCCGTCGCCTGCACGATCCCGCCGTACTGCTCGGTCGCCGTCGCGCCCGACTCGGCGCTGATGTCGACCGCGAAGCGACCGGGGGCGCCCGAGGTGCGGGTCACGCGCGAGTTGAGGTGGACGCGGATGCGGGGGTCGGCTTCGATCGCCGCCGCGAGCGCGGCGACGCCGGTGTCCTCGGGCGCCGCGTAGGGCGCGCGGGTCGGCACGCGGCTGACCAGCTGGCCGGCGTGGCCGCCCAGCGTCGCGGCCTTCTCGACGATGTCGACGTCGTAGCCCGCGGCCGCGGCCTCGACCGCTGCCGTCATGCCCGTGATGCCACCGCCGACGACCAGGATCCGCCGGACCAGGCCCTGCTCCGCGGAGGGGGTGGGCTGGTTCATGAAGCGGACCTCGGCGCAGGACATGCGCACGTAGTCGGCCGCCATCTCCTGCGTGGTCTCCTCGTTCTCCGGCGTATTCGGGCGCAGCCAGATCACCCCCTCGCGAAGGTTCGCGCGGGACATCGCGACGTCGGTGAAGTTGAAGGCCTCGACCTTGGCGCGACGCGAGCAGGCAGCGAGCATCACGTGGGTGACGCCCTCGTTCGCGACGTCGTTGCGGATCAGCTCGACATGCCGCAGCCCGTGCAGATGTAGCCAGCGAATTTCTTGTCAGCCACGGTGTCAGCCCTCCGTTCCGGCGACGCGGTTCACGACCTGGATGGCGCGCAGGGTGGCGGCGGTTGCGGACTGCACCGCCCGGTTCACGTCCAGCGCGTCGGCCGAGCAGCCGGCCGCAAAGATCCCGCCGTTCTCCGCAGCGGGCTCGATGAAACCTTCTTCGTTGAGCACGAGGCTCACGGGGAAGCTGGCCTTGTCCACCGACGGCTCCATCCCGACGGCGAGCACGACCAGGTCGTGCTCGTCCGCGTAGCGCAGGTAGCCTTCGGTGTTCACGCCGTGGATGACCGGGCTGCCGGTCGCTTTGTTGGCGACGATGGAAGCGGGCTTCGACTTGATGAACTTCACGTTCGGCTTCGCCTTGATCTTGGCGTAGAAATCCTCGAAGCGGTCGATCGCGCGGATGTCGATGTAGTAGACCGCGACCTCGGCGTCGGGGTAGGCGTCGGTGACGTAGGTGGTCTGCTTGAGGCTCGCCATGCAGCAGATGCGCGAGCAGTGCAGCAGGTGGTTGCGGTCGCGCGAGCCGGCGCACTGGATGAAAGCGACCTTCTTCGCCTCCTTGCCGTCCGAGGGACGGACGATCCGACCACCGGTCGGCCCCTTGGGGTCGGCCATGCGCTCGAACTCGACGCTGCTCACGACGTTCGGCACCCGACCGTGGCCGTAGGGCTGGATCTTGCCGGCGTCGTACGGCTTCCAGCCGGTCGCCCAGATCACCGCGCCCGCCGGGAAGCGGATCTCGCGCTCGGTCTCCCCCAGGTCCACCGCGTCGTACTTGCAGGCGGCCTTGGCCTTGGCCCCGTCGTCCGTGCCGACGATGCGCGGATCGATCACGTAGCGCATCGGGTGCGCCATGACGTGGGGCAGGTAGGCGCCCTTTCGCTTCGTGAGGCCGTAGTTGTACTCGTCCTCGAACTCGGCGCCGACGGCCTTGGCGCAGTCGCCGCAGGCCGTGCACCTGTCGTTCACGTGGCGCGGGGACAGCTTGACGGTCGCCGTGTAGCTGCCCGCCTCGCCCTCGATCTTCGTCACCTCGGCCATCGTGACGATGGTGAGATTCGGGTTCATCTTGGCGCGCCGCTGGTTGATCTCCAGCCCGCAGGTCGGGTGGCACAGCTTCGGGAAGTACTTGTAGAGCTGCGCGACGCGGCCGCCGACGTAGGGCCGCTTCTCGACGAGCACGACCTGCTTCCCGGTCTCGGCGGCCTCGATGGCGGCCGTGAGACCGCTGATGCCTCCGCCGACCACCAGGATGGTCTGGTTGGTGGCTACGACGTCCGTCATGGATAGTCCTCCGTCGCGGATACTCGAACGGGTGCCCCCGGCGACCTCTGCCGCCGCACCTCGGGAAAACCGGTTTTAACCCGACCGGCGTGGTAGGACATAAGCCCTTGTTGCCGGCCGATTTTTGGGGTCGCCTACCTTACCGCTACGCCGCCCCGTGCCGCCATATGCCAAACGGACAATCTCAATCGAAATTTCGAATCCGCTTATAGAGTCGCTGAATGCGCGATCGCCCCGCGCCGCGTGCGGTTGCTGGCGGCGCCCACGAACGCTAGGGTCGCCTCCAGTGCCGGCAAGGAGTCGACGGTGAGCAGCGAAGCCCACAGCAGGCGTCCCGAGGAGTACTACATCGAGCGCGAGCCCTACTACGAGCCGGTGGGTGACGAGATCGCGGTATTCGAGGCCGCGTACCGCAATCGCCTGCCGGTCCTGCTGAAGGGGCCGACGGGCTGCGGCAAGACCCGGTTCATGGAGCACATGGCGTGGCGCCTTAAACGCCCGCTGATCACGGTTTCCTGCCACGACGACCTCACGGCCTCGGACCTCGTCGGCCGCTTCCTCGTGCGCGGCGGGGAGACGGTCTGGGTCGACGGCCCGCTCACCCGCGCCGTGCGCGCCGGCGGCATCTGCTACCTGGACGAGATCGTCGAGGCGCGCAAGGACACGACCGTCGTGATCCACCCGCTCGCCGACGACCGGCGCGTCCTCCCGATCGAGAAGCTCGGCGAGCTGCTCGAGGCGGCCGACGAGTTCTGCCTGGCGATCTCCTACAACCCGGGCTACCAGAGCGTGCTCAAGGACCTCAAGCAGTCGACCCGGCAACGCTTCGTCGCCATGGGCTTCGACTACCCTGCGCCGGAGCTGGAGCGGCGCGTCGTGATGAAGGAGTCGGGCCTCGGCGAGGAAATGGCGGCCCGGCTGGTCAAGCTCGCGCACATGACGCGCAACCTCAAGGGCAGCGGGCTCGAGGAAGGCGCGTCGACCCGTCTGCTCGTGCACGCCGGCAAGCTGATCGCGAGCGGCGTCGAGCCCGTGGCGGCCTGCCGCAGCGCCGTCGCCCAGGCCGTGACCGACGACGCGGAGATGCTCGCAGCGATCCAGGAGCTGTCCTCCTCGCTCTTCTGAGCGAGCACCGGCCCGCATGGCCCTGCCCCCCCTCAGCGCGGCGGAGATCGAGGCGCAGCTCAACCAGCTCCTCGAGGTCGAGTTCACCTTCCACCACACGGACCACCTCGCCGCGCAGCTCGCCCGCCTGCCGCGCGAGGAGCAGCAGTTCGCGCTCGACTGGGTTCGCCGCATCGCGACGACGCACGTCACGCTCGCGCACGAATTCGCCAAGCGCGCCCCCGGCCTGATGGGTCGGATGGACCCCCGCGTCATCGAGGCCTGGGCCGTGCGGCTGTGCGACAACTACGACCGGCTCGGGCTCTACCCGGCACTGCGCTTCGTCGAGAACGTCGAGAGCTTCATGCAGTCGCGCCACGCCAACGCGGCCGACGTGCTGTTCGAGGACGTGGCGGGCGTGCTCGGCAACTTCCTGCTGGGCCTCTCGGGCCGCAAGCTCAAGCTCGAGCAGGGCGAGCACGCCTACACCGACACGGAGCGCGTCTTTCTCCCGGCGATCACCGCCGCGATGGAGAGCGCGGCCGACAACTTCCGGCTCGCCAAGGCGACCTGCGCCATGCTCTGGGCGCAGGTGCGCTTCGGCACGCTCCGGCTCGACCTGCCCTCGGCCTGCGCGGGGCGCGAGGACCCGGCGCACGCCCTGCGCCAGCTCCACGGCCTCGAGACCGTCCGCCTCACGGCGTGCATCGCGCGCGAGCTGCCCGGCCTGCACCGCGACATGGAGCGGCTGCGGATGCTGCGCGGCGAGACGCTGCCGGCCGGCTGGGCGGAGGTCACGGGGTGCCTCCAGCGCAGCGACGCGCGGCCCGAGGACAGCCTCGCGCTGCTGGACGCCGCCTGCCGCCTCCCCGACTTCACGCCCTGGTGCTATCAGGGCCGGCTCGACCCGGATGCGGTGGCGGCCACCCGCGCCGCGCGCGTCGAGAAGGAGAAGGCGCGGCTCCGGGTGAAGCTCGCCGAGCTCCTGGACGAGCTGCGCCAGCGCGCCGGTGACGCACCCCGCGGCGGCGAGCGCGCCGACCGCCGCTTCGAGGCTCGCGCCGACGACGAGGAAGGCGGCCTCGACTTCGAGGTCACGCTCGACGGTCTGCCCATCGCCCCGCCCGAGGACGTCCGGCAGCTGCTGGTGTCGGTCCACCTCGACTTCGGCGACATCCCGCCGGAGTACCTCGTCGCCGCGGGCGACGGGGAGTACGACCCCAGCCTCTACGAGGAACAGCAGCAGGACCCGGACGCCGTCTGGCAGGGCACCTATCACGAGGAGGGCGCGACCTTCTACCCGGAGTGGGACCACGGGCGGCAGCACTACCGCAAGAACTGGTGCGTGATGCGGGAAAAGGAGGTGCCGCCGGTGCACGACGACTTCTGCGTCGAGACGCTCGCGCGCCACCACGCCCTCGTGCGGCACCTGCGCCGCAGCTTCGAGGCGATGCGGGAGGAGTCGCGCCTGCTCAAGCGGCAGATCCACGGCGACGAGGTCGACATCGACGCGCTGGTCGAGGCGATCGCCGACGCCCGGGACGGACGCGAGATGAGCGACCGGCTGTTCGTGCGGCTGCAGCGCGCCGAACGCAACATCGCGGTCGCCTTCATGGTGGACATGAGCGGCAGCACGCGCGGCTGGATCAACGAGGCCGAGCGCGAGGCGCTCGTGCTGCTGTGCGAGGCGCTCGAACGCCTCGGCGACCGCTACGCGATCTACGGGTTCTCGGGGATCACACGGAAGCGCTGCGAGCTGTTCCGGATCAAGGCCTTCGCGGAGCCCTACTCGGCGGAGGTCCGCGCGCGCATCTCGGGCATCCGGCCGCAGGAGTACACCCGGATGGGCTTCGCGATCCGCCATCTCACGCGCCTGCTGGGCGATATCGAGGCCCGGACGAAGGTGCTGATCACCCTCTCGGACGGCCGCCCCGACGACTACTTCGATCCGTACCGCGGGCCCTACGGGATCGAGGACACGCGCATGGCGCTACTCGAGGCCCGCCGGGCGGGGGTGCACCCCTTCTGCATCACCATCGACCGCGATGCCCGGGACTACCTGCCGCACATGTACGGGCCGGCGAGCTACGTGGTGATCGACGACGTCGCCAAGCTGCCCCGCGAGGTCTCGGACATCTACCGCCGGCTCACCACGCGCTGAGCGGGGAAACGGCCCGATTGATTTTGCGGTGGGCCGGGTGCACTCTCCCCGCGCCCCGCCCCTCGGGCACCCCTTCCGCACCCGCCAACCGACACGGAGAGAAGCACGATGAAAAGGTCCGTCTTTCTCGGCGCCCTGCTGCTGACCGGCGCCGCCCAGGCCATGCCCTACGGGCCCGGCCCGAGCTACGGCTACAGCTACCCTGCGCTCCAGGGCGACCCGGCCTACTACTACGGCATGCCCCAGGCGTCGCAGCCGGCCGAGCAGAACCCCGCCCAGGTGCTGCGCGACGGCGTGAACAAGCTGCTCGGCTTTCTCAAGCAGAGCCCGCGGCCCAACAGCGAGCAGGTCGCGAAGTTCCTCACCGACGAGATCGCCGGGTACTTCGACTTCGCGTACATGGCGCGCTTCGCCGCCGGCGGGATGGCGCGCGGCATGGATCCCGAGCAGATGCAGAAGCTCGAGACGAAGCTGCGCGACATGTTCCTCGGCGCGATGGCCCAGCACCTGACCGCTTACGCCGACCAGGCCGTGGACTTCCTGCCGCCGCGGCGCGGCGGCCAGCGCGGCGACGAGGTCACGCTGCCGATGGCGATCCGGGGGCCGCAGGGCTATCCGTCGGAGCTCGAGTTCCGGTTGTACCGAGGCGAGGACGGCTGGAAGGTGTTCGACGTGGTGGCCAACGGCAGCAGCGCGCTGATGTTCTACCGCAACTACTTCCGCGACACGATGCGGCGTGCCGGTCCGGGGCAGCGCATGGGACCCGGCATGGCCCCTCCCCCGTACTGACCCGCAAAGACGAAGGGGCGCGGCACGAGCTGCCCCGCCCCTTCCCCGACCGACGCCGCGCCCCGCGCGGCGTCGGCGCTTCAGCCCTCAGACCAGCCCCTTGAGCGCCTTGAGTGCCGTGACCTTCACCACGGTGCTCGCCGGCTTCGCGGCGATCTTCATCTCCGCGCCAGTCGCCGGGTTGCGCCCCATGCGCGCCTTGCGGGCGGGGCGCACGACGCGGCGGATCTTCACGCCGGTGTCCGGGATCACGAACTCGCCGGACCCCTTCTTCTGGATGTGCGCGCTGATGAGGTCGCCGAGGGCGGCGAACACGCCCGCGACCTCCTTCTTCGAAAGCCCTCGCCTTCTTGGGCGCCGCTTTCGCGGCCTGCTTCTTCTCGGCCATTTGGTGGACTCCCTCGCTTGGTGTGAAACCGCGCAAAAAATAGCATAGTTCGCCTGGCGCGACGGACTGCCATGCGCACGCCGCCGCAGATTTCAGCCCGAAACCACGATCGAGGCAACCCGATGAGCGCGTCGCGTTTCGCAGTCGCCTTCGCCGTCCTGACGCTCGCCTCGGCCGCTGCCGCGCGCGACGTTGGCGGGGTCGACATGCCGGAGCAGGTCGGCGCCGCGGCCGGCGCGGAGGTGTTGCGGCTGAACGGCGCCGGCGTCAGGCGCAAGCTCCTGTTTCCGGTCTACGCGATCGGTCTGTACCTGCCGGCACCGCAGGGCGACGCGGCCCGTGTCCTCGCGACGGACGGACCGTGGCGCATTCTGATGCGGATCCTGCACAAGGAGATCCCCCGCGAGCAGCTGGTCGCCGCCTGGAACGAGGGCTTCGCCGCCAACCAGAGCGCGGCCGAGCTGGCGCCCCTGCAGGCACGGATCGACCGCTTCGGCGGCGCCTTCGACACGCTGCGCGCCGGCGACACGGTCCGGATCGACTACGCGCCCGGCCGGGGGACTCGGGTCGAGATCAACGGCCGCCCCCGGGAAGACATCGCCGGCGCGGATTTCGCCGCCGCCGTGCTGCGCATCTGGCTGGGACCGGCGCCGGTGAGCGGCCCGCTCAAGGACGAGCTGCTGGGCCGGTGATGCGGGGCCGGCGCTTGAGTTTCCGTGCCGTGGTCCGATAAACCGGCGAACGACCCGACAGCGCCGGCCGTCGGGCCGCCGCGCGCTGCCGGCGAGAGCCGAGCGCTCGTCGCCGGCGAGAGGACGTAGGACTACACAGAGGCGCTGCCCGCCCCCCGATGTCGATCAAGCCCGGCCAACGCGAGTTCGCTCAGGCCAAGACGCTGGTGCCGTTGAGCACCCTGAAGGACGAGCCCCTGGCCGCCCTGCTGGAGTCCGTCGACCTCGAGGTGCTGGCAGCCGGCGGCACGGTGTTCCGCGCCGGCGACACCCAGCAGCAGCACGTCTATCTGCTTGCCGGCGAGGTCACGCTCCTCGCCGGAGACAAGCCGGTGGAACGGGTGCGCGGCGGCACCGATCCCGCGCGGTTCCCGCTCGGACCGCAGATTCCGCGCAAGTACTCGGCCCGCGCCGTCACGCAGAGCACCCTGATCCGCGTCGACAGCCGGCGGCTCAACGACCTGCTCACCACCAACCACGAGGTGGACTACGAGGTCGGCGAGCTCGGGGACGCCGGATCCGACAGCGACTGGATGGCGCAGCTGCTCGCCTCGCGGGTGATGCAGCGCATCCCCGCGGCCAACATCCAGGGCGTCATGCGCCGGATCGACCGGTTCGACGTCCCGCTCGGCGAGCAGGTCGTCACCCAGGGTAAGGAAGGCGATTTCTTCTACGTCATCAGCCGTGGCCGGGCGGTGGTGACCCGCGACATCGGCGCCGGCCGGTCCCCGATCGAAGTGGCCACCCTGGGACCGGGCGACTGTTTCGGCGAGGAGGCGCTGCTGGCCGGCAAGCCGCGCAACAGCAACGTGGTGATGCTGAGCGACGGCGTCCTGATGCGCCTCGGCCGACAGGACTTCGTGGACCTCATCCGCAAGCCGGTCGCCCGCTTCCAGCCGTTCGTGGCGGCCCAGCAGCGGATCGAGCAGGGGGCGCGCTGGCTCGACGTGCGCGGGCCGGAAGAGCACGCGCAGGGGCACCTCCCGGATGCCATCAACCTGCCGATCGAGCTCCTGCGGGAACACTGCGGCAGCCTGCACCCGGACTTCCACTACGTCGTCTACAGCGACTCCAACGGACGCAGCGCCGCCGCCGCCTTCCTCCTCACCGAGCGCGGCTACGACGTCAGCGTGCTGGAGAACGGGCTGACCGCGGTGGCGCCCGACCGCCTCACTGCGCCCGAGCAGCCGCCGACCCCGTTGCCCGCCGAAAGCCCGCCTGAGCCGCCCGCGAAACCGGCGTCCGACGCCGCGCCCCTCGGGGCCCCGGCCGACGCCCCGCGCGCCGCCGAGCTCGCCGCCTCGCGCCAGTTCATCGAGAAGGCGCGCAAGCGGATCGCCGCCCTCGAGCAGGAGCGCCAGCAGGGCGCCGCGGAGCTCGCACAGCTGCAGGCGCAGTTCGAGTCGCTCCGCCAGGAGAGCGCGCGGGCCGTCGCCGAGGCAGCCCGGCTGCGCGCGGACCAGGAACGGCTGCTGGCCGAGCGGGCGGTGGTCGAGGAACAGGCGCAGCGCGACATCGAGTTGCTGACGCAGCGCATCGGCGGACTCAAGGCCGAGCTGGATGGGCTGCGTGGCGAGGTGACCGCAGGCGCGCAGGCGCGCGAGCGCTACGACGCGCAGCAGCGGGAATCCGAGGCGGCTGCGCGGGAGCAGGCCGATCGCCACGCGGCGGCCGAGCAGCAACTCGTCGACGCCCGCGTCGCGCTCGACGCCCTGCGTGCGGAGCGCGACCAGCTGGTGCTCGAGCTCCAGGGGCGGCTGGCCGAGCAGCGGAGCGCGCGCGATGCGTTGTCCGAGCAGCTGGCTACCGCGACGACCCGACACGCCGAGGCACTGCGCGGCCTGGAGGAGCGCCTCGCCGCGCAGGCCGCGGAGCAGGCCCGCCTGACCGCCCAGACCGCCGACCTCGCGCGCGAGCGCGAGCAGGCGAACGCCTCGGCAGCCGCGGCCGACGCCGCGGCAGCGCAGCTGCGTGGCGAGCTGCGCGCCCTCGACGCACGCGTCGACGTCCTGCAGACCGAGCGCGACCGGCTCGCGGGCGAGCTGTCGGCCCGCCAGGCGGAGGCAGCGGAAGCCGCGCAGCAGCTGCAGTCTCTGCTCGCGGCGACGGCGGCAGACGGTGAGCGCGCGCTCCGGGCGCTCGGGGAGGAGATGGCCTCCCGCGCGACCGAGGCGGAGCAGGCGATCGCCACCCTGCGCGGGCAGCTGAACGCGCAGGCGGCCGAAGCGGCGCGCCTCGGCGAGGCCCTGGCGGATGCCACGCGGCGGGCGGATGGGCGGGCGGCCGAGGCCGAGCGCGTCGCCGCCGCGCTCGCGGACGCCCTTCAGCGGCTCGAGGAGCAGTCTGCCGAAGCCGCCCGGCTCGGCGGTGCCCTGGCCGAGGCCGTGCAGCAGCGGGACCAGCGGGATGCGGATGCGGCTCGCCTCGATGGGGCCCTGCGGGATGCCGCGGCCGCGCTCGACGCGATGCGGGTGGCACGCGACGCGGCGCTGGCCGACGCCGCCGCGCGCCAGGACTCCGAGCGCAGCCTGGTTGCGGAGCGCGACGCCGCGCTGTCGCAGGCAGCCGATCTGAAGGGCGAGCGCGACACGCTTGCCGACGCGGTCAATTCCCTGCGCGACAAGAGTCGGGCCCGGAGCCACGAGTTGACGGAACGGCTCAAGGCGGCCGAGGCCCGGCAGCAGGCGGTCGAGGCGACTCTCGCCGGCGAACGGGAGCAGCGGGCGCAGGAGCAGCGGGACCTCGAGGCCCGGGACGCCCTCGTGGCCCGCCTGCAGGCCGAGCTCGACGCACAGGTCGGCGACGGCGGCCGCTTGCGGGAGTCGCTGGAGACGCAATCCTCCCGCATCGCCGCGCTGGAGGCCGACATCTCGGGCGTGACCACCGAGCGCGACGACCTGCGTTCGGCCCTCGCCGCACAGCGCGCGGAGATCGAATCCCGGCAGGAGGCGCTGGCCGCGCTGGCCGTGGAGCTGGAGGCACTGCGCGCCAAGGCTCGGACGCTCACCGACGCCCTGGCAGCGGCCGAGGCGAGCAACTCCGCCGGGATCGCCGAGCGCGAGGCGCACGTCGCCGACCTCGAAGCACGACTCGCGGCGCAGAGACGGGATCACGAGACGGCGGCGGCGGATCTCGAGACGCACCTCGCGGCCGAGCGGGCGGCATACGCGGCCGAGCGCGACGCCGTCGCGGCGCAGCTCGCCGCGGCCGAGCAGCGCGGGGCAGAGACGTTCGCCCAGCTGGCGGCACAGGCCGAAGCCGAGAAAGCGCAGACCCTCGAAGAGGCGCAAGCGCGCGTCGCAGCGGCACGGCTGGAGGTCGAGCAGGCGCGGCGCGAGACGGCTGCCGATCTCGAGGCGCGCCTGACGGCCGAGCAGACAGCGCACGCG
>JALORY010000002.1 GCA_025458675.1 Gammaproteobacteria bacterium | reverse complement strand
GAGATGTTGCCGTTCAGCCCGTGCATGTCGCCCGCCATCCTGCCCATGTCCTTGGTCATCATCTCCATCCCGGCTCGCACCCGTGCGAAGTCCTGCGACATGCCCGCCTGGCCCTCGACCATGCTGCGAGCCATGACCCCCATCTGACCCATCATCGCCCGCATGTCGTCCGCCATGCTGGTCACGTCCCGTCCCATCTGCACGACGGATTGCGTCATCGTGCTCATGTCGCGGCCCATGTTGAACATGAAAAGCCCCATGCCGACGAACGCTCCCGCTGCGGCGACGCCGGCGGCGCCCAGGAGCGTGAGCTTGCCAAGAAATCGGGCGACGCCCTCGGGCTCATCTGTCACTTGAGGCATTCACATGCTCCGGCGATGGCAAAAACAACGGGTGGCCGGGACGGTTGTCCGGCCACCCTTGCGTTTTCTTCTTCTTGCTCCTCCATCCCACCGCCCGTCTCGCGACGGGCGGTGGCAACCGTCACTCGTCCTTCTTCTTCGGCGCCGCCGCGGGGGCCGAGTAGAAGGCCGAGGTCTGCTTGATCTCCTGGTCGCTCAACTTCGAGGCGATGTAGCGCATGCGACCGTAGTGGTCGTTTGCCCGGTCGCCCTCCTTGAACGCCTTCATGGTGTCGAGCAGCTGCGTTCCCTTCTGGCCCATCAAGGCCGGGACCTCGTGTCCGAAACCCTCGCCGTTCTTGCCGTGGCAGGCAGCACACGGCAGGAGGAAGCGCTTCTCGTCGCCGGCGCTCACCATCACGACGGACTTCACCTTGCCCGCCGCCTTCTCCGGCTTCTGCTTGGCATAGAAGGCACCGAGGTCAGCCATGTCCTGCGCGTTGAGCTTTCTCGCCGCCTTCACCATGCTCTTCTCCTCGCGTGCCCCATCCTTGTAGTCCGCGAGCTGCTTCGCGATGTACGGGGCGCGCTGGCCGGCGATGTTCGGTGCGTCCTCGTCCTCCGCGACGCCCGTCTTGCCGTGGCACTTCGCGCACTTCTGCTCCTCGGCGATCTTCTCGCCGCGGCCGGCGCTCGCCGCCTCCACCATGCCGAGGGTGGTGCGGTTCCAGACGAACATCGGCGCATCCTTGGCGAGGGTGATCGAGCTGGATGCCGAGAGCAGGAGACCGATGGTCAACGCAATCTTGGTTTTCATGATTCGCTCCTCCACACAGCCGGCGGCCATCAGTGCTTGTCCGCAGCAGCGCCCGCGGACGCCGTCTGCAGCTCGCTGAGCTCGACGCTCTCCTCGAGCGTTGCCATCTCGATGGACGGGACCTGGACCGCGCCTTTGCCGAGCAGCAGATCGGCGAGCTGCTGCGCGAACGACCGGTAGTGCAGTTTGGTCGAGACCTTGAGGCTCTTCGCGTCGGCCGGCACGTTGAAGTAGTACCGGGCGTACTTGTAGCCCTTCGGCGGAATCGTGTTGACGTCGGTGAACCGCGCGATTTCCCACGGCAGCTGCGTGTACTGGCCGTTCTTGTCCGCCGCGTGGGCGTTGAAGACCACTGCGTCCTTCGGCACCTCGTTGCTGGCGTCGAGCGTTCCGTTGCGGAACACTTCGCGGCCCTGGTCGTCGGTAACGACCACCTCCAGCCAGATCTGCCGGACCTCGGTGAGGCTGGTGGGCAGGTGATGGCCGGCGCGCTCGTTGGTGACCTTGACGGTGAGCTCGTGCAGCGGGTCGCCCTTCTTCGCGACGAAGGTGTGGAGCGACGCCGCACTCTTCAGGCGCTTCACCGCCTCGCCGTAGTTCTTGTCACGTCCGAGGTCCTCGGGGCTTTCCACCTTGTCCTTGCCGAGCGCCTTGACGATGACCGCGTTGCCGCCGATGAAGCCATGGGTGTGCACGACCTTGCGCAGCGGCCCGCCGAGGGCGGCGAAGCCCTCGAGCGGCGAGTCCGTCATGTGCTCGGGCCGCGTCATGGTGTCGGCGACCTTGTTCGCGACTTCCACCGGGACCATGTGGCAGTCCTGGCACTGGATCCCGTTCTGCGCGTAGACGGAGTACTTCCACTCGTCGTAGGTGCGCTCGACCGGGAAGTCGTTCGTCGGGTGGAAGATGTTGTGGCAGTTGCCGCAGAAGTCGGACTTGGTGTGGTGGTCCGATTTCGCCGTGTCGTGGTACGGCGACTTGGCGTCGGCGAGACCCGCCCGCTTGGTGGGCCCGGGCGCCACGACGTACGACGAGTTGCCGTGCTCCAGCACGGCGGTCTTGTTGAAGTTGGTTCCCGAGATGGTGTGGCAGACGTCGCAGCCGACGCCCTGCTCGGCGACCTCGGGGGCCTTGAAGCCGCCGTGCAGCGGCGTGGTTGGAACGAATTCGACCGTCTGGGTGGCGGTGCCGATCGCGGTGTGGCAGGCGCCGCAGTGGTTACGCAGGTTCGGATCGGCCTTCTCGCCGAGTGCCCAGAGTGCCTGGAACACGGGGTCGCGGAAGGCGTTCGAATGCATCGATCCGTTCCAGCCTTCGTACTGGACGGTGTGGCACTGGCCGCAGAGCCGCGGGTCCTTCCAGTCCTCCGGCTTGACGTTCTTGTGGCCCTCGATGGTGATGTAGGAAGGCGGAAACGGCCGGGCGGGATCGACCTTGCCCTTTTCCGCCTTCGGCGCCGCGGCTGTGCTACCCGCGGACAGTGCGACAGCAATCAGCAAGGCGGTGCCCTGCCGCGCGGGACGAGTGCTTGACGACACGTTGACCTCCTCTTCTCCTGATGGCTCGCCGCGGTGCGTCGACGACCGCGCCTCGGCGCATTCTTTTCTGCCCCCGCGCGTCGGCGCAGTCGCCGGGAGTGGGGGGATTGCCTTGACCTTTCTCAAGGCGTGCGCTCGAAGGGAAATATGCGTTGCCGTCTGCGAATAACGCATTGATAAAACGTCAATTCCCTGGGACGTCGTGCGTTAAACAGATCGCCAGATACTGATGGTCGGCCGCTGCGCGGCCGCGGCCGGGGGCGGGCGTGCGGTTGCGATGGGAAAGGGTTTGGTAGCTAATCGCGCTTCTGTCTGCGGCGGCCGCGTGGCCGGGGAGCACACGGCATGGCGATCGACGGGGACGACTGGGACTTCCGCACGCGCGCCGTGCGCGTGGGGCCGTGCCGCACGCCGGAAGGCGAACACTCGGAGCCGCTGTTCCTGACGTCGAGCTACGTCTTCCGGAATGCGGCCGAGGCGGCCGCCCGCTTCTCGGGGGCCGAGCCGGGCAACATCTATTCGCGCTTCACCAACCCGACCGTCCGCGCCTTCGAGACGCGACTCGCGGCACTGGAGGGGGGCGAGTCGTGCGTCGCGACCGCGAGCGGCATGGCGGCGATCCTCGCGACCTGCATGGGGTTGCTGGCGTCCGGCGACCACGTGGTGTGCTCGCGCAGCGTCTTCGGAAGCACGGTGATTCTGTTCGACAGGTATCTGAGCAAATTCGGTATCGATGTCACCTACGTCGACCTCGCGGACGCGGCGGCGTGGGCGGCGGCGATCACGCCGGCGACGCGTCTCCTGTTCCTCGAGACACCCTCCAACCCGCTGATCGAGCTCGGCGACATCGCCGCGCTGGCCGATCTGGCGCACCGGCACGGAGCGCTGCTCGCCGTCGACAACTGCTTCTGCACCCCGGCGCTGCAGCGCCCGCTCGAGCTCGGCGCCGACCTGGTGATCCACTCCGCGACGAAATATCTGGACGGGCAGGGCCGCTGCATCGGCGGGGCGGTGGTGGGTGACCGCAAGCGGGTCGGAGAGGACGTCTTCGGCGTCATCCGCACGGCGGGACCTTCGCTGAGCCCGTTCAACGCGTGGGTGTTCCTCAAGGGGCTCGAGACGCTGGACCTGCGGATGCGCGAGCACTGCCGCGGGGCGCTCGCGCTGGCCCGTTGGCTGGAGGGACAGCGGGGCGTCGCGCGCGTCCACTACCCAGGGCTCGATTCGCACCCGCAGAAGAGACTTGCCGAGCGCCAGCAGTCCGCGGCCGGCGGGATCGTGGCGTTCGAGGTGGAGGGCGGGCGCGAGGCGGCCTGGCGCGTGATCGACGCGACCCGGATGCTGTCGATCACCGCGAACCTCGGCGATGTGCGCACCACGATCACGCATCCGGCCACGACGACGCACGGGCGCCTGAGTCCGGAGGACCGTGCGCGGGCCGGCATCGGCGAGGGACTGATCCGGATCGCCGTGGGGCTCGAGGGCATCGCGGACATCCAGGCCGACCTCGCCCGCGGGCTCGCGACCTTGCATGGCTGAGCCGGGCGTCGACGAGGGCCAGCGCGAGCGCTGGAACCGCCGGCATGCCGAAGCGCCAGACACCGGCGCGCCGGCCGAGGTCCTGCTGCGCAACGCGCACCTCCTGCCGGCGCGCGGCGCGGCGCTCGATCTGGCCTGCGGACGCGGTGCCAACGCGCTGTGGCTCGCGGGGCACACGGCGCTCACCGTCGAGGCCTGGGACTTCTCGCCGGTCGCGATCGCGCGCCTCGAGCAGACCGCCGCCGTGCGCGGACTGCGGGTCAGGGCGGCAGTGCGCGACGTCGTCGCGCAGCCGCCCGCGCCCGAGTCCTGCGACGTCCTGGTGGTGACGCACTTTCTCGAGCGCACGCTGATGCCTGCCCTGTGCGCTGCGGTGCGGCCCGGCGGTCTCGTCCTCTACCAGACCTTCACCCGCGAGGCAGTGTCTATGCGCGGCCCCGCGACCCCGGAATGGCGTCTCGCGCCCAACGAGCTGCTCGGCTGGTTCGCAGGCTTCGTCGTCCGGGCGTACCGGGAGGAGGGCTCGCTCGGCGACACGGCACGCGGCCTGCGGGACGTCGCCTGTCTCGTGGCGCAGAAGATGGATTGATCGGGGGTGCGACGCACGTCAACCGTGACGGCGGGGGTCCCGGTCGATACCATGTCGCGCCTCGCTGCAGGCGCTCGTCGACCATGCCCCCCGCGCTTTCCCTCCACAACCTGCGCAAGACCTACCGCAGCGGCGTCGAGGCCCTGAAGGGCATCGACCTCGACGTGGCGGAAGGCGAGTTCTGCGCGCTCCTCGGCCCGAACGGCGCCGGCAAGTCGACCGCGATCGGCATCGTCGCCTCGCTGGTCCGAAAGACCGGCGGCGAGGTCCACGTCTTCGGCCACGACCTCGACCGCGATCCGGGCGGGGTGAAGGCGTGCATCGGTCTCGTGCCGCAGGAGTTCAACTTCAATCAGTTCGAGCCCGTTGCCGAGATCGTCGTGAACCAGGCAGGGTATTACGGCGTGCCACGGCGCGAGGCGTGGGTTCGCGCCGAGGCCGTGCTGCGCCAGCTTGACCTGTGGGACCGGCGAACCGTCATGGCGCGCACGCTCTCGGGCGGCATGAAGCGCCGGCTGATGATCGCGCGCGCCCTGGTGCACCGGCCGCGCCTGCTGATCCTGGACGAGCCGACGGCGGGCGTCGACATCGAGATCCGCCGCGCGATGTGGGATTTTCTGCGGGAGACCAACCGGCAGGGCACGACCATCATCCTCACGACGCACTACCTGGAGGAGGCGGAGAGACTCTGCCGGCAGGTCGCGATCATCAACCACGGCGAGATCGTGGAGAACGCGAGCATCGGCGCGCTGCTGGAGAAGCTGCACACCGAGTCGTTCGTGCTCGACCTTCGCGAGCCGCTCCGTTACGTCCCCGCGCTGCCGGGGTACGAGTTGCGCCGGCTGGACGAGACCACCCTCGAGGTCGTGGTCCCGCGCGGCCGGACCGTCAGCGGGCTCTTCGACGGACTCGCGCGCTGCGGCATCGAGGTGTCGAGCCTGCGCAACAAGCAGAACCGTCTCGAGCAGTTCTTCATCGACATGGTCGATCGCGGCCGCCAGGCGCAGGGCGGGGCCCAGTGAGCCGCTGGCGCCTTTCTGCCCACGCCTTCCGCACGATTCTCACGAAGGAGATCCTGCGCTTCTCGCGCATCTGGCTCCAGACCGTGCTGCCGCCGATGGTCACGACGGCCCTCTACTTCGTGATCTTCGGCCGCCTGATCGGCAGCCGGCTCGGCGAGATGGACGGGCACCCGTACATCGACTTCATCGTCCCGGGCCTGATCCTCATGTCGGTGATCTCGAACAGCTACGCGAACGTCGTGTCCAGCTTCTACAACGCCAAGTTCCAGCGGCACGTCGAGGAGCTCCTGATCTCGCCGGTGCCGAATGCCGTCATCCTCGGCGGCTACGTGGCGGGTGGCGTCGTGCGCGGCCTCGTCGTCGGGACGGCGGTGACCGTGGTCGCGTCGTTCTTCACCGACTTCGCGGTCCACAGTTACGCCGTGACCGTCGCGGTGTTCTTGCTCACCTCGATGCTGTTCGCGACGGCCGGCTTCGTGAACGCCGTGTTCGCGAACAGCTTCGACGACATCTCGGTGATCCCGACTTTCGTGCTCACGCCGCTCACCTACCTGGGCGGCGTGTTCTACTCGGTGAGCCTGCTGCCCGAGGTCTGGCAGCGCGTGTCGTTCGCCAACCCCGTGCTCTACATGATCAATGCCTTCCGCTACGGACTGCTCGGCGTGACGGACATCGACCTCGGGCTCGCGTTCGGCCTCATCGTCGCGTTCATCGTCGCGCTCGGCGGCTTCGCCCTGTGGCTCCTGGATCGCGGCATCGGCCTCAAGTCGTGATGACGCCTGCGCGCTGTGCTAGCGTGGCGGCTCAGCTCACCGCCTCCCGCGCCCCTCTCTCCCATGCCTGCCGGCCGTCGTAGTTCCCCGAGGCGCAGCCCCCGCAAGTCGCGGCGGGCGCGCGGCGGCTGGGGCCGTCCGCTCCTCCTGCTCGCGGCGCTTGTCGCCCTCGGCGGCGGCGGCGCGCTCTGGCTCTACTCGATGCACCTCGCGGACATCGTCAAGGTGAAGTTCGAGGGCAAGCGCTGGGCCGTGCCGGCGCGGGTCTACGGCCGTCCCATGGAGCTCTGGGCCGGCGCCCCGGTGCGGCCCGAGCAGCTCGCGACGGAGCTCGAACGCCTCGGCTACCGCAGGATCGCGAAGGCCGCCGAGCCTGCGACCTGGTCGCAGGCTGGCAACCGCTACCAGTTCAGCACGCGGCCCTTCCAGTTCTGGGACGCCGCCGAGCCGAGCCGGCTCGTCGAGGTGCGCATCGGCCCCGGGGGCGTCGAGCAGATCACCGACGGGCGAACCGGCGCCGAGGTGCCGATCTTCCGCCTCGAGGCGCCGCTCATCGGCAGCATCTACCCGTCGCACCACGAGGACCGCGTGCTGGTGCGGCGCGACGAGATGCCCAAGGCGCTCGTCCAGGCGCTGATGGCAGTGGAGGACCGCGATTTCTACTCGCACTTCGGGCTCGACCCCAAGGCCCTGGTGCGCGCCTCCTTTGCCAACCTGCGCGCCGGTCGCGTCGTGCAGGGCGGCAGCACGCTCACGCAGCAGCTGGTCAAGAACTTCTTCCTCACCGAGGAGCGGACGCTGACGCGCAAGCTGAACGAGGCGCTCATGGCGGTGATCCTCGAGGCGCGTTACGAGAAGGACGAGATCCTCGAGGCGTACGCGAACGAGATCTACCTCGGACAGGACGGCGAGCGCGCCATCCACGGCTTCGGGCTCGCCTCCTTCTACTTTCTGAACCGGCCGCTCGCCGAGGTCGACCTGCCGCAGGCCGCGCTGCTCGCCGGCATGGTGCGCGGCCCGTCGGTGTACGACCCCCGTCGGCACCCGGAGCGGGCGAAGAAGCGCCGGGACCTCGTGCTCGACATGATGCAGGAGGAGGGCTTCATCACCGAGCAGCAGGCCGCCGCGGCGAAGGCGGCCGACCTCGGCGTCGCGCCGCGCGGCAAGGGCAGCTCCGCTGCCTATCCGGCGTTCGTCGACCTCGTCCGGCGGCAACTGCGCCGCGACTACCGCGAGGAGGACCTCACCTCGGTCGGGCTGCGGATCTACACCACGCTCGACCCCTGGGTGCAGGACCGGGCGCAGCAGGCGGTGGCGAACCGGCTCGCGCAGATCGAGAAGGAGCGCAAGCTACCGCCCGACACGCTCGAGGGCGCGCTGGTCGTCGCGAGCCCGCAGGGCGGGGAGGTCCTCGCCGTGGTGGGGGGGCGCGACGCGCAGTACCGCGGTTTCAACCGCGCGCTCGACGCGGTGCGGCCCATCGGCTCGCTGGTGAAGCCTGCCGTATACCTCGCCGCGCTCGCCATGCCGGAGCGCTACTGCCTGCTGACGCCCCTCGACGACGAGCCGGTGCGCATCAAGGTGCCGGGAGACGTCTGGGCCCCGGAGAACTACGACAAACGCGCGCACGGCACGGTGTCGCTCACGACCGCCCTCGCGCAGTCGTACAACCTCGCCACCGTCCGCCTCGGCATGGAAGTCGGGGTCGAGCGCGTCGCCCGGACGCTGCGGGCCCTGGGCGTCGAGCGGGCGATGGACGTGGTCCCCTCGATGCTGCTCGGGTCGGTGTCGCTCTCCCCGGTCGAGGTGACCCAGGTCTACCAGGCGCTCGCGGCGGGCGGCTTCCGCACGCCACTGCGGACCATCCGCGAAGTGCTCGACGAGCATGCCCGTCCGCTGCAGCGCTACCCGCTCACCGTGCAGCGCGCCGTGGAGGCCGGGCCGGTCTACCTGCTCGCCACGGCGATGCAGGAGGTCGTGCGCAGCGGCACCGGCCGGCCGCTCGCCGGCTTCGTCCCGGCGGACGTCGGCGTGGCCGGCAAGACGGGCACCACCGACGGCCTGCGCGACAGTTGGTTTGCCGCGTTTACGGGTGATATGGTGGCCGTCGCCTGGGTGGGACGGGACGACAACAAGCCGACCGGCCTCAGCGGTGCCGCGGGCGCGCTTCGCGTGTGGGGCGAGCTGATGAAGGAAGTGAAGCCGGCGCGCCTCGCGCTGGCGCCGCCGGACAGCGTCGCGATCGACTGGGCGCGCTGCGGCGGCGACTCGGAGCGCATGGCCTTCGTCAAGGGCTACGTGCCGGGACCCGCGCAGGGCTGCGGTGCTGCGCCGGTCGCGGCGGCCACCGACGATCCCACGCCGGGCCCGCGATCGCCGCAGTCCCAGCAGGACGATCCCATCACGCGATTCTTCAAGAGCCTGGTGCGATGAAGACCTATCTCCCGCTCGCGATGCTTGGCCTCGCCCTGGCGGTGGCCGCCTGCTCACCGGCCGTGCGGCAGGGGCCGCCGGCACCGATCATCGGTCCCGGCGGCTCCGCTGCGGGGCCGGCGACGACCACCCAGAAGACCGCCGGCGGCGACGTTGCGGTCACGCCGCTCGAGCCGCCGAAGGTGCAGCCGATCCAGCAGGAAGGCGCGCAGCCCATCGGGTTCCAGCGCGTCCCGCCCGAGACGGTCGCCGGCGCCGCGGCCCCGGCGGCTGCGGCCCCCGGTACCGCCGCAGTCCCGAAGACGAGTCCGCCGCGCGGCGGGACCGAGACCGTGGCTCTGGCAACGCCGGCGGGCACGAGCAAGGCGGTCAAGACCCTGCTGCAGCAGGCAGATCTCCAGCGCTCCTCCGGCGACCTCACGGGTGCCGCGGCCACCCTGGAGCGGGCGCTGCGCATCGAGCCCGAGAACGCGTACGTCTGGAACCGCCTCGCGCACGTGCGCGCGAAGCAGGGTAATGGCGGCCTGGCGGCAGAGCTCGCCGCCAAGTCGAACGCCTTCGCCGGAGGCGACGAGACCATCAAGCGCGACAACGACGCCCTCATCGCACGGTCGGGCCGTTGAGCCCGCCGGCGCCGGGTCGCGCCGCCGAGAGTGCCCGAGGCCGGTGAGCATCTACGCCCAGGAGAAGCTGATCGCCCAGGCCCGCCAGCTCGCGGCCGAGTACCGTCGCACGATGGGCAAGCCGCTGCCAGGGATCAGCACCGAGATCGCCGAGTTCGACGCGATGCGGCTGCTCGGCCTCGTGCCGCGCCCGCCGGGCGAGGAGGCGGGCTACGACGCGGTCGACCCGGCGCGCGCCGGCAAGCGCATTCAGATCAAGGCGCGGACGATCTTCGACGAGGAGCGCGGTGGTCAGCGCGTCGGCCAGCTCAAGATGGGGCAGGAGTGGGACAGCGTCCTGCTCGTGCTGATGGACGAGAGCTACGAGCCTTACGAGATCTACGAGGCGGAGCGCGCCGACCTCGAGGAGTATGCGGAGCAGTCGGGGAGCCGCAAGGCGCGCAAGGGCGCGCTCTCCGTGGCCCGCTTCAAGATCATCGGCCGCCTGCTCTGGGACCGCGTCGGCGGCCGGGACGCGGAGGTCTGGGCGGACCAGGCGGGTTGACGATGCTGCCCATCGCCGATTATCTCGGCCCGGGTGGTCTGCTCGCGCGCCGGGTAGAGGGCTTCGCGCATCGGCCCGCGCAGCACGCGATGGCCCGGGCCGTCGCCGAGGCGCTCGAGGAGGGCGGGATCCTGATCTGCGAGGCGGGCACGGGCACCGGCAAGACCTTCGCCTACCTCGTTCCGGCGCTCCTGTCCGGGCGCAAGGTCGTCGTCTCCACGGGCACGCGCAACCTGCAGGATCAGCTCTACCAGCGCGACGTGCCGCGCGTGCGCGACGTGCTCGGCACCCCGAGCGCCGTCGCCGTCCTCAAGGGGCGAGCCAACTACCTCTGCCAGCACCGGCTGGAGGGCGCCTGGATGGACGGGCGGCACCGCTCGCGGGAGCTCGCCGACCTGCTGTCCCGGGTGCGTGGCTGGGCGGCCCGCACCGAGCGCGGCGACATCGCGGAGCTGGTCGACATCCCGGAGGACGCCCCGGTGTGGCCGCTGGTCACCTCGACCGCCGACAACTGCCTCGGTCAGGAGTGCCCGAGCCACGACCGCTGCCACCTCGTCGAGGCGCGCCGTCAGGCGCAGGCCGCGGACGTCGTCATCGTCAACCACCACCTGCTGTGCGCCGACTTCGCCCTGCGCGACGACGGGTTCGGCGAGCTGCTGCCGACCGCCGACTGCTACATCGTCGACGAGGCGCACCAGCTGCCCGACACGGCGAGCGACTTCTTCGGCCGCAGCGTGACCGCGCGGCAGCTGCTCGACCTCGCGCGTGATGTCGAGGTCGAGGCGCGGCGCGAGGCGTGCGACCCGACCAACCTCGCCGCCGCGGCAGACCCGGTCGGTCGCGCGGTGCGGGACCTGCGCCTGGCCTTCGGGGTCGAGGCGCGGCGCTCGGCCTGGGCCGAGGTTGCTGCCGCCCCCGCCGTCGTCGCCGCCTCCTCGCGGCTGAGCGAGGCCCTGGCGGAGCTCGCGGCGCGGCTCGACGCCGCCGGCGGGCGCGGCAAGGGCCTCGACAACTGTCTCGCCCGGGCCCAGACGCTCGGCCGCGAGCTCACCGTTTTCCGTGCGGCAGAGGAGGGGGCGGGCGAGATCCGCTGGCTCGAGACGTTCCAGACGGGCTTCCGCCTGAACCGCACGCCGCTCGACATCTCGGAGACGTTCCGCACGCAGCTCTCCCGGCGGCGCGGGACCTGGGTCTTCACGTCGGCGACGCTCGCGGTCGGCGGCGACTACGGCCACTTCCGGCAGCGACTCGGCATCGACGAGGCGCGCACCGAGCGCTGGGACAGTCCCTTCGACTACGCCACCCAGGCGCTGTGGCTGCTGCCCACGGGCCTGCCCGACCCGAGCGAGCCGGGCTTCAACCGGGCGGTTGCCGAGCTCAGCGTGCGCGTGCTGCAGGCGAGCCGGGGCCGCGCCTTCCTCCTCTACACCAGCCACCGGGCGTTGAACGAGGCCGCGGCGTTCCTGGCGGCGCAGCTCCCGTACCCCCTGCTGGTCCAGGGCACGGCGCCCAAGGCCGAATTGCTCGACCGCTTCCGCGAGGCGGGCAATGCCGTGCTGCTCGGGACGGCGAGTTTCTGGGAGGGAGTCGACGTGCGGGGCGAGGCCCTCTCCGTGGTGATCATCGACAAGCTGCCTTTCGCCTCGCCGGGCGACCCGGTGCTTCAGGCGCGCATCGACGCCCTGCGGGCCAGCGGTGGCAACCCCTTCTTCGAGTACCAGCTGCCGCAGGCCGTGATCGCGCTCAAGCAGGGCGCGGGCAGGCTGATCCGCGACGTCACCGACCGCGGCGTTCTGGTCGTCTGCGACCGGCGCCTGCTGTCCAAGTCGTACGGGCGCGTGTTCGTGGACAGCCTCCCGCCGTTCCGCCGCACCCGGGAGCTCGACGACGTCGTCCGTTTCTTCGCCGACCCCGCCGCCGCGGGGCAGGGCGGCCAGGCCACCACCCGGACGGCCTCCGCATGAAGCTGCTCGCCATCGACACCTCGGCCGAGGCGTGCTCGGCGGCCCTGCTGCTCGGTGGCGCGGTGCACGAGCGTTTCGAGGTCCAGCCGCAGCGCCAGAGCGAGCTCATCCTCCCCATGATGGACGCCCTGCTCGCGGCGGCGGGCCTGCGGATCGGCGACCTCGACGCGCTCGCCTTCGCCCGCGGCCCCGGCTCCTTCACCGGCGTGCGCATCGCAACCGGGGTGGCGCAGGGCACCGCCTACGCGGTCGACCTGCCCGTGGTCGCCGTGTCGACGCTGGCGGCGCTGGCGCAGGGGCACTTGCGGGAGACGGGCCACCCCCGGGTCCTCGTCGCGGCGGACGCGCGCATGGGCGAGATCTACTGGGCGGCCTGCGAGGCCGACGGCACCGGCGTGATGCGCGTCGTGGGCGAGGAACGGGTGTGCGCGGCGGCGGGGATTGCGCTCCCTCCCGGCGGCGGCTGGGACGCCGTCGGGTCGGCCTGGGCCGTGTGCGGGGACGCGCTTGCGGCGCGGCTCGGCGATCGCCTGCGGCACGTCGGGTCGGCGGTCCACTGCCGGGCGCAGGACGTCGCGGCCATCGCCGCTGCCGAGGTCGTCGCGGGCCGTGCCGTGCCGGCGGCCTCGGCGCTGCCCGTCTACCTGCGCGACCAGGTGGCGTGGACGAAGGCCCGACCGCCACATTCCCCCGCGCCGAACTAGACTTCGGTCGACGGTCACGCGGCGCGTGCCGCGCGTCGATCGGGGGGAACCAGGATGAACGCCTCACGCACGCACGCCGCGCTGCTCGGCGCGGTCATGCTCGCATTGCCCGTCGCGTCTGTGATCGCGGCGGGCGCCTACGACGTCGGGAAGCGCGAGTACGACGAGAACTGCGCGTCGTGCCACGGGCCGGCGGGGAAGGGAGACGGCGCCTATCGCGACCTGATCACCGCGAAGGTGCCGGACCTCACGGTGCTCGCGAGGAACAACGGCGGTGTCTTTCCGGTGCTGAGGGTCTACGAGGTCATCGACGGTCGTGCCGAGGTGAAGTCGCACGGGCCGCGCGCGATGCCCATCTGGGGGGCCGACTATCTGGTGAGCGCCGCCCCGCGGGCTGACGACTATCCCTACGACCCCGAAGTGATGGTCCGGGCGCGGATCCTCGCCCTCGCCGAGTACGTCTACCGGCTGCAGGCGAAGTAGCCCGCGCCCGCCAGGCGAAGGCGGTCGGGACCGCGGTGACGACCGGCGGGCCGGTCAGTTGTGGATGAAGCCCGAGACCCGGAGATCGCGGCCCCACGGCTCCCATTTGCCGGAGCGGACGTCGATCGTCTTGGCGATCGGGTCGTACTCGGCGCGCATGTTCGTCTCGAGGTTGCAGCGCCGGTCGTAGTTGGTGTGTGACAGGACGAGATCGTAGCGTCCATCGCCGCGCGGCTCGGTCCGCTCGACGTAGAGCGTGTGACCGGTGGACATGTTGTGTGGGTTGCGGCCCAGCACCAGGACCCGGCCATCCGCCGGCGTCGGCGACGTGTTGCCACGGGCCTGCTCGCAGTTGAACCAGGTCACCGGCCCGTTCTCGTGGCCGATGCGGCAGCTCGTGATGCCCGAGCGGCAGCGGGTGTACGGCAGGCACTGCGGCTCGCAGCGCCCTTTGCCGCGCGTCAGGCGGTAGCACTCGGTCTCGAGGACCCCGTCGCCTGCGATCTCGTCGCCCGCGGGCGCCGCGCGTCCCTTCTTGCGGGCGGCGGCGGTCCGCTTGCTGGCTGCGGGCTTCGCCGCCGTCCCGGGGCCCGGCGTGGTGGCGCCCTTGGCCGGGGCCTTCGCCGTCGTCACCTTCGGCGGTGGCTTGGCGGTCGCTCCCGCGGTGGCCTTGCCCGTCGTGCGCTGCTGCGCCGCTTTCTGCGTGGTCTTCGTCGGGCTCGCGTCCGCGGCCGGCGCCTTGGGCGTCGTGGCCGCGGCGACGGGTGCGGCAAGGGCGAGACCGAGGGCAGCGCCGAGCAGGGCACGCAGACGATGGCGGGACGGGGTCATCAAGTCACCGGGACGCAAGGCAGACGGGCCCGCCTTCATACCCGAGGAGGGCGGCCCTGGGCAAGCCCCGCCCTCAGCGCTGCCCGCCGGAGGGGATCTGTACCGGCACGGTGGCGCCGGGGGCCGATCCCTCCTGGAAGTAGTAGTCGTAGCCGCGGTGCATCTGGTTCGTGAACTCCCAGGCCTCGCTGAACGACAGCCCGCTGCCGTCCGGGATCACGACCCGGACGTACAGGCCCTCCGGGTGCTCCGCCTTGAGCTTCGCCAGCCGCTGCTCGAGCTTGTCGCGCGACAGGTCCGCGTACTCGCCCGAGTCGCCCTCGCGGAACCGGATCGTGTAGCCGCCGCCCGACTTGCCGTAGCGGACCTCCACTGCGTGGCGTCCGGCGGGCGAGCGGGCGGGGCGCACCAGCTTGTCGTACTTGATCCTGAGCTCGCTGAACTCGTTCTCCACCGCCGCGAGGCTGCGCTCGGACTTCTGCAGCCTGTCGCGCGACTGGTCGAGCTCGCGGCGCTGGTCGGCGATCGTGGTCCGGGCGGCCGCGAGCTCGGTGCTCAACCCGTCCTGGCGGCTCTGAGCCGCCGCCAGCGACTGCTCGAGCTGCGTCGTCGCCTGTCTGCCGGCCGCCAGCTGCGCCGTCACCGCCTGGAGCTGGGAGGTCGCCGTCTGCAGCTCGGTGCCGAGCTGGGCGCTGCGCCGCTGCAGGCCGTCGCGCTCGCTCGACAGACTGGTGATCTGCGCCGCCTGCTGCTGCAGCGACTTGCTCTGCTCGTCCAGGGTCGCGGACTGTTTCTCGATGGCGGCGAGCTGCTGGCTGCGCACCTCTTCGCTGCGCTTCAGGCGGGCGTACAGCTGGGCGAGCTCGTTCTCGGCGGCGTGCAGCCGCATCGCGATGCTCTCCTTCTCCTCGCCGGTCGCGCGCGCGGTCTCCTGGGCGATGCGCTCCTTCTCGATGCTGGACTGCAGGTCCCGCACCAGCTCCATGTTGTACATGACGAGCACCACCATCACCATCAGGAAGATCATGACCACCGTGGTCATGATGTCGGTGAAGGACGGCCAGAAGTTCTCGCCGGCGAGCTCGTCCTGCCGGTTGAGGCGAAGCTCTATGAAGCCGTCGTCGGCGCTCATTCCCGCTCGCTCAGACGGAATCCCACGCGCAGCAGGTGCTTGATGGACTCGAGGTCCTCGCTGAGCGACTGCACCCGGGTGCGGTACGCCTCGGCGACGTTGATGAAGTGCTTGTCGACTTCGGCGAACACGCGCTGCGACTGCTCCATCTGGGTCACGAGACCCTGCAGAGAGCGGATGAGGCCGGTGAACTCGTACAGCACGCTGTCGGTCTGGACCTGGAAGCGCGGCAGCAGGTAGACGGTGGTGATCTGCTCGACGGCGCCGATGAGCTGGGTCTGGACGTCGAGGTGCTTGAGGTAGAAGTAGCTGAAGAAGACGTAGCAGGTGATCGCGGTGATCGTCGCGTTCGCCGCGGTCGACATGCCGTGCAGCACGGTGCCGACGCCCGAGGCGCTGGCCATCTTCTCGAGCATCTGGGAGGCGCCGACGAGGGCGACCGACAGCGCCACGATCGTGCCGAAGGCGCCGAGCAGGATCAGGATGTTGTTGACGTATTTGGGGAAGCTCGCCCGGCTGCTCTCGCTCGCGACCACGGTCGAGGCGAGGACGCTCTGGTAGATCGGCGTGTGCGAGTCGTGCAGCTCCTGCATCGTGAGGTAGCGGCGCGCCATCATGCTGCGGCGGGGCACTCCGCGCAGGGGCTCGTCCGGGCTGCGCTCGAGGTTCGAGAGAAAGCGCATGACGGCACCTTCTTCCCGCATGTAGAAGACGAAGTTGACCACGAGCCGCGCCAGGCCGAGCCCGAACAGCGCAATGATGAAGCCGTTGATGATCAGGCCGACCGGCGTCTCCTGCCGCTTGAGGTAGAGCTCCGACAGGAAGGGCCAGTTGTAGAGGATGAGGGCGCCGGCGATCGAGCCCAGGAAGACCATCCGCAGCAGGACGTTGCGGCTGTAGTTCCGGCGTAGCTTTATGCTTTCCAAGGTCCTGCCCTCGGGGGTCTGGGGGGCGTGCGACAGGGTCGGGTGCGACGCGGCCGCCTGGACGGCGCCGGCGGGTCGGGCGGCGCGAGTCTAGCACACAAGGCTTACGGGCCCCGGGGCGCGGGGAAGGGCACCGTCGACGCCGTGGCGTCCGGGTGCCGTGAGGAGCGTGGGGAATGAGTCGAACCGTCTATGCCGCTGCACACGCCTGCCTGGTCGAGCCGGATCCGGAGCGCAAGTCCGCCCTGGCGATCGCGCTGCGCGACGCATGGCGCGCGGGCACGCTGGCGGTCGGCTGCGACGCCATTCTGCCGGAGGTCGTCGAGGCGGGGCGCCCCCCGCGCCCGGCGCTGGTGGACGCGCGCAGTCTGCCCAAGCGCAGTCTCGGCACCGCCGAAGGCCGTGCCGCCCTGGTGCACGCCGTCGCCCACATCGAGTTCAACGCGATCAACCTCGCGTGCGACGCCGTCTACCGGTTCCGCGACCTGCCGGATGCGTTCTACGGCGACTGGATCGGCGTGGCGGCGGAAGAAGGTGAGCACTTCCGTCTCCTTCGCGATCGGCTGCGCGAGCTCGGCCACGACTACGGCGACTTTGCCGCGCACGGCGGACTCTGGGACATGGCGCGCCGCACCGCGCACGATCCCCTCGCACGCATGGCACTGGTGCCGCGCGTGCTGGAGGCCCGGGGGCTCGACGTGACGCCCGGCATCATGCAGCGTCTGCGCCGGGCGGGGGACGATCGCACCGCCGACCTGCTCGTGATCATCCTGCGCGACGAGATCGGCCACGTCGCCGCGGGCACGCGCTGGTTCAGATTCCTCTGCGGGCAACGCGGCCTCGACCCGGAACCGACCTACTTCGCGCTGCTCGAGGAGTTCCTGCGCGGCGAGCTGCGCTGCCCGCTGCACCTCGAAGCGCGGCGCGCGGCGGGCTTCTCCGAGAGCGAGCTCGAGCGGCTTCAGGCGATGTGCGGCCAGGTCACCTGAGACCCGCTGCGGTCAGGCGGCGCGCGTCAGGCCTCCTCTTCCTGCGAGCACACGAGCACGAGGACCTCGCCCTGGCGCCGCAGGTAGTGGAGCACCCCGTCCTCGCCGCGTCGGTAGGCTGCCAGCGCCCAGGGGGGCGCCCCGCGCTCGAGTTGCTCGAGGTGCCAGCCGCGTGCGGTGAGGTCGAGGTGGGTGCGAACGATGAAGGGCAGGTACGTCATCTCTCACCTCCGCGGTGGCGCGAGAGACAGGGGAGGGCGGTCGGCCGGCAGCCAGGCGCCTTGAGCGCCGAGCTGGAAATGCTCATTACAACGATAGTGGCCCGGGCGCGCCGTGCCATCGTTGTCTCTCCTTAGTGTTACTACCTACCTGCAGCTTCAGTTCGGCAGCGCCCCCGCGCGCCCGTGCCGGAGCACCGCAGACGAACACCCCGGCGTTGCGCCGGGGTGAATGCGGAGGAGGAGAGTCGGCGGGGCGATCCCGCCAGCCCGTGTGTGCCGCGGATCCAAGATAGCTCTGCGGCGTGGGCCGCGCACGAACGCGTCGCTCCTGGCCTGGCGCCGGTCAAGCCGGTGCGCCGCGCGCGGCGCGGCTGAGCCAAATCACTCACTTCGCGGCGGGTTCAGGCAACGCCCCAGCGCAACACCTCGGCCCAGCGGTCGAGGATCAGGAAATGCCCTTCGCCTTGGCACAGGGTCAGCGTTGCCCCCGGCGTCGCGGCGGCAAGGTGCTGCGCGGCGCTGACCGGCACCATCCGGTCCGCGTCGCCGTGCCAGAACCTGACCGGAACGCTCACCCGTTCGAGCGGCAGGTCCCAGGGCCGCGACAGCAGCGACAGGTCGTCGACCATCGCGCCCGTGCCCTGGCGGAAGGCTTCGGGGAGGTCGCGGGCGTACATCGCGCGGACCTCGGGACGCGCGAGGATCGGCCGGTCGGCCGGGGCCATGTGGGAGGCGACGACGTCCAGGTACCGGTCGGGGTACGCCCTCCCCAGCTGCGCCGCCGCCCCGAGCGCGGCCGAGAGCAGCCAGGGGCTCGCGTGAGCCATGCCGAAGGCGAGCCAGACGGGGAGGGTCGTGCCGCGCATGGGCATGGAGCCCGGCGAGCCGACTCCGCTGACGACGGCGACTCGCGTCAGGCGCTCGCCGAGCAGGGCGGCACAGGCCAGGGCGAACGGCCCGCCGCCCGAGAGGCCGACGACGGCGAAGCGCCCGAGCGCGAGCGCGTCCGCGAGGGCCGCGACGTCGCGCGGCCAGGCGTCGAGCGTGCGCCCGGGGCAGGGATCCGAGCGGCCGAATCCCGGTCGGTCGACGTGGATCAGCCATGCGCCTGCGTTGCGGGCGATCGAGTCGTCGGGGTGCTGCTGCAGCCGGGATCCGGGCAGACCGTGAAACACGACGACGGGCACCCCGTCCGGGTCTCCCGCCTCCGCATAAGCGAGACGCCGCCCGCTTGGGAGCGTCACGAACGAAGACGCGTCGCGCACGCGCGTGCTCGCGGCGGTCACGGGGAGGCCGGAGCCCGGCAGGCCCGAAGCCCGCGCGTCAGCGCACGGGCTCGACGGCGATGCCGTCGGCGTCGCAGCGCAGGCACTCGCCCCCGTCCTCGTGCCACTGGGCGAGCACGATCCGCTCGGCAGGCGCTTCGTCGACGGCGAGGGCGTGTCGGCCCGGGCGGTGGGTGTGGCCGTGAACCAGGCGCCGCACGCCGTGGGCCCGCATCGCGTCGACGACGGCCGCCGCGTTCACGTCCATGATGTCCTCGGCCTTGAGGGAAGTGGCCTCTCCGCTGCGCCGGCGGTACTCCGCCGCGATGGCCAGGCGGGCGGCGATGGGCCTGGCGAGAAAGTCGGCGACGAACGGCGGGCTGCGCAGGAGGCGTCGCGCCTGCTGGTAGTCGACGTCGTCGGTGCAAAGCAGGTCGCCGTGCATGAGCAGGGTCGGCTGGCCGGCGAGGTCGACGACGGCGGCCTCCGGCAGCAGCTCGACGCCGGTCGCGGCGGCGAACCGCTCGCCCACCAGGAAGTCCCGGTTGCCGGCCTGGAAGCGGATGCGCACGCCCGCGTCGGCGAGCGCGCGCAGGGCCCCGCGCACCGCGACCGCGAGGGCGCTGTCGTCGTCGTCGCCGATCCAGGCGTCGAAGAGGTCGCCGAGCACGTAGAGCGTGCGCGCCCGCGCGGCGCGCTCGCGGGCGAAGCGCAGAAACAGCTCCAGCGTGCGTGGGCGCTCTGCCGCCAGATGGAGGTCGGAGATGAGCAGGTCTTCGGGCGCCATGATCGCCTCGTCGTCGCAGGCCGCGGGGCCGGCCGGCGCTCAGTCGTTCGCCGTCGCCTGCTCGATCACCACGGCCTCCACCGGCACGTCCTGGTGCCCCTGGTGCGTGTGCGTCTTCACGCCCTTGATGCGGTTGACGACGTCCATGCCCTCGACCACGCGGCCGAACACGCAGTAGCCCCAGCCGTCCTGGCCGGGGTAGTCGAGGAAGGCGTTGTCGCTGACGTTGATGAAGAACTGCGCGGTCGCCGAGTGGGGCTTCATCGTGCGCGCCATCGCGATCGTGCCGGCGCGGTTCGAGAGCCCGTTCTTCGCCTCGTTCTCGATCGGGTCGCGCGTGTGCTTCTGCATCATGTGCTCGTTGAAGCCGCCCCCCTGGATCATGAAGCCGTCGATGACGCGGTGGAAGATCGTGCCGTCGTAGTGGCCGTCGCGGACGTACTGTCTGAAGTTCTCGCAGGTCTTCGGCGCCTTCTCCTCGTCGAGCGCGATGACGATGTCGCCGTGGCTGGTCTTGAGCGTGATCATGGGGTGTCCTCGGGTGTCGGAGTCAGGTGCGCCGGGTCACTTCACGCGCTTCGCGGAGGTGATGACGACGGGATCGGTCGGCACGTTCTGGTGGCCGCCGCGGTTGCCGGTCGGCACCGCCGCGATCGCATCCACCGTCTCCGTGCCGGCGATCACCTTGCCGAACACCGTGTAGCCCCAGCCGTCCTGGCCGGGGTAGTCGAGGAAGTCGTTGTCCTTGTGGTTGATGAAGAACTGCGCGGTCGCGGAGTGCGGGTCCGAGGTGCGCGCCATGGCGATCGTCCACCGCTGATTCTTGAGGCCGTTCTTCGCCTCGTTCTTGACGGGCTCGCGGGTCTTCTTCTGCTCCATCGCCGGCGTGAAGCCGCCGCCCTGGATCATGAATTTCGGGATGACGCGGTGAAAGACGGTGCCATCGTAGAAGCCGTCGTCCACGTAGCGCAGGAAGTTCTCGACCGTCTGCGGCGCCTTGTCCGGGTAGAGCTCCAGCGTGATCGGCCCCTTGCTGGTCTCCATCAGGACACGGACCGCTTCGGCGGATGCCGGGGCGGCGAGCGCGAACAGCAGCAGGGCGGGGAACAGGGCGCGAAGGAAACGGGGCATCGTCTGGGATCCTCGGGTGGGGGTGGCGCGCCATCATAGCGGCGCACCTCCGCGCCGCCAAACGGGGCGCGTCGCGTGGCCGCGCGGCCCCTGCTCGTTTACCATCGCGGCCTTCGCACGCTGCCGGCGCCGCCGGCGCCACGGACCACGGCCATGCTCAAGATCTACAACGACCTCACGCGCCGCAAGGACGATTTCGTGCCCATCGAGCCGGGCCGGGTGCGCATGTACGTCTGCGGCATGACCGTGTACGACTACTGCCACCTCGGCCACGCCCGCGTGCTGGTCGTCTTCGACGTCGTCTACCGCTACCTGACCGCGCGCGGCTACGACGTCACCTACGTGCGCAACGTCACGGACATCGACGACAAGATCATCAAGCGCGCGAACGAGAACGGGGAGCCCTTCCACACGCTGACCGGTCGCTTCATCGCGGCGATGCACGAGGACGCGGCGGCGCTCGACATCCTCCCGCCCACGCTCGAGCCGCGCGCGACGGAGCACGTCGGCGAGATCCTCGACATGATCCAGCGCCTCATCGACCGCGGCCACGCCTACGTCGCGGGCAACGGCGACGTCTACTACGCGGTGGCCAGCTTCGACGGGTACGGCCGGCTGTCCGGCAAGTCGACCGAGGACCTGCGCGCCGGGGCCCGCGTCGAGCCCGGCGAGCAGAAGCGCGACCCGCTCGACTTCGCGCTCTGGAAAGCGGCCAAGCCGGGCGAGCCGGCCTGGGAGTCGCCCTGGGGGCCGGGCCGCCCCGGCTGGCACATCGAGTGCTCCGCGATGTCGACGCGCGCGCTCGGCAACCACTTCGACATCCACGGTGGCGGCGCCGACCTCGCGTTCCCGCACCACGAGAACGAGATCGCGCAGTCCGAGGGCGCGACCGGCGAGCCCTTCGTCAACTGGTGGATGCACAACGGCTTCGTGCGCATCAACGACGAGAAGATGTCCAAGTCGCTGGGCAACTTCTTCACGGTGCGCGAGATCCTCGCGCGCTACCGGCCCGAGGAGGTGCGCTACTTCATCCTCGGCAGCCACTACCGCAGCCCGCTCAACTACGACGAGACGAACCTGGAAAACGCACGCGGCGCCCTCACGCGCTTCTACACCGCGCTGCGCGGCCTGCCGGACGCGCCGGCCGACGCGTCGGGCGAGCTCACTGCGCGCTTCCACGCGGCGATGGACGACGACTTCAACACGCCCGAGGCCCTCGCGGTGCTCTTCGACCTGACGCGCGAGGTGAACCGGCTGCGGCGCGAATCCGACGCGGCGGCGGCGCCCCTCGGCGCCGAGCTGCGGCGCCTCGGCGGCATCCTCGGTCTCCTGCAGGGCGACCCGGAGGCCTACCTTCGGGGCGGGGAGGGCGACGGCGCGCGGCTGTCCGACGCCGAGATCGAGTCGCTGATCGCGCAGCGCCTGGCTGCGCGCCAGGCGAAGCAATGGGCGGAGGCGGACCGCATCCGCGACGCGCTCAAGGACCAGGGCGTCGTGCTCGAGGACGGGCCGGGCGGCACGACCTGGCGCCGGGCTTGACGGACCGCCGACTGATCTACGCCGCCGCCTTCCTCCGCGCGGTGGCGACGGGGACGGTCGGGGTGCTGCTCGGGCTGTACCTGGCCCGGCTCGGCCTCGGGCCGGCGGAGATCGGGCTGGTCGTGAGCACCGGCCTCGCAGGCATGACGGCCGCCCTGCTGCTCTCGACCTTCCGCGCCGACCGCTTCGGCCGGCGCCGCACTCTCGTGGTGCTCGCCACGCTGGGCGCCGCGGGCGCGCTCGGCGCCGCCGTCGTCTCCGCGCTGCCCGCGCTCGCGGCGATGGCCTTCGTCGGCATGCTGAACGGGCAGGGCAGGGACCGCGGCGCCTCGCTGGCGGTCGAGCAGGCCGTGCTCCCGGCGACGACCGGCGAGACGGAGCGCACCGCCGCCTTCGCCTGGTACAACGTCCTGCAGGATGTCGGCCACGCCCTCGGGGCACTGCTCGCCGCGCTGCCGAGCCTGCTGCGAGATGTCGGCGCCGCGGGCGACGTCGAGTCGCTGCGCGCGGTCCTCCTGCTCTGTGGCCTGCTGCTGACCGTTACGGCGGTGCTCTCGGCCCGGCTTTCGCCGAGGATCGAGGCGGGGCGGACGGGTACCGAGACCGTGCGTGTGGCGCCGGAGAGCCGTCGCCGCGTCGCCCGCATCTCGGCGCTGTTCGCGGTCGATGCGCTCGCTGGCGGATTCCTGGGCTCGGCTCTGGTCGCGTACTTCTTCCACGCGCGCTTCGGCGCGGACGAGGTGACGCTCGCCTGGCTCTTCGTCGGCGCCCGGGCGCTCAACGCCGCCTCGCACCTCGGTGCCGCCTGGCTGGCACGCCGCATCGGCCTGGTGAACACGATGGTGTTCACCCACATCCCCTCCAGCCTCCTGCTGGCGACCGTCGCGATCGCCCCGGATTTCTGGACCGCCGCGGTCCTGTTCCTGTTGCGCGAGGGACTCGTCGAGATGGACGTCCCGACGCGCCAGTCCTACGTGATGGCGATGGTGCGCCCCGAGGAACGCACCTTCGCCTCGGGGGTGACCAACGTCGTGCGCCTGGCGGGGTGGGCGGCGGGCCCGCCGTTCGCCGGCCTGTTCATGCAGTCGCTGTCGCTCGGCGCACCCCTCGTGGTCGGCGCAGCCATGAAGATCGGGTACGACGTCGCGCTCTACTTTTCGTTCCGCCGCATCCGGCCGCCCGAGGAGCGTTAGCCGACCGGAGGGGCTGCGCAGGGCAGGGGCGGTGCTATGCTGCGCCCAGAACCCTGTCAAGCACCTGAAGCCGGCCGATGAGCGAGCGGCGCAACCCGCCCAAGGCGAGCAGCGACGAGAAGATCCTGCAGGAGCAGTTCCTGCGGGCCCTGAGCTCGTTCGAAGGGATCATCCTCAGCCAGATCGACATCAAGAACCGCCTCGGCGACCGCCTCAACTACAGCATCCTCGCCGGCATCATCATCCTCGGCGCCATCGCCTTCTCGATCCTCATCCTGCTGCTGACCCTGAGCTCGCAGGTGAACCAGATGTCGGCCGTGGTCGTCCGCATGAACGGGCACTTCAGCTCGATCTCCCAGCGGATGAGCCAGATCACGAACCGCATCGCCTCGATGGAGCAGCGGGTCGCGCTGCTCGAGGGCATCCGCGAGCAGGCGGCGGTGATGGACGAGCAGATGGCCTTCATCTCGGACGACGTCGAGCAGATGCGGGGCCTCGTCGACGGCATCTCCCGCAGCATGTCCGGCGTGCGGGCCAATGTCGGCAACATCTCGGCGACCATGGACGCGATGAACCAGGAGGTCCACGCCATGGGGGCCGACATGGGCCGGGCCTCGCAGCCGGCGCGCTCGCTCAACAAGATGTTCCCGTTCCCCTAGGAGGCTGAAATGGCCGAGGACTCGAGGCGCGCGTGGGTCGAGGTGATCGCCCGCCTGGGGCGGGAGACCCAGCTGCACATCGACGAGCGCTATCGCCACTTCCGGATCACCGACCTGGTGACCATCGTCGTCTCGGTCCTCCTGGCCGTGCTCGCGCTGTTCAACATCTCCTACATCCAGGTCCTGTACAACGACCTCCAGGAGATCGTGGTGGCCATGGACTCGATGTACGGCAAGCTGCGCGGGATCGACGGCGACATGGCCGCGATCGCGCAGCAGATGGACTCGATGGACTGGCGGATCGCCAACATGGAGCCCATCGCCGCGCACATGACCTCGATCGGCTCCAACATGCCGCGCATCGGCGACGCCATGGACGCGATCACCACCCACGTCGGGACGATCGACCGGGAGATGGCGCCGATGGGTCACGGGATGCTCGTCATCGACCAGCGCGTGCACAGCATGCTCGGCGGCGTCGCGGGGATCCGCAACAGCGTCCATCAGTTCGCCGGCCCCATGGGGGCGATGAACCCGTTCATGCCGTGACGCGTCGGCGTCGCGGGCGCGGGGTGACCACGACTTGGGGCCGAGGGGCACGGCGAATGCGCCTTCCGGCCGCGCACCCATAAGTTGACATAATATACATTATGCGCAATGACGAGTTCGGGCTCGCCCCGGGGTTGGTCTACCTGAACCACGCTGCCGTGGCGCCTTGGCCGCGGCGCAGCGCCGATGCCGTCGCCCGGTTCGCCGCCGAGAACGCGACCTCGGGTGCGCTCCACTACGCGCGCTGGCTCGCCACCGAGCACCGCCTGCGCGAGCGGCTCCGCCTGCTTCTCGGCGCGCGCAGCATCGACGAGATCGCGCTCGTCAAGAACACCTCCGAGGGCCTGTCGATCGTCGCTTTCGGGCTGCCCTGGCAATCCGGGGACTCGGTCGTCGGCATTGCCCGCGACTTCCCCTCCAACCGGGTCGTCTGGGAAGCCCTCGGCGACCGCGGCGTCTCGTTCCGACCCGTCGACGTCAATGCGGCAGCCGACCCCGAGGGCGCGCTGACCGCCGCCTGCGACGCCTCGACCCGGCTGATGGCGGTGAGCTGGGTTCACTATGTGACTGGCCTCACCCTGGACCTCGAGCGTCTCGGTCGCTTCTGCCGGGCGCGCGGGATCCTGCTGTGCGTGGACGGGATTCAGGGCGTGGGCGCGCTGCCAATCGACGTCGAGGCCTGCCGCATCGACTTCCTGGCCGCGGACGGCCACAAGTGGCTGCTGGGCCCGGAGGGCCTCGGGGTCTTCTACTGCCGCGACACGGTCCTCGAGCGCCTGGAGCCGCGCCAGCTCGGCTGGCACTGTCTGGCCCACCCTGGGGACTACGAACGCCCGGACTGGCGCCTGGCACCGTCCGCGCAGCGGTTCGAGGCCGGCAGCCCGAACCTGCTCGGCGCGCACGCCCTCGACGCCAGCCTCGGCCTGCTGCTCGAGATCGGCGCCGACGCGATCGCCGGGGCGATCCGCGGACACGCCGCCACCCTGCGCGCCGCCCTGGAGGCAATTCCCGGCATGGACCTGCTCGGTTCGTCCGACCCGGCGCGCTGGTCGGGCATCGTCACCGCACGGATCGCAGGCACCGACGGCGCCGCGCTCGTGGCGCAGCTCGCGGCTGACGGCGTCGTCTGCGCGGCGCGGGGCGGCGGACTGCGGGTGTCACCTCATTTTTATAATGAGGAAAGCGAGTTGCAGTATTTTTGCGATGTGTTGTCGAGATTTATTAAGAAATGTTGACAAAACGAGATTTCTCAAAGTTTTATTAAAGAGAGTTCTAGTTATTTGTCAGACTGCAGCGCAGCATCGAAAAATTCGATTGCGAATTGTCAAACGCCCTGCGCATCACGCTCTATGCTCTGAAGCAAGCAGCAGCGAGCCGGCCAGAGAAGCCGGCAACTGGCCGGCGAGCGGATTCGTGCGCGGTCGCGACCCTCCCCGGCCCCCGTCTAAAGAGGAGGAGAGCGGATGCACTCGAGTTCGGACGACATCATCTACGGGTCGGCCCTGCGCGCGGCGCGCGAGGGCCGGTATGCGGACGCCTACGCCCTCTGGCTGTCCCTCGCGCAGGAGGGACACCGGCAGGCACAGCGCAGCATCGCGTGCCTCTATTACCTCGGCCTCGGCGTGCCGAGGGATGCGGTGCAGGCGACCGAGTGGATGAACCGCGCGGCCTACGCGCCCAAGGAAGACCCGGTGGCGGTATTCCGCGCGATCGACCAGCTCGCGGCCGGCGGTGCCCGCCCGTCCGCGGTGTTCGCCCGGGCCGCCTGATCGTCCTCCGCGCGGCGCCTACGGGCGCCGTGTTCGCCCGGCAGGGTCGTGTCGACCACGCCGCGGCTTTTTTCGTCCGTCGCCTCGACGTGCCCGCCGGGCTTGCGACCGTGCAACGTTGTGCGGACACTACACCCCCTTTCACCTCGGGGGCTTCCGCCGATGTTCGAAGCCGCGAAACTGGGCCGCAAGGTCTCCAAGGAATTCTTCAAGGAGCAGGTCCCCTCCCTGCGCACGGCGCTCCTGGACGCCCAGTCCCGGCTCAAGGCCACCCGGACGTCGGTGGTCATCCTGATCGCCGGGATCGAGGGAGCCGGCAAGGGCGAAGTGGTCAACCGCCTCAACGAGTGGCTGGACACCCGCGGCCTGCAGGTGCACGCGTTCTGGGACCACTCGGACGAGGAGACTGCCCGCCCCCGCTACTGGCGGTTCTGGCGCGCCCTCCCCGGCCGCGGCGAGATCGCGGTCCTGTTCGGCGGCTGGTACCTCGAGCCCATCGAGCACCGCTTCCACGGCCGCTGCTCCGACGCGGAGATCGACGAGGAGCTCGCGCGCATCCGCCAGTTCGAGCGAATGCTGATCGAGGACGGTGCGCTCGTCGTCAAGTTCTGGTTCCATCTCCCTGAGGCGGAACAGAAAAAGCGGCTCAAGGAGCTAGCCCGCGACGACCGCAGCCGCTGGAAGATGCTGCCGAACAAGGCGAAGTTCTCCGAGCAGTACTCGAGCTTCGAGCAGATCGCCGAGCGCATCCTGCGTCACACCGACACCGGCATCTCGCCCTGGTACGTGATCGAGTCGAGCGACCGCCGTTACCGCGACCTCGCGGTCGGCCAGACCCTGCTGCGCGCCATCGAGTCGCGCCTGGAGCACCCCGAGCCGGGGCCGTCCGCGCCAATCTCGACCGCGCCGAGCCTGCCGACGACGCCGGAGGCGCAGGTGACGCTGATCGACCGCCTCGACCTCGACCGGCGGATCGAGACCGAGGAGTACGAGCGCCAGTACCGGCAGCTGCGCGACGCCCTCAACGAACGGGCCTGGGCCGCCTACAAGGCAGGCCGCTCCACGATGATGGTCTTCGAGGGCGTCGACGCCGCCGGCAAGGGCGGCGCTATCCGGCGTATCACGAGCGCCATCGACGCCCGTCTCTACCGCACCATCACCGTCGCCGCGCCGACGGACGAGGAACGCGCCCACCACTATCTCTGGCGCTTCTGGCGCCACGTGCCGCGCCACGGCTACATCACCGTCTACGACCGGTCCTGGTACGGGCGCGTCCTGGTCGAGCGGGTCGAGGGTTTCGCGAGCCCGGCCGAGTGGCAGCGCGCCTACAACGAGATCAACGGTTTCGAGGAGCAGCTCCACGAGAACGGGGTGATCGTGCTCAAGTTCTGGCTGCAGATCAGTCCGGACGAGCAGCTCGCGCGCTTCAAGGCGCGCGAGGACACCCCGTACAAGCAGCACAAGATCACCGAGGAGGACTGGCGCAACCGCGACCGGTGGGACGATTACAAGCTCGCGGTGAACGAAATGGCGATCCGCACCAGCACCGAGTACGCGCCTTGGCACCTGGTGCCGGGCAACGACAAGCGCTACGCGCGCCTCGAGGTGCTGAAGACCGTGGTGCGCCGGCTCGACGAGGCGCTTGCCGAGAAGGCAGGGCACGTGGCGCTCGGGACCGCCTGCCACCGGCGGCGGGTCACCCGCCCGGCGGCGAAGCGCGAGGTCACTTAGCGCGCAGGACCATCGTCGTGCCGTCCTGCCGCATGTCGACGCGGTTCAGGAAGGTCATGCCCAGCAGGACCTGCTCCGGGCGGTCGCCCGCGATGATCAGCGCGTCCACGCCCCGCAGCGTGAGGTCGCCCACGCTGACCCGATCGAGGGTCACGCGGTGGCCGCGGGCGACGCCCGAGGCCGTGCTCACGCCGACCGGGTCGCCGTCGATACGGAACGCGATGCCGAGCCGGCGCGCCTCCGCGGCGCTCATGGCGATGGCACTCGCGCCGGTGTCCACGAGGAAGTTGACCGGACGCCCGTTGATGCTGCCCACCGCGGTGTAGCTGCCGCGCAGGTCCCGGTAGATGGTGACTTCGGTCGTCTCGCGCGCCGCGAAGGTGCCGCCGACCGACGAGCCGAAGCCGAGCGTCTCGCGCCGGCCGTCCACGTCGACGACCGCCTCGTGGGTGTCGGCGGCGATCAGCTTCACCCCCTCCGGGCTGGTCTGGCCGGCGCGCAGGAGCCGCTGTTTGCCGTCGATCTCGAGCATCGCGCGGTCCGGGAAGAGGGCGACGACCTTGACCTGCGGGCCCTGCGCGGTGGCCACGCCCGCGACCGCGAGGAGGCAGAGCGCCGTCAGCAGGCGCCTCATCCCCCCGCGCCTCTCAGTGCCCCGCCCAGAGGGCGGCTGCCTGCAGTGTGACGAACGCATAGAGCCCTGCCACCAGGTCGTCCACCATGATCCCGAGTCCGCCGCGCACCCGGGCGTCGAGGCGGTTTATCGGCCAGGGCTTCAGGATATCGAATCCCCGGAAGAGCACGAACCCCGTCACCACCCAGATCGGTCCGGCGGGCGCCGCCGTCATGGTGACGAGAAAGCCGACGATCTCGTCCCAGACGATGCCCGGGTGATCGTGCACCCCGAGTTCCGCGGCGGCGCGCCCACAGAGCCAGACGCCGGCGGCGAACGCAGCGGCGGTGAGCCCGACGTAGGCCCACAGCGGGAGCCCGCTCGCCAGCAGCCACAGCGGCATCGCGACGAGCGTGCCGGCCGTACCCGGGGCCTTCGGCACCGCGCCGGCCCCGAAACCGAAGGCCAGCACGTGCACCGGGTCCCGCCACGTCGGGCGCGGCAATGGCTCAGCCATCGCGGAAGTGGTCCCAGCCGGCCGGCGCGCCCGACAGCAGGCTGCCGTCGGGCAGCAGGCAGCGGACCCCGGGCGCGCGCTCCACGGTGCCGACCCAGGTCAGCCCGCAGCCGAACGCGGCGCCGACCGCCTCGATCTCCGCCTGGCGCGCGGCCGGCACCGTCACGCAGAGCTCGTAGTCGTCGCCGGCGGCGAGCGGCACCGACCAGTCGCCGGTGCCCGCGACGTAGTCGCGCACTGCGGGCGAGACGGGCAGGCAGTCGAGGTGCAGCGTCGCCCCCACGCCGCTGCGCTCGGCGACGTGGCCGAGGTCGGCCGCGAGCCCGTCGGAGACGTCGATTGCAGCGCTCGCGACCCCGGCCAGCGCCCTGCCCTCCGCCACGCGCGGGATCGGACTGTCGAGCCGGGCCCGCAGGTTCGGGACCACGCCGAGGCCGACGAACAGCCCCTGCTGCGCCAGCAGCGCGAGACCTGCGTCGCCGAGCGTCCCCGTGACGTAAACGAGGTCGCCCGGTCTCGCCCCGTCGCGTCGCAGCGCGCGGCCCGGCGCGACGAAGCCGTGCACCTGCACGGTGATCGCGAGTGGCCCGCGGGTCGTGTCGCCGCCGACGAGCTGCACGCCGAACTGTGCGGCGAGGGTGAGAAAGCCGTCGGCGAACGCGGCGAGCCAGTCCTCGTCCGCGGCGGGCAGCGTGAGCGCGAGCGTGGCCCACGCCGGCTCCGCGCCCATCGCGGCGAGATCGCTCAGGTTCACCGCGAGCGCCTTGTGCCCGAGGAGGCGCGGCTCCGCGCCCTTGGCGAAGTGCGTGCCCTCGACCAGCGTGTCGATGCTGACCGCGAGCTGCCGTCCGGGCGGCACCTCGAGCAGCGCACAGTCGTCGCCGACGCCGAGCGCAACGTCGGGGCGCGTCACCGGGCTGCGGGCGAAGTAGCGGGCGATGAGGTCGAATTCGGAAGGCACGGTGTCTCGATCCTGGGGTATGCCGCCCGCGCCAGGTGTAGGAGCAGTAAGGGGAGGAGCGTGTCTTCGCGCCGGGTGCGGCTCGCCGGCACGCTCAGGGTCGCCGCGCCGCGACTTCGACGCCGCGCAGGGTGCGCGCGACCTTGTCGAGGACGCCGTTGACGTACTTGTGGCCTTCTTCGGCGCCGAAGGTCTTCGCGAGCTCCACCGCCTCGTTGATCGCGACGCGGTACGGGACCTCGGGATGGTGCGCGAGCTCGTAGGCACCGAGTCGCAGGATTGCGCGCTCGACCGGGTCGATCTGCGTGATCGGCCGGTCGACGTACGGCGACAGGTGGGCGTCGAGCTCGGCCGCGTGCGCGGTGACGCCGTGCAGCAGGTCGCGGAAGTAATCGTGGTCGAACTTCGCCGCCTCGGGCCCGGTCAGGAACTGGGCGACGATGTCACCCACGTCCTGCCCTGCCAGCTGCCACTGGTAGACCGCCTGGACGGCGTAGTGGCGGGCGCGGCTGCGCGGCCGGCTCATCCGATCTGGCGCAGCAGATTGACCATTTCCACCGCCGACATGGCCGCCTCGGCCCCCTTGTTGCCGGCCTTGGTTCCCGCGCGTTCGATCGCCTGCTCGATGCTGTCGACGGTCAGGACGCCAAAGGCGATGGGCACCCCGTGCTTGAGGCTCACCTGCGCCATGCCCTTCACGCACTCGCCCGCGACGTACTCGAAGTGCGGCGTCCCGCCGCGGATCACGGCACCGAGCGCGACGAGCGCGTCGTACTCGCCCTTCGCGGCGATCTTCTCGAGCGCCAGCGGCATTTCGAAGGCGCCGGGCAGGCGCACGACGGTGATGTCCTGCTCGCTCGCGCCGTGGCGCTTCAGCGCATCGATCGCGCCCGCGAGCAGGCTCTCCACCACGAAGCCGTTCCAGCGCGACACGACGAGGCAGAAGCGCGCGTTGTGCGCCGTCATGGCGCCCTCGATGGTGCGGATCGTCATCTTTCCTCCCGGGAGTGGTGCGCGACCGCCGGCCGCGCGATTCAGGACGGCGCCTGCCAGGTCTCGACGAACTCGGTCACCTCGAGGTCGAAGCCGCCGAGCGCGTGCAGGTTCTTGGGCGCGCTCATGACCCGCATCTTGGTGATCCCGAGGTCGCCGAGGATCTGCGCGCCCACGCCGTAGGTGCGCAGCTGCTTGTCCTTGATCCGGCCACGCGGGGGCAGCGGCTCGCCGGCAGCCCGCCACTTGTGGTCCTGGATGCGCTGCACGAGCTCGCGGGCAGTATCGTGGTTGCGCAGGACGACGATGACGCCCTCGCCGGCGTCGGCGATCTGCTGCATCGCGCTGCGCAGCGGCCAGCCGCAGTCGCCCTGCGTCGCGTCGAACAGGTCGCACAGAGTGCTCTGCACGTGCACGCGCACCAGCACGGGACGGTCGGGCGGGGGGTCGCCTCTCACCAGCGCGAGGTGGACGGTGCTGTCGACGACGTCCTGGTACGCGACCACCCGGAACTCGCCGTAGGCCGTGGGCAGCGCGCACTCGGTGATGCGCTCGATCGTCTTCTCGTTGCGTATCCGGTAATGGATCAGGTCGGCGATGGTGCCGATCTTGAGGCCGTGCTGCGCCGCGAACGCCTCGAGGTCGGGGCGTCGCGCCATACTGCCGTCCTCGTTCAGGATCTCGACGATCACCGCCGCCGGCGTGAAACCCGCGAGCCGGGCGAGGTCGCAGCCCGCCTCGGTGTGGCCCGCGCGCACCAGCACGCCGCCGGGCTGCGCCATGAGCGGGAAGATGTGGCCGGGCTGCACCAGGTCCTCGGGTCGCGCATTCGTCGCCACGGCGGCGCGCACCGTGGTCGCGCGGTCGGCGGCGGAGATGCCCGTGGTCACCCCCTCGGCCGCCTCGATCGACACCGTGAAATTGGTGGATTCGAGCTGGTCGTTGGCGTTGACCATGAGCGGCAGGCGCAGCTGCCGGCACCGCTCCTTGGTGAGCGTCAGGCAGATGAGCCCGCGCCCGTACTTGGCCATGAAGTTGATGGCGTCTGCGCTCACGCACTCGGCGGCCATCAGCAGGTCGCCTTCGTTCTCGCGGTCCTCGTCGTCCATGATGACGACCATGCGGCCCTGGCGCAGGTCCTCGATGATCTCGTCGGTGGTGTTCATTGCCCTGCCGATGGCGGCCGGCGAAAGGCGCGGCCGTGTTGCCGGTGAGGCCGCAATGCTAGCAGACGCGTCCGCAGGGGTCAGCCGAGGAAGCCCGCGCGGGCGAGCAGCTCCATCGTCACGCCCGAGGCCTCGGCGCCGGGCTCGGCCGCGCGCTCGCCGAGCAGGAGGCGCTCGAGGTACCGCGCCACCAGGTCGACCTCGAGGTTGACACGGGTCCCGGGCGCATAGCCGCCGGTGACGGTCTCCTCGAGGGTGTGCGGCACGATGTTGAGGTCGAAGCGCGCACCGCTCACCGCGTTGACGGTGAGGCTCGTGCCGTCCACGCAGATCGAGCCCTTGTGGACGATGTAGCGCGCGAGCGCGGCCGGCGCCTCGATCGTGAGGCGCACCGAGCGCGCGTCGTCGCGGCGGTCCGCGACCCGTCCCACCCCGTCGACGTGGCCGCTGACGAGGTGCCCGCCGAGGCGCGTCGCCAGGGTCAGCGCCTTCTCGAGGTTGACCGGGCTGCCGGGCACCAGGTCGCCGAGCGTGGTGAGCGAGAGGGTCTCGCGGGAGACGTCGGCGGCGAAGCCGTCGCCGGGCAGGTCGACCGCCGTCAGGCAGACGCCGTTGACCGCGATGCTGTCGCCGAGGCGCACGTCGGCGAGATCGAGCTTGCCGGTGCGGATGCGCAGGCGCACGTCGCCGCCTCGCGCCTCGAGGTGGGTGATGCGGCCGACGGCCTGGATGATTCCGGTGAACATGGTCTCGATTCCTTCAGGGATATTCCCACGGGCCGTCATCGCGGCGATGGGGGTCGCAGTCCGCGCGGACACGCCGTTGATGCGTCCCTGTAGGCTCGACAGCGGCATCCATGCCGCTGACGGTCCGCGCAAACTCGACCCCCGTCGCCGCGTACAGCGATGTCTCCTCAGCCTGCGACGCGTGCCGTGATCCGCAGATCCGGCCCGACCTGCCGCAAGTCCACCATCTCGAGCGCGATGCGTTCCGCCATGCGCTCCAGCGCGGGCAGGCGGAAGAGCCCGCGCGCGCCGTCGCCCATCAGGTGCGGCGCCAGGTAGACGATCAGCTCGTCAACGAGGCCGGCCTGCAGGGCGGCGCCCGCCAGCGTCGGCCCGGTCTCGAGCAGCACCTCGTTCGCCTCGCGCGCCGCGAGCCAGGCGAGCGCGGCGCCGATCGACACCCGCCCACCTTCCGACGGCAGCGCAGCGACCACCGCGCCGGCCGCCTCGAGGGCCGCCCGCCGGTCGGGGGCGTCGGCAGCGCACAGCACCGCCGTCTCGCCCGGCAGCGACAGCAGGCGTGCCGTCGGCGGGCAGCGCAGGCGCGAGTCGAGCACGACCCGCAGCGGCTGACGCACGTCCTGCGCGCGCTCGACGCCGGGCAGCTCGCCCGCACCCAGACGCACGTTCAGCGACGGGTCGTCGGCGAGCACGGTGTCGACGCCGGTGACGATCGCCGAGCTGCGGGCGCGCAGGCGCTGCACGTCGCGGCGCGCAGCCGGCGAGCTGATCCAGCGGCTCTCGCCCGAGGCCATCGCGGTGCGACCGTCGAGGCTCGCCGCCAGCTTGCAGCGCACGTGCGGCCGTCCCCGCTCCATGCGGCTGACGAAGCCCGGGTTGATGGCCCGCGCCTCGTCCGCCATGAGGCCCGAGCGCACCGCGATCCCGGCGGCCTCGAGCAGGGCGTGCCCCTGCCCCGCGACCTTCGGGTTGGGGTCCTGCATCGCCGAGACCACTTCGGCGACGCCGGCCGCGATCAGCGCGTCCGTGCAGGGTGGCGTGCGGCCGTGGTGGCAGCAGGGCTCCAGCGTCACGTAGGCGGTCGCGCCGCGCGCGGCCCCGCCGGCGGCTGCCAGCGCGAGGCGCTCGGCGTGCGGCTCGCCGGCCCGCGCGTGAAAGCCCTCGCCGACGACCTCCCCGCCGCGCACCACGACGCAGCCGACGCGCGGGTTCGGCTCGGTCGTGTACAGGCCGCGCGCCGCGAGCCGGAGCGCCCGCGCCATGTGGCGGTGATCGTCGGCGGTCCAGCTCACCGCTTGCGTTCCCGGCGCTCTTCCGCCAAGAGCTCGAGCTGCTGGCGCAGCTCTTCGGGGGTCGGCTGCCCCTCGAGCCGCTCGATCTCCTCGCGGAACGCCCGCACGTCCTCGAACTTCCGGTACACCGACGCGAAGCGGACGTACGCGACCTGGTCGAGCTGGCGCAGCTCGTCCATCACCAGCTCCCCGATGCGGCGCGAGTCGACCTCGGCGTCGCCGGAAGACAGCAGCTTGCGGGTGATGCGGTTCACGGCGGTGTCGACCTGCTCGGTGCCCACGGGCCGCTTCTCGAGGGCCTTCGTCATGCCGGCCTTGAGCTTCTTGCCGTCGAAGGGAACCCGCCGGCCGTCGCTCTTCACCACCCGGGGCAGGTTGAGCTCCGCGCCCTCATAGGTCGTGAAGCGCTCGTTGCAGACCAGGCACTCGCGCCGGCGCCGCACCTGGTCACCCTCGCCCGCCAGGCGCGAGTCGATGACCTTGGTGTCCTGGGCACCGCAGAACGGACAGCGCACGCCTCAGGCTCTCCGACGCCCGCACGTCGCGCGTGGGCGGTCAGCCGGCATAGACGGGGTAGCGCCGGCAGAGGTCCAGCGTCTTCGCCCGGACCGCATCGATCGTCGCCGAGTCGCCGCGGGCGTCGATGAGGTCGCACATCCACCCCGCCAGCGCGCGACAGTCGGCCTCGCCGAAGCCCCGGGTGGTCACCGCCGGCGTGCCGACCCGGATGCCGCTGGTCACGAAGGGCGACTGCGGGTCGTTCGGCACCGCGTTCTTGTTGACCGTGACGTTCGCCGCGCCGAGCCAGGCGTCCACGTCCTTGCCCGTGAGTCCCTGGCGGATGAAGCTGACGAGGAAAAGGTGGTCGTCGGTCCCCTTCGACACGACGTCGTAGCCGCGGTCCATGAAGACCTGCGCCATCGCCCGCGCGTTGGCGATCACCCGCGTCTGGTACGCGACGAAGTCCGGCTCCATGGCCTCCTTGAGGGCGACCGCCTTCGCCGCGATGACGTGCATCAGCGGCCCCCCCTGGGTGCCGGGGAAGACCAGCGAGGAGAGCTTCTTCTCGACGTCCGGGTTGCTCTTGGCGAGGATCAGGCCGCCGCGCGGGCCGCGCAGCGTCTTGTGCGTCGTCGTGGTCGTGACGTCGGCGATCTGCACCGGGCTCGGGTAGAGGCCGGCGGCGACCAGTCCCGCGACGTGCGCCATGTCGACCAGCAGGTACGCGCCCACGTCGTCCGCGACCTTGCGGAAGAAGGCCCAGTCGACCACGCGCGAGTAGGCCGAGAAACCCGCGACGACGAGCTTCGGCCGATGCTCGCGGGCGAGCTCCGCGACCTGCGCGTAGTCGATCTCGCCGGTGGCCGGGTCGAGGCCGTACTGCACGCTGCTGTAGATCTTCCCCGAGAAATTGGGCTTGGCGCCGTGGGTCAGGTGGCCGCCGTGCGCGAGGCTCATCCCGAGCACGGTGTCGCCGGGGTTGATCAGCGCCATGTAGACGGCCGCGTTGGCCTGCGAGCCCGAGTGCGGCTGCACGTTCGCGTAGTCGGCGCCGAACAGGGCCTTGGCGCGGTCGATGGCCAGCTGTTCGACGACGTCGACGTGCTCGCAGCCGCCGTAGTAGCGCTTGCCAGGGTAGCCCTCGGCGTACTTGTTCGTGAGGACGCTGCCCTGCGCCTCCAGCACCCGCGGGCTCGCGTAGTTCTCCGAGGCGATGAGCTCGACGTGCTCCTCCTGGCGGCGTTCCTCGGCCCGGATCGCGTCCCCGAGCGCGTCGTCGTAGCCCTCGATCCGCATCGACCTGCTGAACATGGCCCGTCCTCCTTTGCAAAGGGCGTCAGTTTATCAGCGCCTTCCCGCCCGAGTCTTTCCAGGCCCGGCGGCGCGTGCCTAAACTCCCTTGTCCCGACCAGGACATCCCCCCTTTCTCCGGAGGCGCCCCGCGATGGCCAGCAGCGACAGCAGAAAACCCCACCCGTGGCGCTTCTTCCGGTCGGGGGGCTTCGACCAGGTGCTGCTCACGAGCGGCGCCGACGTCGCCGCCCTGCGCGAGCTCGACCCGAAGCTCTGGGCGGCGCTGGCCTGCCCGAGCAAGGGCCTCGAGATGGATCCCCGCACGCTGGAGCTGCTCGACCTCGACGGCGACGGCCGCATCCGGGTGTCCGAGGTGATCGAGGCCGCGACCTGGGCGGCCCGGATGCTGCGCAACCCGGACGAGCTGCTGACGCCGGGCGACACGCTGGCGATCGACGCGATCGACGACTCCACGCCCGCGGGCGAGGAGTTGCTGGCCTCGGCCCGGCAGATCCTCGAGGGGCTCGGCAAGCCGGACGCCGGGGCGATCTCGGTCGAGGACACCGTCGACACCAACCGGATCTTCGCCCAGACGTGCTTCAACGGTGACGGCATCATCCCCCCCGCCGCGGCTGCCGACGAGGCCACCCGGCGCGTGATCGACGAGGCGATGGCCTGCGTCGGGACGGACACGGACCGCAGCGGCGCCCCCGGGCTCTCCGGCGAGCGCGCCGAGCGCTTCTTCGCCGAGGCGCGGGCCTATTCCGACTGGTGGGCCGACGCGGAGGCCGACGCCGGCACCGTCCTGCCCTTCGGCGAGAGCACGGACGACGTCGACGCGTTATACGAGGCGTTGGGCCCCAAGATCGACGACTGGTTCACCCGTCAGCGCCTCGCGCGGTTCGACCCGCGCGCCGCGGACGCGCTCAACCCGCCCCCCGAGGGCTATCAGGCCCTCGCGTCGCGGACGCTGTCGCCGCAGCTCGCCGAGCTCGCCGCCCTCCCCCTCGCGACGGTCGCGCCGGGCCGGTCGCTGCCGCTGACCGACGGCGTCAATCCGGCCTGGGCGGACACCATGGCGCGCTTCCGCCGCCAGATCGTGGCGCCCGTGCTCGGCGACCGCGAGTCGCTGAGCGAAGAGGATTGGGCGGAAATCCACGCGCGCTTCGCGGCTCACGCCCGCTGGCTGGCGGCGCGACGGGGCGAGGCCGTCGCCGCCCTCGGGCTCGGGCGGGTGCGCGAGATCCTCGCGAGCGGCGCCGAGGCCGAGGTGGCGGCACTGATCGCGAAGGACCGGTCGCTCGAAGGGGCCGCCAAGGCGATCGGCAAGGTCGAGAAGCTGGTGCGGCTGCGCCGCGACCTCGCCACCTTCCTCAACAACTTCGTCTCGTTCCGCGACTTCTACACCGGCAAGGCGAAGGCGATCTTCCAGGCCGGCACGCTTTACCTCGACGGGCGCAGCTGCGATCTGTGCGTCCGGATCGACGACGTCGCGAAGCACAGCGCCCTCGCCAACCGCAGCCGGACCTATCTTGCGTACTGCGAGTGCCGGCATCGCGGCACGGACGAGCGGATGAACATCGCGGCCGCCTTCACCGACGGCACGCCCGACAACCTCATGGTGGGCCGCAACGGCGTCTTCTACGACCGCCGGGGCGAGGACTGGGACGCGACCGTGGTGAAGATCCTCGAGCACCCCATCAGCATGCGGCAGGCCTTCTGGGAGCCGTACCGGCGCATGGGCCGCATGGTCTCCGACCAGATCGAGAAGGTGGCGGCGGCGAAGGTGAAGGAGGTCGACGACGCCGCGTCGGCAGGGATGTCAGGCACCGCCACCAAGGCCGTGGCGGCCACGCCGGGACCGGCCGCCGCGCCGCCGCAGCCGTTCGACGTCGCCAAGTTCGCCGGCATCTTCGCCGCCGTCGGCCTCGCCATCGGGGCCATCGGCACGGCGCTCGCCTCGCTGGTCACGGGGTTCATGGGGCTCGCCTGGTGGCAGATGCCGCTCGCGGTCGGCGGCCTGCTGCTGGTCGTGTCCGGGCCGTCCATGGTCGTCGCCTACATGAAGCTGCGGGCCCGCACGCTCGCGCCGATCCTCGACGCGAACGGTTGGGCGGTGAACACGCAGGCGACCATCAACATCCCGTTCGGCGCCTCGCTCACGAGCCTCGCCGCCCTGCCCGCCGGCTCGCAGCGTTCGCTGCACGACCCGTTCGCCGAGAAGCAGCGACCCTGGAAGACCTACGGCGTGCTGGCCGCGGTGGTGGTGCTGCTCGGCGCCCTCTGGCACAAGGGAGTGATCCAGCGGGGCTACGAGGCAATGAAGGCACAGGTCCCGGCATCCACGGCCGAGCCTGCCGCGGCGAAGACCGACGCGCCCAAGCCGCTGGCGGCACCGACGCCGGCCAAGCCGGCCGCCGCGGAGCCCCCGCCGCCCGTCGAAAGCGCCAGGCCGACGGAGCCGCCGAAGCCCGTCGAGGCCCCGAAGCCGGCGGAACCGGCGCCGGCGCCCGTCGAGCCGAAGGCCCCGCCGGCGAAGAAGGACGGCGCAAAGCCGCCCGCGAACAAATGATGCTGGCGTTGGCGCCGCGGAAGGGGCACACTCGGGACCAATACCGACACTGAAGTTCACGGCTCCGTACCCCGGGGCCGTTTTTTTGGAGGAAGAAATGCTGAGCCGGAGTCAGTACCTCATCACCAGCACGCTGGGCGGCATCGCCCTGGTGCTCACCGTCGCCAACGCGGTGATCGGCGGCGGCGTTCGCGACCAGCAGCGCGACGTCACCCAGCGCGCGCTGTTCATCCAGCAGGCAGCCCAGCTCGAGCCGCTCCTGCAGGGCATCGCCCGCGGGGTCGCGGAGCTCGCGACGCGGGCCAACGACGCCGACCTCAAGCGCCTGCTGGAATCGCAGGGGATCACCGTCACCGCCGCGCCCAAGGCGAAGGAGGCCCAGCCGTGAGCAGCCCGAACGAGACCCCCGGCGGCAACGCCTTCCTGCCCCTGGCCCTGGTCGCCGTCACCCTGGTGGTGGGCGCCAGCATGCACACGGTGCAGCTGCTGCAGGAAAAGGACGCGCTGGAGGCGCAGCGCACGGCGCAGGAGCCGGTGCTGGAGAACGCCAAGAAGCTGCGGGGCCGGCTCGAGGCGCTCGCGGGCGGCCTGGCGACGCTGGCCAACCAGGGCAACGCCAACGCCAAGGCGCTGGTGGCCGAGCTCGGGGCTCGCGGCATCACCGTGCGGCCCGTCGCCGAGCCGCCGAAGTAGCGTCGATCCGTCACCGCACCGTCTCCCGGCGCCGCCGGGAGACGGCGCCCGCCTCAGCGTTTCTGGACGGTCTTGAGAAACTCGACGATGTCGAGCGCCGTCTTGATCTCGAGGTTGTCGCTGAACACCGGCATGCGCGCGTCTCCGCCCACCAGGTGCCGGCGGTCCAGCGCCTTGAACACCCGCTCGGCGTCGAACTGGCCGTTGTTGGAGATCGCGATCACCGTGAGATCGGTCGGCGCGATCTTGAGCAGCTTCGCCGTCGGGCCGTTGCCGTCCGCCTGCGCGCCGTGGCAGTTGGCGCAGAAGATCCGGTAGTGCTCCATGCCGCGCCGGGCGGCGTCGCTCGTGTCGGCGGCGTGGGCACTGGCCACGCCCGCGAGCAGCGCAGCGGCGATCAGGGGGATCCGTTGCATTGGGACCTCTGGACCGGGAGAACCACTGCTGTGTAGCCGTTTTGCCGGAACAGGACCTTGACCTCGGTCCAGTCCGCTGCGGCGCCCGGGTGGCGGGACGGCGCCGGCCCTACTTCAGGCACTCGATCAGCACCGTGAAACCGCGCGCGCGGGCAGCGAGCTCGCGGGTGTCCAGCGCCTGGCGGCTGGTCCCCTTGCGGTAGTCGGAACGGCCGCTGCCCAGCAGGGCCTGGGCCCGCTCGGCGCGCACCGCGAAGCTCACGTTCTGCGGCGACAGGCCGGTCAGGCGCTGCACGTAGGCGGGACTCAGCGTGCCCAGCAGGACGCCGATCACCTGCCCCGCCTCGTCGAGCACCGGGCCGCCGCTGTTGCCCGCCTGCACCGGCACGCTGAGCTGGATCATGCGCCGGTCGCCCCGCGGCCCCGCCAGGGCGCTGACCATGCCGGTGCCGACGTGCAGGTCGTTCGACAGCACGCCCTGCAGCGGGTAGCCGGCGAGGAACGCGGGCTCGCCGAGCTGGACCGTGCTGACGCGGAGGACGGCAGGGCGAACGCCGCGCAGACCGGTCGCCTGCAGCAGCGCGAGGTCGTTGCCCGGGTCGAAGGCCTGCAGGCGGGCGCCGGCCGTCGTGCCGTCCTTGCGCACGCGCAGCGCCTTGCAGTTCTGCACGACGTGGTGGTTGGTGAGGACGTGGCCGGCCTCGTCGACGACGATGCCGCTCCCCGTGCCGGCCACCCGCACGGTTGCGGTGGTCGACGGGGCGCGCGCCGCCTGCGCCGGCAGGGCGAGCGCGAGCGCCGCCAGGCCGGTCGCCAGCGATCGTCGGAGGAGGGCGCGTTGCCCGGTCGATGCCATGCGCGGAGGGGCCAGCAGAACGCAACGAACGCAGTCTATCCCGGCTGCTAGAATCGCGTCGCCATGCGGCTCGCCGCCCTTCCCCTCCTCCTCGCTTGCCTGCTCGGCGCGCTCCTGCCGCCGGGCGCGCGCGCGGGCGAGGGGGTCGCCGGGGAGGTCGATCTGCACTTCTTCTGGTCTGCCCGCTGCCCGCACTGCCTCCAGGCACGCCCCTTCGTCACGGCGCTGCCAGGCGAGCTGCCCTGGCTGCGCCTGCACGACCTCGAGCTCAGCCGCAACCCGGAGAACGCCCGCCGCTATATCGCGATGGCGGCGGAGCTCGGCGAGCGCGCGTCGTCGGTGCCCGCCTTCCTGTTCTGCGGCGAGCTGCACGTCGGCTGGCGCGACGCCGAGAGCACCGGCGCGCTGCTGCGCGAGCGCCTGACCCGGTGCCACGAGCGCGTCGCCGCCGGCGGAACGGCCGCCGAGGCGCCCACGGAGATCGACCTCCCCCTCGCGGGCCGCGTCTCGCCGCAGTCGCTCTCGCTGCCGCTGTTCACCCTGGTCATCGCCGGCCTGGACGCCTTCAACCCCTGCGCCTTTTTCGTGCTGCTCTTCCTGCTCGGGCTGCTGGCGCACCAGCGCGACCGCCGGCGGATGCTGCTGATCGGCGGTACCTTCGTCGCCGTCTCCGGCCTCGTCTACTTCGCGTTCATGGCCGCCTGGCTGAGCCTCTTCCAGATGCTGGGGAGCGTGAAGTGGGTGACGGCCGGCGCGGCCGTCGTCGCGATCCTCATGGCCCTCGTCAACATCAAGGACTACTTCGCCTTCAAGCGGGGGCCGTCCCTCACCATTCCGGCGTCGCGGCTGCCGGACCTCTACCGGCGCGGCCGCGCGGTCGTCGCCGCGGGCAGCCTGCCGGCGATGCTGGGCGCGACGCTGCTGCTCGCCGTCGCGGCCAACTCGTACGAGCTGCTGTGCACGGCCGGGTTCCCCATGGTCTACACGCGGGTGCTCACGCTGAACGACCTCGGCACCGCCGGCTGGTACGGCTACCTCGCGCTCTACAACGTCGTCTACGTGGTGCCGCTCGCCCTGATCGTCTACGCCGTGACGCGCGCGCTCGGCCGGCGCCAGCTCACCGAGTACGAGGGCCGTCTGCTCAAGCTCCTGTCCGGCAGCATGATGCTCGGCCTCGGCCTCGTGCTGCTCCTCGCGCCCCAGCGCCTCGACAGCCTGTGGACCGCCGTCGCGCTGCTCGCCGCCGCGGTCGGCGTGACCGCGGCCGTTGCGGTGCTGGATCGGCGGCGCGCGGCCTGAGCCCACGCGCTGGAGGCCGGCCGGCCGCGGGCCGTATCATCGCCGGCCAGCACTCCCGCCGATCGAGGAACCCCCCATGCGCCTGCGCACCGCCGTTCTCGCGCTCTGCGCGCTCGCCTCGCCGGTCACGGCAGCGCAGGAGCCGGAGCTCGGTCTCGATCACTTCCGGCGCGTCGGGCAGCTCGTGATCGCGCACCGTGAGGCGGCCATCGGCTTCAGCTACACCGCGCGCGACGACCGGCCGAGCGGCTACTCGGTCGACGTCTGCAACCGCATCGTCGATCGTCTGCGCCACCAGCTCGGCACGCCCGACCTGCGCGTGCGCTATGCCAAGGCCACGGCGATCACCCGTTTCCTTCTGGTGAAGGGAAAGCACGCGGACCTGGAGTGCGGGATCACCAGCAACACGCTCGAGCGCCAGCAGGACTTCCTGTTCTCCAACACCATTGCGACCCGCAGCGCCCGCCTGATCGCGCTCGCGGGATCGGGCATCGGCAGCGTCGAGGACCTGCGCGGCAGGCGGCTCGCGGTGATCACCGACACGACCGACGCGGCCACCGCGCGACGATTCGTCGCGGCCCGTGGCCTCGATGCCGACGTGGTGCCCGTGCGCAACAACGTGCGCGCCTACCAGGCGCTCATGGACGGCACGGTCGACGCCTTCTTCGGCACGGACGTCGTGATGCTGGGCGAGGCCGCCCAGCGCGGCACGCGCCAGCGCCTCGCCGTCGTGCCGGGTCTCGAGGCCGACGAGAACATCGCCATCGTGATGGCGAAGGACCGCCCTGCACTCAAGGCCTTCGTCGATCGCGAGGTCGCCGCGATGGCGCACAGCGGCGAGCTCGCGACGCTCTACCGCAAGTGGTTCCTCGCGCCGCTGCCGCTCGTCGGCATCACGCTCGGCGTCCCGATGCCCGAATCGATGAAGGCCGCGCTCGCACACCCCAACGACGCGGCGTCGAAGGAACCGGACTTCGGCGGGATCTGACGGCGCGCGGCGCCTAGAACCCGCTCTCCCGGATCAGCGTCGCGACGAGCGCGCCGGCCCAGCGGCCGATGAGGCTCTGCGGCTCGGCCTCGATGACGGCGGTGATCGGCTGGACGCGCCGCGCCGGCGGCGCCTCGAGCGTCAACACCACGCGAAAGAGCGCCGCGCGGGGCTTCGCGGCCTTGTCCCTGCCCTCCTCCACGCGCACCGGGCCGCCGTGGCGCGCGTCGAGCAGCGGGTGCGGCAGGGCCTGCAGGCGCGCGGGGTCGACGGCGATCACGCGCGCCGGCCACGGCGCCGCCGCCGAGCCGGCCGGGTAGACCTTGGCCGCCTGACCGGTCCGGATCCGGCCCACCGCAGCCTCCTCGACCAGCACCTCCGCGCGCCACGTCCGCTCGTCGACGAGCCACGCGAGCGCCGTGTCCACGCCGACCCAGGCCCCCGGGCGCAGGTCGGGGTCGAGGTCGAGGACCGTGCCCGCGAAGGGCGCGGCCAGACGCAGCCGTTCGGCCTCCTCGTGCTTGGCCGCCGCCTCCCTCCGCCACTCCGCCGCCAGCTGCGCGGCCAGTTGAGCGCGGGCCGTGCCGGTGCCCTCCACGCCGACGAAACCGGCGGCCTGCCGGCCGAAGGCCTCGGCCATGATCGCCGCCTTGCGCCCCGCGTCTTCGAGCGCCGGCTGACGCAGCGTGAAGAGGAGCTGACCCGCCGCGACGCGCTCGCCCGCGCGTACCGCGACCGTCTCGAGCCACGCGGGCTGCGGCGCGTGGAGCGCGCGCTGCTCCGCGTGCAGCCAGCCGTCGGCCCGCACCCCGGTCTGCCAGGGCAGGAGGAGCAGCGCGGCGAGCCCGCCGAGGAAGGCCAGCAGCGCCAGCCGGCGCGCGATGGGTACTCGCGTGCGCAGCCGCCACCAGCCCGTCAGCTCCCGCCACACCGGCCGCAGGATCAGCCACACCACCTCGATCAGGAACAGGGCGATGCCGAGGAGCTTGAACGCGAGGTGATAGACGAGGAGCGCGATGCCGAAGAACACCACCGCGCGGTAGAGCCACGTCGTCCAGGCGAACAGGGTCAGGGCGCGGGCGGTGCCGGGCGCGAAGGACTCGGGGTCGGGTTCCGGCAGGCCGAGCAGGACGCGCCGCAGCCGCGCGCGGGCCAGCGCCCCGGCGCGCTCGTGCAGGTTCGGCAGATCGAGCGCGTCCGACAGCAGGAAGTAGCCGTCGAAGCGCATGAAGGGGCTCGCGTTGACCGCGACCGACACGACCCACGCGCTGGTCGCCAGGAACAGCGTCGCCTGGCGCAGCGCGCCGTCGGGCAGCAGCGCCCAGGCCAGGGTCGCCCAGGCGGCGAGCGTGAGCTCGGCCGTGAGCCCGGCGGCCGCGATGCGCAGCCGCGCGCGCGAGGTGAGCAGCTTCCAGCTCTCGCCCGTGTCGGTGTAGAGCATGGGCAGCAGCACGACGAAGGCGACCCCCATGTGCCCGACGCGCACGCCGTGGCGGGCCGCCGTGACCGCGTGTCCGACCTCGTGCAGGGTCTTGGACAGCGCGAGCGCGGCCGCGAAACCGACCCAGCCGAGTCCCTGGAACGCGCCGCGCAGCTCGACGAGCACGCTGTCCCACTGGCGCGACAGCAGCCACAGCCCGACCGCGCCGGCGACGGCGCTCAGCCCCAGGAATGCCGGCGACCAGGCCCAGCGCAGCCGGCGCGCGACGTCGGCGAGCCGGGCCTGCGGAAAGACCAGCGGGACCCGGAAGAAGAGGTACTGGTGGACTGCCCGCTGCCACCACGCGCCGCGCTGGCGTCGCGCGCGCCCGGCGAGCGCCTCCGCCACGCGCGGCCCCGCGGGCGCGAGCAGCGCGTGCCTGTCGAGGAACCCGGCGAGCGCGGCGACGTCGTCGGCCGTCGCCGCCAGCGTGGTCTCGGCGGCAACGGCGCGCGCGATGGCCTCGGGCCGGCCAAGCGCCCAGCGGCAGAGGAGCTCGAACTCGAGCCAGCCGATGCGGAAGAAGCGGTTGCGCACCGGGTCGAGGACGTGCCACGCGGGCGAACCGTCAGGCTGCGGCGTCGCCGGCAGGAGCCGCAGCTCCTCGCGCAGCGCGGGGACCGTCTCCGGCGTCAGCATCCGCAGGCGGTGCGCAGGGCCGCGAGCGGCCGGCGGAACACGAGGTAGGCGAGCGGCACGCGCCCGCCGTAGATCTTCGCCGTGCCCTTGAGGCCGATGCGGGCCGGACCGGCGTCGTCGAGCTCGCCGCGCACGCGGTAGCTCGCCACGCCCTCGGGCGAGACGACCGCCTGGTAGCTGGTTTCAGACAGCCGCCCGTCGAGCGGCGTGAGCGGCGCGACGTGCAGGTAGAGCGTGAGCCCGGCCCCGGGCTCGAGGTTGATCGCGTCGGCGACCGGCAGCCAGGCGGTGAGTCCCAGGCGCGCCGGGTCGGCGAGCAGGCCGACCCGCTCGCCCGTCTGCACGGGCCGCCCCGCCCAGTCGCTCGACTCGCCGTAGATGAACAGCCCGTCCGCCGGCGCCCGCACCGCGAGCCGCTCGAGCTGGCGTCCGAGACTCTCGAGCTCCGCCTCACGCTCCGCCACCTTGCCGCGGAGCACCGCGACCTCGGCGCGGCTCGCCGCATCGTCGAAGGCCTTCTGCTCGGCCTGCAGGAGGTCGGCGCGCGCCGTGCGCAGCGCCTCCTGCGTCACGCCGCGCCGGTTCGCGAGCACGGTGTCGTCGAGCTCGAGGAGGACGTCTCCCGCGCGCACTGCGGTGTTCGGTGCCACCCGCATCGCGCGCACCACGCCGTCCTGCGGCGCGGTGATCACCTGCGCGTCGACTGCAGTGACCTCCGCCGGCGCGAGCGCGGACTCGCGCACGGGCAGCGCCAGCAGGCCGAGCGCCAGGAGCGGGGCCCAGCGCAGGGCGCGCGCGCCGGCCCCGCGGCGCCGCGGTCGCTCCCAGGCCCACCAGGCGTGACCGTAGACGGCGGCCAGGGCCAGCAGGGCGGCCTCCGCGGAACCCGCCGGCGGCGGCAGCGCCCAGGCGGTGTCCCGCGCGACGAGCCAGACCGCCGCGAGGCTGTCCTCGGGGCCGCGCAGGGGCAACAGCAGGACGCCCGCGGGCAGCCACTCGTCCCAGTCCGCGGCGGCGTCGCCGAGATCGCCCGGCCCCACCGTGCGGGGGGCGTCGAGCGCGGGGGCGACGCGCGCCACCAGCGACTCGAGCCACAGGCGGTATGGCGTGCGCTCGTCGAGCACGGCGAGGCCCGAGTGGGTGTGCAGCCGCCAGCCCCCGCGCCGCGCAGGCACGAACAGCGCAGCGAGCCGGAACGGCAGCAGCTGCCGCGTCTCGTTGCAGACGAGGAAGGCGAGCGTCCGGGCGTCGGTGGCCGCGCGCGCGCCGGCGGCGAGGGCCTGCGCGGTCGCCTCGACCGGCGTCAAGGAGCCCTCGCGAGGCGCGCGCTGCCGCTCATCCCCGGCAGCAGGCCCGCCGTGTCGCCGGTGAAGACCGCTTCGACCTCGACGGTCTGGCTGACGGCGTCGACGCGCGGGTGGATCCGATCGAGTTTCAGCGGATAGCCCACGCCGGTCTCCTCGATCGCGACCTCGAAGGCGTACCCGGGCTTCAGCCAGGCGAGCCACGCGGAGGGGACGTTCAGCCGCAGCCGCAGCTTGCCGTCGGCGACGAGATCGACGATCGGCTGCCCGGCGGCGAGGGTCTGGTGCGGCTTGACGTGCCACTTGGCGACGCGCCCCGCGAAGGGCGCGGTGATGGTGCACCGCTCGAGCTCGGCCTGGGTCAGCGCGAGCTGGCCGCGCGCCTTGTCGACCGCGGCCGCGGCGAGCTCGACGTCCAGCTCGGAGGCCGACTTGAGCCCCTGCAGCCGCAGCTTCGCCTCGTGCTGCAGGCGCGCCGCCTGCAACTCGGCCTTCGCCATGTCGACCCGCGCCTTGGGCTCGGCGCACTCGAACTTCACGAGCGTCTCGCCCTGCTTCGCCGCGTCGCCGGGCCGTCGCGGCAGGTCGAGGATGCGGCCGCTCATCTGGCTCGCGAGCGTGGTCTCCTGGTCGGCGACGACCAGCGCCCGCACGGGCGTCCCCGGCTCGGTCGCCGCCCGCGCGGTGAGCGCACACAGCAGGCCGGCCGCGAGCACGGCGGCGCGCGTCCTGGCCATCTCAATCGGCCCGGCCGGCGACAGCGGGAACATCCGCCTGCGCGACGGCGGGCGTGATCCGGCGCCGCACCTCGCCCACCTGCGACAGCGCCGCGGCCTCGGCGAACGCCACCACCGCCCGCTCGGTCGGATCGCCGGGCAGGGCGCTCTGGTACGTCGCGGAATGCACGACGCGCCCGGCGGGATCGCGCAGGGTCATCTGCCACTCGGCGCGCTGCAGGCCCTCGGGTCCCTGCTTCGGCACGAGCCGCATCTGGAACCGCCAGGCGGGTCCCTTGCCGGTCGCGAGGGGGAGCTGCCCGGCGAGCCGCTGCGCCACGCCGCTGCGGATCCGGGCCGCCGGCATGCCCGCGGGCACGGCGATCTCCAGGCGCACGGCTTGGGGCTGCGGCACGTCGGACGTCGACAGGAAGAAGCTGTCGCGCTCGCCCTGGTCGAGCGATTCCTTGACCTTCGCCGCGAGCGCCTCGAGACCGTCGTCGTCGAGCCGCGCGGGCAGCACGTCGAGGCCGAGCGAGTTGTAGATGCGCGCGTAGGCCGTCTGCGCGCCGGCGTAGGACGCGGCGCGCTGGAACTCCGAGACCAGCGCCCGCGCCTCGGTGCGGATCGCCTCGAGCTCGCTCTCCACGGCGGTGCTCACGCCGGCCCGCGAGATGTCCGCGAGGCGCTGGTCGACCCGCGCCGCCTCGTCGGCGAACTGGTAGTCGGCGGCCGCGAGCCGGTAGCGCTCCACCGCGACCCGCACCTGCGTCATGATCGCCATGGACAGGGCCAGGCGCCGGGCCTCGTCGGTCTTCTGGCGGGCCTCGTTGGTGCTGAGGATGTCCTGTGTGGCGGGCAGCCGCAGCAGGTTCATCGACAGCCGCGCGGCCCCCGCCCACCAGCTGCTGTTGTAGAGGTACTTGTTCGAGTCGTAGAGCGGCCCGACGTTGAGTGACAGGTTCGGAAAGAGCGACAGCAGCTGCTTGCGGCTCTCGTAGACTCCCGACCGCGCCTTGTAGTCCTCCTCCCGCAGCTCGGGCCGGTTCTCGAGCGAGATGAGCTCGAGCTCGGCGACGTTGACGGGCACCGGCGGCAGCGGCGCGCCCGCCTGCTCGGCCAGCTCGAAATCGATTCCCGGCGCGACGTTCATCAGCGCCCCGAGCTCGCGCTTGGCGAAGTCGAGCTCCTGGCGCTTGAGGGTGACCAGCGTCAGGGCGTCGAGCAGCGCGCGCTGATACGCGAGCGCCTGCGCCGGCGGCAGCACGCCGGCGGCCTCCGCCGCGCGGGACTGGTCGACGGCCACGCGGGCCCGCTTCGCCACGGACTCGGCCCGGGGCAGCAGGCGCTGCGCCCCGAGCGCGCGCCAGTAGGCGTTGCGCACGTCCTGCACGATGTTCTGCTGGACGCGCCGGCGGCGCTCCTCGGCGATGTTGTACTCCTCCGCCGCCTGTTTGGCGCGGAAGTAGCTGAGGCCGAAGTCGAGCACGTTCCAGGAGAGATCGGCCCCGGCGAGCCAGCGCTGCCGCTCCTCGGAGGTCGACGGCGAGAGGGTCTCCTCGCCCGTGAGAATGCTGACCGAGGTGCCGCCCGAGTCGTTGCTGCGGTTCACGTAGCCCGCGTTGGCGACCAGCTTCGGCAACATGTCGTAGGCGGACACGTCGGCGATGCCGCGCGCCAGGGCGCTCTCCATGAGCTTCAGGCGGTAGTCGAGGTTGTACTTGAGCGCGCGCGCGAGCGCCTCTTCGTAGGTGATCGGCCCGGTGACGGGCTGCTGGCCGGTGTAGATCTTTTCCTGGTCTCCCCGGACCCGCGCGCCGATTTCCTGTGGCGTGAGCTGGACCGGCGCGACCGAGCAGGCCGTCGCGACCACGGCCGCGAACGCGAGCCCCAGCCGCTGCGCCCCCCGTCCCCGCCTGGTCATTCCCGCGTCTCCTGCGCCTCGGCCTGCGGCCGACCGTCGTCCCGCAATTCTACAAAACATTCTCAGAATACTCACCCAAGTCTTTGAATTTTCTTTTCTGACTCGGCCCGAAGCTGCTGGCTGAACCCCGGCGCGCCGCGTGGCGGAACCGCCTCGGTCTGCCGCGTCCCCTCGGCCGCCGGCTCGGCCGGAACCGTGTCGGTCCCCTCGCCCGTCGCCGGCCGCGGTCCGAAGGGCGAGAAGTCGTCGAACAGGGTCTGCGCCCCCGGCAGCAGCGTGTTGAGCAGCGCGCCCGAGCGGGCGGCGGCGAGCTGCCCGAGCTCGCGGGCGTGCGCCACGCCCTGGCGCAGCACGAACTGACCCGGCGTCAGGGACTCGTACCCGGCGAGCACGCGGCTGCCGAGCTCGCCCGCGTAGTGGATGCCGAGGCTCCCCGTGGCGTCGCTGGCCTCCGAGCTCACCGCGAAGGCGTCGCTGACCGCGGGCAGGACGAAGAGCGCGGGCTCGAAGGGCTGCGTGAAGTCCGGGTAGCCGATCTCCCGCTGATCGATGCGGAACGGATCGGCCTCGTAGGGGCCTTTCGGCGGCGCGACGTAGGTGTCGCTGGCGACCAGCACGCGGACCGTGGCGGTGCTGAAGCCGCCGCGCCCGTCGCTGATCGTGTAGCGAAAACTGTCGGGGCCGACGAAGCCCGGCCGCGGGGTGTAGGCGACGGTGCCGTCCGGCCGCAGCACCACCGTACCGCCGTTGGCAGAGGTCGGGTCGACGGTGACGACGCCGAGCGGGTCGCCGTCCACGTCGCGGTCGTTGTGCAGCAGCGCGCCCGGCGCGAAGACCGCCTCGCGACCGGGACGCAGCGTGCCGCCGTCGTCCGCCACGGCCTCGGGCGGATCGTTCACCGGCGTGACGGTGATCGTCACCGTGGCCGTTTCGCTGACGCCGTCCGACGTCACGGTGTAGGTGTAGCGGTCCACCCCGTGGAAATCGGGGTCCGGTGTGTAGGTGATCGTGCCGTCGGCATTGACCGTCACCCGGCCGTGTGCCCCCGGCGTGACGCCGGTGATCACCGCCGCACCCTCGAAGGTGTCGTTGGCCAGCACGGCGACGGTGATCGGCGTGTCCTCCGGCGTCGTGCCGGCGTCGTCCGCGATGTCGACGATCGGTCCCACGGTCACCGTCACCACCGCCGAGCGCGCGTCGCCGTTGCCGTCGGTCCAGGTGTAGGTGAAGGTGTCCGTGCCGACGAAGTCCGCGGGCGGCGTGTACGTGACGGTGCCGCCGGCGCCGAGCACCACCGCCCCGCCCCGGACGCTGACCGCGTCGAGCGCGGTGATCGCCCCGCCCGGCGTGCCGAGGTCGTCGTTGGCGAGGATGCCGATGGTGACCGGCGTGTCCTCGCTCGTCGCCGCCGCGTCGGGGGCGAGGTCCGGGGTCGCGTCGATCGTCACCGTGCTCGTCACCACGTTGCTCGCCGCGGTCCCGGCGCCGTCGGAGTCCGCGTCGGTGACCCGCCAGCTGATCGTGCGGGTAGCGCCGAGGGCCGTCGGATCGTCGGAACTGCTCGCGAAGGTCACCGACCGCAGCGCGGCGGTGTAGTCCGCCAGCGTGGCGCTGCCGGTGAGCGTGAGCACGCCCGTGGCCGGATCGTACGACCCGGTGATGCCGGCCAGGCCGGCGAAGCCGAGCGTGTCGCCGGCGGTGTAGCCGCTGCTGATGCGAACGGTCGCGCCCGCGATCAGCGTGTCGTCCGCATCCGAGGCGACGCGCACCGTCGGGTCGATCGCCGCGGCCGGGGCGTTCTCCTCGTAGGCGAGCGACGCGCCGCCGCCGGCCAGCGCGGGCGCGTCGGCGACGGGTACGACCGTGATGGTGCCGGTCAGGGTCGCGGTCAGCGGACCGGTGGCCGAGCCCGGATCGCGGGTATTGCCGCCGTCGTTCAGCGTGATCGTGAGGCCCCGCGTCGGGTCGGTGCCGTCCGCCGTCGGGTCGTCGTTCGTCAGGTTGTCGAAGCGCAGCTGACGGAGCAGCGCCTGCACCGCGGCCGGTGTCGCCGCGTCGGAGGTGAAAGTGATCGCGAGGTCTGCGCCGCTGCCGCCCGACAGCGTCGCGAAGGCCACCCCGCCGTAGCGGATCGTGCTGCCCGCGACGCCGATCTGGCCCGCGCCGCTGCCCTCGTCGCGCACGTACAGGCGGTCGCCGGCCCGGTAGGCGTCCAGGGCCACGGCGAGCGAGCCGACGTTGGCGCCCCCGTCGTAGAAGTTGGCGTTGCCGTCGGGGTCGGAGACGCTGACGGCACCGCCGACCAAGGCGAGACCGCCGGGATCCTGCTCGGTGTAGCTGCCGCCGACGGTCGTCGCGGTCATCGCCGGGGCGTCGTTGTCGTACCGCACCGTAACGTCGACCGCGGCCGTCTGCACGACCCCGCCGTCGCCGTCGTTCACGGCGAGGGTGAGGGTCCGGGTCGGCACCGGGTCGTCGGCGCCGTTGGCGTAGGTGAGGCTCTCGACGACCCGCTCGACGATCGCCGGCGTCGCGCTCGCGTTGAAGGACACGAGGAAGTCGGCGCCGTTGCCGCCGCTCGCCGTGCCGACCGCCACCCAGGCGGCGCCGTCGAAGTGCTCGACCACGGCCCCGTCGCGCCGGACGCTGCCCGCCGCCGCGGCGGCGACCGTCGGGAGGGAGACCACGTCCTGACCGGCCACCAGGCCGCTCACGCGCAGGCTGCCGCCCGCGTAATCCGGACTGTCGACGTCGCTCAGCGTGACGCTGCCGTCGATCAGCCGCGCGACGGCATTCACGTCGTTTTCGAAGAAGACGGCCGTGTCGAGCCCGGTGATCACCGGTTGATCGTTCGCCGGCACGACGGTGAGCGTGGCCGTGGCGACGCTGCCCGCCGCCTCCCCGCCGACCCCGGGACCGTCGTCGAAGCCGGCGTCCGTGACGCGCACCGCGAGGGTCCGGTCGCCGGCCGTGGGCGCGTCGGTGGTGCTCAGGTAGGTGACGCCGCGCAGCAGCGCCTCGAAGGCGGCCACGGTGGCGACGCTGCTGCCGTCGGGGACGAGGGTGAAGGTCCCGGTGGCGGCGACGTAGCTCACGCGGAACGCGCCGACGTCGACGTCGGTCGCGTCGGTGCCGAGCGGGAAGCTCGTGCCGCCGATGCCGAGCACCTCGGCATCGCCGTCGCGCAGGCCGCCGACGGTGATCGTCATCGCCGTGAGCCGCGTGTTGTCGACGTCGGACAGGATCGCGCCGCCCGCCACGGTGACCGGCGCGTGCGCGACGTTCGCGCCCTCGGTGAAGGTGACGGTGGTGCCGGTGCCCGCCGCCGCCCCGTTGAGGTCGACCACCGGCGGGTCGTTGGTCGGGACGATGGTGAGGGTGCCGTCGATCGCGGCGGCCGCGAGGGCGGCCGGCCCGCCGGCGTCGCCGCCGGGCTGCGCGTTTTTGCCATCGCTCACGACGATGCGGTAGGCGCGGTCGGCGTCCGTGTTGCCGAGCGTCGGGTTGTCGCTGGTGTTGCGGTAGGCGATGGCCTCGACAAGGGAGGCGACCTCCGCGAGGGTCGTGTCGCCGTCGAGCGTGACGGTCAGCGCGCCCCCGCTGCCGCCCGCGACGGTAACCCCCGCGGGCAGGACGGCGTCGACGAAGAGGACGTCGCCGGGAACATAGGCGTCGGTGAGGCTGACGGTGATCGTGCCCGCGCCGAACACGGTCGGCGAGAGCGCCGGCGTGCTCGCGAGATCGCGGTCGGCGACGACGACGCCGGGCGAGACGAGCCGCGTCGGCGGGACGCTGTTGCCCGTGCCGGTGTCGGTGTTCTCCGCGACCGACGGGCTGCTCGCGACTGCCGTCACGGTCGGCGCGTCGTTGCGCGCGTCGACCGACGTGCCCAGCGCGACCGCCGTCGACCAGTGGCTGGTCGGGTCGGCCAGCGTGGCGGTGATGTCGCTCGCCGTCCCGAAGGCCACCGGCGCGTCGGACACGCGCACGGTCAGCCCGCCCGGCGTGCCGTTGAAG
>JALORY010000034.1 GCA_025458675.1 Gammaproteobacteria bacterium | reverse complement strand
GAGAACACCCGCCTGTTCGGCAAGGTCACGAACATCGCCGACTACGGCTGCTTCGTGGAGATCGAGGAGGGCGTCGAGGGCCTCGTCCACGTGTCCGAGATGGATTGGACCAACAAGAACATTCACCCGTCCAAGGTCGTGCAGCTCGGCGACGAGGTCGAGGTCATGGTGCTCGACATCGACGAGGAGCGCCGCCGCATCTCGCTCGGCATGAAGCAGTGCCAGCCGAACCCGTGGGACGAGTTCGCCGAGAACCACAAGAAGGGCGACCACGTGAAGGGCCAGATCAAGTCGATCACCGACTTCGGCATCTTCATCGGCCTCGAAGGCGGCATCGACGGCCTCGTGCACCTGTCCGACATCGCGTGGGACGACACGGGCGAGGCGGTGATCCGCAACTTCAAGAAGGGCCAGGAGGTCGAGGCCGTGGTGCTCGCCGTCGACCCCGAGCGCGAGCGCATCTCGCTCGGCGTGAAGCAGCTCGACAAGGACCCGTTCTCGGCCTTCCTCGCCATGCACGAGAAGGGCAGCGTGGTGAAGGGCACGGTGACCGAGGTGGACGCGAAGGGGGCTGCCGTACAGCTCGGCGACGGCGTCGACGGCTACCTGCGGGCCTCCGAGCTGTCGCGCGACCGCGTCGAGGACGCCCGCTCGGTGCTCAAGGTGGGCGAGGAGATCGAGGCCAAGTTCATCGGCGTCGACCGGAAGAATCGCACGATCAGCCTGTCGGTCAAGGCGAAGGACGTCGACGAGGAGCAGGCGGCGATCGCCGGCTACTCGCGTGACAGCCAGCGCGGCACGACCCTCGGCGACCTCCTCAAGGAGCAGATGGGCCGCGAATGAGCGCGGGTCCGATGGTGACGGCGGGGCGGCAGGGGCCGCCCCGCGCTGAGCAGGCGGGGCCAAGCATGACGAAGTCCGAGCTGATCGAAGTCATCGCCAAGGAGCAGAGCCATCTCGCGTACCGTGACGTCGAGCTCGCCATCAAGTGCATGATCGAGCAGATGAGCCAGGCGCTGGCATCGGGCGACCGGATAGAGATTCGCGGCTTCGGCAGCTTTTCGCTCCACTACCGGCCACCGCGCCTCGGCCGCAACCCGAAGACCGGGGAGTCGGTGGCGCTGGCCGGAAAGCACGTCCCGCACTTCAAGCCCGGCAAGGAGCTGCGCGAGCGGGTCAACGAGCGGGCCGGCGAGCCGATGGTGGCGGCGTCGGACTCGGACGACGACTGAGCCGCCCTGCGGCGCAGCGCAAGACACAGGGCCGTCGCGCCGGTCGGCGCGGCGGCTTCTGCTTTTTTGGGGGGGCGACGCGCGGCTCAGGCGGCGCGGCGCGTCCAGCGGACGACCGACGCGACCACCCCGGGCAGCGCGGACCACAGCCGGCGCCGGCGTCCACGGGCGTCGGTTCGCATCAGGTTGGCGACCTGGTCGCGCACCTGGTCTCTCATCACGTACCTGTAACGCTGGGACATCGCCGGCCTCGTTCTTCGTCTGTTCTCGGATACAGCCTAGCACGGAGAGAACGAAAGGGAAACCAGCGGCTGCCGCGCCGGGGCGCCGCACCCCGGTCCGCTCGCTATACTGCGGCCGGTCTCCCCGGAGCGGATCGGTGACGCACAACCCCCGTGTCGAGCACGCCGTCGAGGCGCTCTGCCACCGCGGCTGCCGGGCCGTGTGGGAGATCATCGACACCCTCGAGCGCGGCGGGACCTTGCCGGAAACCACGGGGCTGGGCGCCGCGGACGTGAGCGTCGTCGTGGCCGAGCTGCGCGCCATCATGGCGGTCTACGCGACGCGCTGTCCGACGCCGGACTGATCGCCCCGCATCGACTGCGAACGCTTGCCACTGGAGCCCGACGTGCCCCACCACACCCCTCTGCCCCGCGCGGCGACCCTGGCCGGGATGCTCGGACTGACCGCGGTGCTCTGGTTCGCGCTGCTCGGCTACCGCGACCTCGCGGATCCCGACGAGGGGCGCTATGCCGAGGTGGCGCGCACGATCGTCGCGAGCGGCGACTGGGTCACGATGCGGCTCAACGATTACGAGTACTTCGCCAAGCCACCGCTGCAGTTCTGGGCGACGGCCGCGTCGTTCCGGCTGTTCGGCGAGAGCAGCGGCGTGGCCCGGCTGTCGGTCGCCGTCTTCGGCCTGCTCGGCGCGCTCTGGGTCGGTTTCGTGGGGCGGGCGCTGTTCGGCGCGGCGGCCGGAGCGTTCGCCTTCGCGGTCCTTGCGAGCTCGCTCACCTACGCCGGCCTCGCGCACATCCTCACGCCGAACATGAGCGTCGCGGTGTTCATGGCCTTCGGCCTCGGCGCCCTGCTCATCGCGCAGTCGCGGCGAGACGACGCCGCGCACGTGCGGCGCTGGATGCTGCTCGGCTGGGCCGCGCTCGCGCTCGCGGTGCTCAGCAAGGGGCTGATGGGGCTCGTGCTGCCGGCAGCGGCCGTGTTTCTCTACATGGTGTGGCAGCGCGACTGGCAGCTGCTGCGGCACCTGCACTTCGGCGGCGGCCTGCTGGTCTTCCTCGCGGTGTGCGGGCCGTGGTTCGTCGCCGTCACGCTGGCGAACCCCGAATTCCCGCGGATCTTCTTCCTGCACGAGCACTTCGAGCGCTACACGACGGACGTCCACCGCCGCGCCCAGCCGCTGTGGTACTTCGTCCCGGTCCTCGCCGCCGGCGCGCTGCCGTGGCTCGCCACCCTGGCGCGGGCGCTCGCCCGGCCGGGCTTCAGCTGGCGGCCGTCGCAGGGCGGCGGCTTCGATGCGGCCCGCCTGCTCTGGACCTACGCGGTCTTCATCTTCGTGTTCTTCTCGCTGGGCAGCTCGAAGCTGCCCTCGTACCTGCTGCCCATGTTCCCCGCGCTCGCCCTGCTCGCCGGCCGGCGCCTCGCCGCGGGGCAGGGGGTGCGCGGCGATGCGGCGAGCGCATTGCTCCTCGGCCTCACGCTGGTGGCGGGCGCCTTCGTCGCCGAGCGGTTCGCGACCGACTCGTTTCCCCCCGAGATGGTCGTCGGCTACCGCCCATGGATCCTGGCCGCAGGGCTCGCGCTGCTGGCGGGCGGGGCGGTGGCCTGGCGACTGCGCACCGGCTGGTGGGCGGTGTCGTCGCTCGGCCTCGCCGCCTTGCTCGCCTTCCAGCTGGTCGGCTGGGGCTATCACGCGCTCGACCGGTCGCGATCCGGCGCGGCGCTCGCGAGCGCGGTGGCGCCGGTGCTCGGCCCGGACACGCCGCTGTACAGCGTGGGCGCCTACGACCCATCGGTGGGCTTCTATCTGAAGCGCCCGCTTCGGCTCGTGGTGTACAAGGTCGAGCTGGACTTTGACCTCGATCGCGAGCCGCGCGACAGCATCCGGTCGATCGAGGCGTTCCGCGAGCGCTGGGAGGCGGAGCCCGGCCAGGCGGTCGCGCTCGTGCGCACCGAGCGCATGGACGACCCCGAACTGGCCGGCATGCCCGGACGCGTGATCTACCAGGACCCGCGCAAGACCGCGGTGGCGAGACGATGAACCTCACGAGCTTCGGACTGATCCTGACGGGCGTGCTGCTCAACGCGGTCGCCCAGCTGGCCCTCAAGGCGAGCGTGCGCGACTACGGCGCGATCGAGCTCACCGCCGGGGCTCTGCCGGTGGCGCTGCGCCTCGCCGGCGAGCCGGCGCTCTGGCTCGGCCTCGTCTGCTACGGTGTCAGCGTGGTCGTCTGGATCCTCGCGCTGTCGCGGGTCGACGTCAGCATCGCCTACCCGATGCTGTCGATCGGCTACGTGGTCAACGCGCTCGCGGCCTGGGCGTTGTTCGGCGAGGCGCTGACGGCGATGCGCCTCGCCGGCATCGGGATCATCATCGTGGGCGTATTCGTCCTCGCGAGGAGCTGAGCATGCTGCCGTTCACCCGTCCCACGATCGGCGACGAGGAGTTGTCCGCCGTCCGCGAGGTGCTCGAGTCCGGGTGGCTCGCCAGCGGACCGAAGGTGAAGGCCTTCGAGGCTGCCCTCGAGGCCTACATCGGCGGCGGCGTGGCCGTGCGCGTGCTCAACTCCGCGACGAGCGCGCTCGAGGCGGCGCTGCTGGCCTGCGACGTCGGCCCGGGCGACGAGGTGATCGTGCCCGCCATGAGCTTTGCGGCGACCGCCAACGTCGTGGTGCGGACCGGCGCCCGTCCCGTGTTCGTCGACGTCGACCTGCACACCCGCAACCTCGACGTGCAGGCCGTGGAACGGGTGCTCGGCCCGCGCACGCGGGTGGTGATGCCCGTGCATTTCGCGGGGCTCGCGGCGGAGATGGCGCCGCTCTACGACCTCGCGGCGCGGCACCGCCTGACCGTCGTGGAGGACGCCGCCCAGGCCATCGGGACCAGCCACGGCGGGCACCGCGTCGGCTCGACCGGCAACCCGGTCTGTTTCAGCTTCCACCCGAACAAGAACATGACGACTATCGAGGGCGGCTGCATTGCGAGCCGCGACCCGCGCTACGTCCGCCGGATCGACCGGCTGCGCTTCCACGGCATCGAGCGCGACGCGGCGGGCAACGTGGACGTGCCGGAGTGGGGCGGCAAGTGGAACATGCCGGACGTCGGGGCGGCGCTCGGCTTGGCGCAGCTCGCGCGGCTCGACGATCTTAATCGCCGGCGCCGCGCGCTCGCGCGCCGCTACCTCGAGCGCCTGCCGCGCCACCCGCTGCTCGTGCTGCCGGCGGACGGCGCAGGGCACAGCTGGCACATGCTCTGCGTCTGCGTCGACTACCGCGCGCTCGGCACCACGCGGACCGCGTTCCAGCAGGCGCTGGCCGACCGCGGCGTGGGCACCGGGATCCACTACCCGGCGATCCATCTCTTCAGTCTGTACCGCCACTACGGCTACGGGCCCGGGGACTTCCCCGTCGCAGAGCGCATCGGCGAGCAGACGCTCACCCTGCCGCTGTTCCCGGCGATGACGGAGTCGGACGTCGACACGGTCTGCGGCGCGCTGGCCGAACTGCTCGGGGAGGGCGTGCGATGAGCGAGGGCGGCGGGCTCGGCGTTTCGGTGGTGATTCCCGTGTACAACGAGGAGGCCGTGCTGCCGGCGTTGTTCGCCCGCCTCTACCCGGCGATGGATGCCCTCGGTCGGTCGTACGAGGTGATCTTCGTCGACGACGGGTCGCGCGACCGCTCCGCTGCGGAGCTGCGCCGGCAGTACCAGGCGCGGCCCGACGTGACCCGCGTGGTGTACCTGCGCGCCAATGCCGGCCAGCACGCGGCGATCATGGCGGGCTTCGAGTACGCGCGCGGCCGTGCGGTGGTGACGCTCGACGCCGACCTGCAGAACCCGCCCGAGGAGATCGGCAAGCTGCTCGCCGCGATGGACGAGGGGCACGACTACGTCGGCACGATCCGCCGGCAGCGCCAGGACGCCAAGTGGCGCGACGTCGCCTCGAAGGCGATGAACCGGCTGCGCGAACGGATCACCAGCATTCACATGACCGACCAGGGCTGCATGCTGCGGGCCTACGACCGCGAGATCGTGCAGGCGATCCTCGACTCCCGCGAGGTGAACACCTTCATCCCGGCCCTCGCATACCTCTACTCGGGCAAGCCCACCGAGGTGGTGGTGGCGCACGAGGAGCGCGCGGCCGGCGAGTCGAAGTACCCGCTCTACAAGCTCATCCACCTCAACTTCGATCTGATGACGGGGTTCTCGATCGTCCCGCTGCAGGTCTTCTCGATGGTGGGCGTCGGCATCTCGGTCGCTTCCTTCCTGTTCGTGTCGTACCTCGCGCTCCGCCGCCTGATCATCGGCCCGGAGGTGGAAGGGGTGTTCACGCTGTTCGGCATCCTCTTCTTCCTGGTCGGCGTGCTGCTCTTCGGCATCGGGCTGCTCGGCGAGTACGTGGGCCGCATCTACGTGCAGGCGCGGGGCCGGCCGCGCTTCCTCGTGCGCAGCGTGCTCGGTGCGGAGCCGGCGCCGCCGGGGGAGGGCGGGTGAGCCGCCGGCAGCGAGCGGTCGTCTGCGCTTATCACAACGTCGGCGTGCGCGGGCTGGCCGCGTTGCTGTCCCTGGGGATCGACGTCGCGCTGGTCCTCACCCACGAGGACGACGCCGGCGAGCAGATCTGGTTCGGCAGCGTCCGGGCGCTGTGCGAGGCGCAGGGCATCCCGTTCCTGACGCCGGCCGATCCGAACGCGCCGGAGGTCGTCGCGCGGGTGCGTGCGTGCGCCCCCGACTGGATCTTCAGCTTCTACTACCGCCGCATGCTGAAGGGCGAGCTCCTCGCGATCCCGCGCCGCGGTGCCTACAACCTGCACGGCTCGCTGCTGCCCCGGTACCGCGGCCGCGTGCCCGTCAACTGGGCGGTGCTGCACGGCGAGCGGGAGACGGGCGTGAGTCTCCACCGCATGGAGCTCAAGCCCGATGCCGGCGCGCTCGTGGACCAGCAGGCCGTCGCCATTCTGCCGAACGACACGGCGCACGACGTGTTCCAGAAGGTGACCTGCGCGGCCGAGGTCGTCCTGCTGCGTGCCGTGCCCGCGATGCTGGCGGGGACGCACGCGGAGACGCCGCTCGATCTGGCGGCAGGCAGCTACTTCGGGGGCCGTCGCCCGGAGGACGGGCGCGTCGACTGGTCGCAGGGCGCCTGGGGGGTGCACAACCTGATACGGGCGGTGGCGCCGCCGTACCCGGGCGCGTATACGATCGCGGACTGCGCGCGGATCGAGCTGCTGGGGAGCTGGTACAAGGGCGATCGGGCGCGCGGGGCCGCGCCACGGCTCTACTGGGACGACGGGCGCTGCCACGCGGACTGCACCGACGGCGAGCGCCTGCTGATCACACGCATCGCGGTCGACGGCCGCGACACGGACAGGCAGGGCTTCGTCGCGCGGTTCGGCGCGGACTCACTGCCGCTCGAGCTGACACCAAGCGGAAGAGACACGACATGAAGATCCTCATCCTGGGCGTGAACGGCTTCATCGGCCATCACCTCTCGCAGCGCATCATCGACACCACGGACTGGCAGGTCTACGGCATGGACATGCACAGCGACCGCGTCCGGTCGCTGCTCGCGCACGACCGGTTCCACTTCTTCGAGGGCGACATCACCATCAACCGGGAGTGGGTCCAGTACCACGTCAAGAAGTGCGACGTGGTGCTGCCGCTGGTCGCGATCGCGACGCCGGCCACGTACGTGAAGGACCCGCTCGCGGTGTTCGAGCTGGACTTCGAGGCGAACCTGCCGATCATTCGCGACTGCGTGCGCTACCGCAAGCGCGTGCTGTTCCCGTCGACGTCCGAGGTGTACGGGATGTGCGCCGACGCGGAGTTCCACCCGTACGAGTCGCAGCTGATCCTCGGGCCGATCGCGAAGCCGCGCTGGATCTACTCCTGCTCCAAGCAGCTGCTCGACCGGGTGATCGCCGCCTACGGCCAGCAGCACGGCCTCGACTTCACGCTGTTCCGCCCGTTCAACTGGATCGGCGAGGGCCTCGACAGCCTGCACACGGCGAAGGAAGGCAGCTCGCGCGTGGTCACGCAGTTTCTCGGCCACATCGCGCGCGGCGAGGCGATCAAGCTGGTGGACGGCGGTCGCCAGCGCCGGAGCTTCACCGACGTCTCCGACGGCGTGAGCGCACTGATGCGCATCATCGAGAACCCGGAAGGCCGGGCCACCGGCAAGATCTACAACATCGGCAATCCGGCGAACGACCTCTCCGTACGCGAGCTGGCGGAGCTGATGCTCGAGATCGCGCGCGAGTTCCCCGAGTACCGGCCCGGCGCCGAGCGCGTGGCGCTCACCGAGATCTCGTCCGGCAGCTACTACGGCCAGGGTTACCAGGACATCCAGACGCGCGTGCCCTGGATCGGGAACACGAAGGAGGAGCTCGGCTGGGCGCCGCAGGTGCCCGTGCGCAAGGCGCTCGCCGGCATCTTCGAGGCCTACCGCCACGAGGTCGCGGCCGCGCGCGCGCTGATCGACGGCTGATGCGCATCGCGCTCAAGGTCGACGTCGACACCCTGCGCGGCACGCTGGACGGCGTGCCGGCGCTGCTGCGCCTGCTCGACCGGCACGGCGTGCGTGCCACCTTCCTGTTCAGCCTCGGGCCCGACCACACGGGACGGGCGATAAAGCGGGTGTTCCGACCCGGCTTTCTCGCCAAGGTGCGCCGGACCTCGGTCGCGAGCCACTACGGCCTGCGGACGCTCCTGTACGGCACCCTGCTGCCGGGCCCGGACATCGGCCGGCGCGGCGCGGACGTGATGCGTGCGACGGCGGCGGCGGGGCACGAGGTCGGCATTCACTGCCACGACCACATCAAGTGGCAGGACTACGTGGCGCGGCGCGGGGCGGAGTGGACCCGTCGGGAGCTCGAGCGCGCCGCGGCGGCCTTCGCCCGGGTGTTCGGCCGGGCGGCGACCGTGCACGGGGCCGCGGGCTGGCAGATCAATCCCCACGCCCTGCGCCTCGAGGAGGAGTTGGGGTTCGCCTACGCCAGCGACACGCGCGGCACCCACGCCTTCCTGCCGGTGATGGATGGGGTGGCGTCACGGTGTCCGCAGCTGCCCACGACGCTGCCCACGCTGGACGAGCTGATCGGGCGAGAGGGGATCACCGCGGAGAACGTCGCGGCGCGCGTGCTCGCGGCGACGCGCGACGCGCGGCCCGGGGGCCACGTGTACACGCTCCATGCCGAGCTGGAGGGCATGCAGCTCCTTCCGGTGATGGACCAGCTGCTCGCCGGGTGGCGCGCGGCCGGGCACACCGTGTCGACCCTCGAGGACGGCTACCGCGCTCTGGACATCGGTGGGCTCCCCCGACACGAAGTGGTCTGGGGGGAAGTGGAGGGCCGGTCGGGCTTCCTGGCAGTCCAGGGCCCGCCGGCCGCGCAGTGATGCGGCCAGGCCGCGATCAGTCTTCCGGCCGATAGGGCCGGCGGGCGCGGTGACGCGACAGCTGGTCGGAGTCGAAGCAGAACAGGCCCTCGCAGTTCAGCAGAAACGCCACCATGATGGCTCCCACCGCAAGAAATCCGGCAATACAGGCAAGGTCACACATTGTTGGTACTCCCTACGAACGCACGCCTTCGTGCTTTAGTGATTTAGTACTTTAGTGGTTACTTATACACGAGAGTTTAATAGGGGGCAACAACTAATTTTCGAATCCCGATAGGCATGACCCCAGATGGCGGATAGCTACGACGAGATTCCTTACCGCAGCCTGCCGCACCCGGACACGCACCCGACCCACCTCGCGGTGATCGGTCGGCTGCTCGGCATCGCGACCCCGGACCCCTATCGCAGCCGCGTCCTGGAGCTCGGCTGCGCGGCGGGCGGCAACCTGCTTCCGCTCGCCTACTACCTGCCGGACACCGAGTGCGTCGGCATCGAACGCTCGATGCGTCAGGCGGGGGAGGGGCAGCGCGCCATCGCCAGCCTCGGTCTGCGGAACGCGCGGATCGACGCCGCCGACATCCTCGACGTGGGGCCGGCGCTCGGCCGTTTCGACTACATCGTCGCCCACGGCGTCTTCTCCTGGGTGCCCGACGCCGTCCGGCGGCGGATTCTCGCCCTGTGCCGCGAGCTGCTCGCCCCGGGCGGCTTGGCCCTGGTGAGCTTCAACACGCTGCCGGGGTGGCGACTGCGCGGTGCCCTGCGGGACATGCTCCTGCTGGAGTGCCGCGGCGAGCCGACCCCCGCGGCGCGCCTCGAGCGGGCCCGGGGCCTGCTCGAGACGCTGGCGGCGGCGGGGCCCGTGCCGGGCGTTCCCGCGAGCCAGCACGTGAATGCCGAGGTCCGTTACCTGCTCGCGGCGCACCCGAGCTACCTCTATCACGAGTACCTCGCGGACACGAACGAGCCGCTGTTCTTCACCGATTTCGTGGCCTTGGCCGAGGCGGAGGGCCTGCAGTACGTGGCCGACGCGGAGCTGGCGACCGCCTTTCCGTCGACCCTCGGATCTGCGGCGGAGCGTGCCCTCGGCGCGATAGACGACCAGCTCGTCCTCGAGCAACGGATGGACTTCGTGCGCGTGCGCAGCTTCCGCAAGGCGCTGCTCTGCCACGCCGGGGCGGACGTCCGGCGGGAGATCGCGCTCGCCGACCTGGCGGACATCGCGTACTACGGTGACCTCCGGGCTCCCGAGCCGCTCTCGCTGGCGGACGCGGAGCCGGCCGCGTTCGGCACGCCCGGCGGCGGAGCGGCCGAGATCTGCCACCCGCTGGCGAAGGCCGCGGCCGTGATCCTCGGGGAGCGGTTCCCGGACTCGCTTGCGTTCGCGGACCTCGCGGGGCTCGCCGCGGGGCGGGCGCGCGACGCCGGGCTCGCCGCGCCGGAGGCCGACGACCGTCAGGCCCTGGCCGCCGAGCTGTTCTCGCTGTTTGCCGGGGGCGCGGTGCGGGCCGAGCCGCGGGCGCGGCGCGTCGCCCCGTCGGCGCAGGGGCTCCCGGCCCTCGGTCCCCTTCCGGCGTGGCAGGCGGCGCGCGGCCACATTCCCACCCCGAGGCACCAGGGCCTCGAGCTCGACCCGTTCGCGACCGCGCTCGCGAGCCGGCTGACCGGCACGGCGACCGACGCGGAGCTGGCCGCGACGATGCGCGAGCTGCTGGCGACCGGGGCCCCCCGCCTCGCGAGCGGCGGCAGAATGGACCCCGCCGGCGTCGACGCCAACGTCGCGCGCCTGCTCGCGCTGTTCCGGCGTCACGGCGTCCTCGGACCGCCGCCGTCCGGCCGGGGGTAATTCCTTCTGGACGCCCGCCGGCTGCGTCCCTAACCTAGCCGGCTTTCCGGGCCGGAGGTAGAGAGATGGCGCGCACGAGAGCCTCCCTGTGGTCGTTGGCCCTGGCGCTGCTGGGGGTGTCGCTTGTGGTGCCCGCCACGGCCCAGACGACGTCGACGGGCGCGGCGACTGCCAGTCCGCCGGCATCGGCGGGGACGTCGACCAAACCGGCCAGCAGTAAACCGGCGACGCCCAAGCCGGCAGCGACCAAGCCGGCCCCGACGAAGCCGGCGACCACCAAGCCGGCCACGGCGAAGCCCGCGACCGGCAGTGCGACGAAGCCGGCTGCGACGACGGCGGCGAAGCCGAGCACGGCCGCGACGGCGACCAAGCCGGCGCCGGCGAGGCAGAGCGCGCCGTCCGGCGGCTCCAAGCCGGCTGCCGCCCCGCCCCCGCCGAAGCCGACGGTCGCGGCGCCCAAGCCGCCGACGGCGAAGTCCGACAGCCCGGCGCTGGCGTCGCCCGCGGCTCCTGTGACGCCCGCCGCGCCCCTTCCGCCGGTCCAGACGACCCCGCTCAAGGACGCCGGTCCCACGGCGGCGCGACCGGCGGCGCCGGGCGTTGGCGCACCGTCGTTTCTCGAGCGCCACCCCGTGATGGGCGGATTTGCGGCCGGTCTGCTCGGGACGTCGCTGGCCCACTCGTTCCTCGGCGGCGGTCCGGCGGAGGACGCGCCCGGTGCGCCGCGCGACGCCAACGTGCTCGAGCCCGTTCCCCAGACGTCGCAGACGGCGGAGACGGCCGGGCAGTTCACCCGGCTCGCCCTCTTCGGCGGACTCGTCTACCTCGGCGTCGCGGCGTGGCGCCGGCGCGCTCAGGAAACCGCGCCGGCCAGCGCTGCGCTGCGCGAGCGCTCGGTACCGAGCGTGTCCGACTGGGACGGCGCGGGGGGTGACGCGGCGCCCGGCTTCGACGGCCTCACCCATCCGGACAACCTCAAGGACATCGCGGACGACGAGGACTTCGCGGAGATCCTGCGCGCGGTGCAATCCGCGTGGAGCGAAGGCAACATCGCACTGATCCGCGCGCACGTGACCCCGGAGATGGCCGACCACTACAACGACGCGCTCGCCCAGAACTCGCGCAACGGCATCGAGAGCCGGGTCGAGCAGGTGTCGGAAGTGCGCGTCGAGCGACTCCGGGACTGGGCAGAGGACGGCCTGCAGTTCGCGAGCGCCCGGATGCGGTGGCGGGCGTTGGACTACCTGATCGACGTGGCCAAGACGCCGGACGAGGCCGGGTACGTCATCGACGGGTCGGCCGACGAGCCCGTGGACTGCGAGGAGACCTGGACCTTCGTCAGGGTTCCCGATGGCGCGTGGGTCCTTACCGACGTCGAGGCAGAGAGCTAGGCGCGGGGGGCTGCGCGCGGCGGCCCCGGTGAACACCATCGACCTGCAGGAACTGCCCTATCCCGGCGACACCGCCCAGGCGTTCGGCGATCGGCTGCGCCGGCCTTGGGCGATGTTCCTCGACAGCGGCCGGCCGCACGGCCAAAGCGGCCGCTGGGATATCCTCGTCGCCGACCCGGTGGCGACGCTCGTGACCCGGGGCGGGGTGACCGAGATCGAGCACCGCGGCGGTCCGATACAGCGCTCCACCGAGGAGCCCTTCTCGCTCGTCAGAGGCGCGCTCGCGAAGTACCGGCCGGAGAGAATCGACGCCCCCGTGCCCTTCGTGGGCGGCGCCGTGGGCTATTTCGCCTATGACCTCGCCCGTCGGATCGAGCGGTTGCCCGCGATTACCGCCGACGTCGCCGGACTTCCGGAGATGGCCGTCGGGATCTACGAGGCCGCAGTCCTCGTCGACCACGCCACACGCCGGGCCTGGCGCGTCGGGCCGGTGGGGCATGCGGCGACGGCGCCCCGTCCGGTCGCCCCGCAGCCCCCGCTGCAGATCGGCTCGCCACTGCGCGCCAGCCTCGGCGCCGACGCCTACCGCCGCGCCGTGGAGCGCGTGCTGCGCTACATCCGCGACGGCGACTGCTACCAAGTGAACCTGGCGCTCCGGTTCAGCGCCGCCGCTCAGGGCGACGCCTGGCCGGCCTACCTCGTCCTGCGCGAGCGCAACCCCGCACCGCACGGCGCGTACCTGCGCCTGCCGTTCTGCCAGGTGCTCAGCGTCTCGCCCGAGCGCTTCCTCGCCGTCCGGGGTGGGCGGGTCGAGACGCGGCCGATCAAGGGCACGCGGCCGCGCCACGGCGACCCGATGACCGACGCACTGGCGGGCGACGAACTGCTCGCGAGCGCGAAGGACCGGGCGGAGAACCTCATGATCGTCGACCTGCTGCGCAACGACCTCGGCAAGGTCTGCCGGCCGGGCTCCATCGCGGTCCCGCGCCTGTTCGAGCTCGAGCGCCATCCCGCCGTGCACCACCTGGTCAGCACCGTCACCGGAACCCTGCGCCCCGACTGCGACGCGCTCGACCTGCTGCGTGGTGCCTTCCCGGGCGGATCCATCACCGGGGCGCCCAAGCTGCGGGCGATGCAGATCATCGAGGAGCTCGAGCCGCAGCGCCGGGGCCTCTACTGTGGCGCGATCGGCTACCTCGGCTTCGACGGTGCCATGGACACCAGCGTGACCATCCGCACGCTGACCGTCGGTGGGGGAGAGGCGCACTTCGGGGCGGGCGGCGGCATCGTCGCGGACTCCGACCCGTCCGCCGAGTACGACGAGGCGCAGCTCAAGGGCCGGGCCCTGCGCGAGTTGCTGGAAGAGTTCCGGAAATAGAAAACCCTGCAACCTCTGAAGGTTGCAGGGCTTAATTTACGTCGATTGTCAGTTACAGCTTGGGCTGGTCGGGCGTGTTGGACTGGGCCACGTACTCGACCTTCGGCTGGTCCTGGGCCGACGACGTGTGCACGGCGTCGAGGTTGTTGGCGACGAACATCCCGCCGCCGATCAGAACCGCAACTACGGAAAGTGCAGCAAGCATGAGATCTCACCTCGTCTCAAGTTATTTAGTGTGTGCGTATATTAGCGAATTCTAATTTCATGTCAAGCACCAATTTGAGGTTCGTACCGCTCGGAGCGGAAGCAAATGAATAGCTCGGGGGAAATTGGCGCCCCACGGCGGGATTCGAACCCGCGACCCTCCGCTTAGGAGGCGGATGCTCTGTCCAGCTGAGCTACGGGGGCGGCGCGCCGCGATTCTAGCCTGAGCGCGCCGGTTCCGTTCAGTCCTCGCGGCTGGCCCTCGCGAACTCGCGCTCGAGGCGGGCGATCGCAGTCCGCAGTCGTCGCTGGGTGGGGCGGTCGGGTTCGACGATGCGCGTGCCGACGCGGGTGACGTGCCGGTCGGCGATGTAGGTCGCGTGGCGTACCTCGAGGTCGACGCGGAACTCCCCGTCGGCGGCGAGCCGGAAGGTGCATCGCGTCAGCACGTCACCCCGGTTGAGCGGGGGCGCGCCGCTGACGAGCAGGCCGATGCCGTTGGTGTAGATGTCGTGGATCGTGCCGGCGAGGGGCGGCCTCGTCGGTTCGGCCGGGCTCGCGGCGGTGAATGGCACGGAGGGCCCGAGGAGGGGGATGCGGTGGCGCTCGCGGCGTTGGAAATACTGGAGCTGTCGGGGGAAGGCGCACTTGTAGAAGGCGACGCCCTCCTTGCTGCCGACCTCCTGGATGACGGTGGTGAAGCGGATCCGGATGCCCTCGAGCTGGCCCATCAGGGCGAGCTCTCCCCGCGCGAGGAGGCCGTCGTGGCCGGTGCGCGGGTTTAGCTCGTCGAGAACGACCAGGTCGTGGTCGGGGTACACGCCGAGCAGGGTCGTGCCGTAGGCGGCCGTCTCGCCGAGCAGGTGCGCGCTCAGCAGGGCGCGGCGCTGCTCCAGCAGGGCGAGCAGGTGGACGATGAGGGACGGGTCGACGACCGCGTAGTTGCTGGGGCGGTCGGCCTCGAGCGGCAGAGCGTGGGCGGCCCTTGTCTGCGGTTCCATGGGCGGACGGTTGCGCGCCGGGGCGGTCAGGCGACTCCGATGGCCTGGCCGCCGCGGGCGGTGGCGCTGCGGCCGGCCGGCCCGTACAGCGACGGCGCCGCGTGGCGTCCGGTGAGGACGTCGAGTGCCTTGCGGATCCCGACCTCCCGCTGCGCGGCGATGCGGGCGTTCAACTCGTTGCGGCGCACCGCTTCCTCCAGCACGGCGTTGGCGCGGGCGCGCAGCGGGGCGTCGACGTCCGGGCCGCGGGGTGCCGCGGCGTGCGCCTTGAGGATCTCCTCGACGAACCCGAGCAGCGCGAGCTTGCGCGCCACGGTCCGCTCGAGCAGGGCAGGGTCGCGGCCGAGGAGGGCGTCGCGCTCGTCGTCGAGAACGCCGAGGAGCTCTTCGCCGGTGGCGACGAGGTCTTCCCAGGGCGTGATCGCGCAGTCCAGTGCAGCTGTGCCGTGCGCCATGCTCAGTCCTTGCCCGCCAGGGCCCGCTCCATCTTCATGAGCTTGTCGGCTGCGCCGACCGGATCGATCTGGTACGTGCCGGCGGCGATCTGCCGCTGGACGCTTTCCACCCGCGCGCTGTCGACCACCGGCAGGGCGGCGATGTCCTTCTCGATCTCCTTGAGGAGTGCTGCGGTGCTGGTGAAGCTCACCTTGTCGCTTCCGGTACCGGCGGCGCCACGGACAGGGGCGTCCGCGGCGGTCTTCGTCCCGGCGGGTGCGGCGGCGTCCGCGGCGTCCTGCAGCGGACGACCGGTGAATCGGGTGATCTCGATGGCCATGGGTGCCTGCCTGTGTCCGATTTCCGTCATGGGTATCGGTCCGGCGCGGCGGAACTTTAGCAAGTGGTTGAGCGCAGGCGGGATTTGCGAACGAGCTTCCGGGTCGGGAAGGCCGTTCCGCCCCTGCCCGTGGCTAATTGACGGCAGGACAAGGGATTTCCTGCGACTGGGCGGTCACGGCGCGGCCTGCACCACGCTGTCCGACACCACGACGGCGTCGATCTCGCGTTTGGAGCTCGCGTTGCGCACGCGGATGCGCTGGCCGACCGATCCCGCCGCCAGGGCGACGCCGCGCATGCGCACGTCGAGCAGCTCGTCGCTGGCGACGATGGTGACATCTGCGCCCCGCTTGATCGCGATCGGCGCGCTGACGTGGGCCGGGGTGAGCTCCGCGTCGGCGGGGAGGTCGCGCATGGCGCGTTGGCCCAGGGCCTGGTCCAGGCCGGTCAGGTAGCCCGCCCGCAGATCGCCGAGATCGCGTTCCGCGAGGCGCAGGTCGTCCGGAGTGAGCGTCTGGCCGCGCGCGACCGGGCGCGTCGTGACGACGACCTGGCCCAGGCGTTCGACCGTCACCGGGACGTAGATGCTCCAGGGGCTCGAGCCATCGCAGCGCACCCCGATGCTGGGGCGGCCGGAGCTCTTGCCGCCGGGGCTCGCGAACGCCGACAGCGCCTTGTCGCACGCCGGCAGCCGCAGGCGGCGGTCGAGCGGCGCGGCCTCGACCCGCGCCTCGACCCCTTCGCCCGCCACCAGCCCGAGCGCGAACTGGCGCGCCGTCTGACGGACGGCCTCCGGGTCCTGGATCGCGTCCGGATCTGCCGGGCTTGCGGCGGCGAGGGCGCCCGAGCACCCGAGGAGGGCCGCAGCGAACCAGTGAAGGGTCTTGTTCATCGTGGTGGTGTCGGTTTTCTGACGCGTGCGCGCCGGTCGACTCCTGCTGGGCAAGTCCCGTGCCCGGCAAGTGCCCGTCAAGGGGTACCGGTGATCGCCGCTACACTCGGGCGGGGCAGGTCAGCGGCACAGGCCGCCGGCCGCAGGGCGGTGACGGAAGGTCGGGAGGGGGGGTGAGCAGCCAGGACGTCGCGGGGTATCTCGCGCTGCAGCGGTTTCTCGAGGGGGCGGCGGGAATCGTCCTCGGTCCGGGCAACGAGCACCTCGTCGCCAGCCGGCTCGCCAGCCTGATGCGCGAGCAGCGCATCAGCGACCTGCGCGAGCTGACCCGCATGCTCGAGGCGCGCGCGTCTCCACGCCTGCGCACGGCAGTGATCGACGCGATGACGATGGGCGACACGGCCTGGTTCAGGGAGCCGGCACACTACCGGATGCTCGTCGATGACGTGCTGCCCGCCGTGTCCGCGAGCCGGGTCCGCATCTGGTCGGCCGCCTGCTCGACCGGCCAGGAACCCTACTCGCTGAGCATCGCGGCGCAGGAGTATCTGCTGGGCGATCCCGCCCGGCTGCCAGGCGGGGTCGAGATCCTCGCCACCGACATCGCCCAGGCGGCCCTCGACGAGGCGCGGCGCGGCGTCTACTGCGGCGCCCTCGCGGGCCGCGGCCTGTCCGACGAGCGCAGGCAGCGGTACTTCACGGCGCAGGGCGACTGTCTGAGCGTACGCAACGAGATCCGGCAACGCGTCCTGTTCCGCCAGTTCAACCTGACCGGCGGCATCCAGGTCCTCGGACAGTTCGACGTGATCTTCTGTCGCCACGTGGTCGGCTACTTCGCCACCGAGCGCCGGCGAGAGGTCCTCGGGCGTCTGATCCAGGCGCTCAAACCGGGCGGTTTCCTGTTCCTCGGCCCGGGCGAGGTCCCGGACGGCTTCGCGGCCGACCTCGAGGAACGCACCGCGCACGGCGCCACCGCTTACCGGAGACGCTAGACGGGCGCGGCGTTGCCGCCGCCGGCAGGGCATTGCCGCTTCGGCCGCCCGCCGGCGGCCCGCGGCCCGCGGCGACAGGCCGCGCGACCCCCTGGCACGGCTCGTGCTGTGCCCCCCTCGGGACCTGTAGTCCGACGGGGAGCCGACAGCATGAAGCTCGACGACGCCTTTGGCATTCACGAGCAGGCCGTGCGCCTGCGGACGCAGCGCGCCGAGATCCTCGCGGGCAACCTCGCGAACGCCGACACCCCCGGATTCAAGGCGCGTGACGTCGACTTCGCGGCCCTGCTGCGCCAGGAGATGCCGGGCGACGTGGGGCTCGCGACGACGCGGCCCGGTCACGTCGGGGGGACGTCGCAGGGCGTCGCGACCAGCGCGCTCCTCTACCGCAATCCGACCCAGGCGTCGCTCGACGGCAACACCGTCGACGTCGTGCGGGAGCAGGTCGAGTTCAGCTCCAACGCGATGCAGTACCAGGCCAGCCTGCGCTTCCTCGAAGGAAAGCTGCGCAGCCTCCTCACCGCCATCAAGGGTGACTGACCATGTCCAGCTTCAA
>JALORY010000085.1 GCA_025458675.1 Gammaproteobacteria bacterium | reverse complement strand
CCGATCGGATCGCCGGCCCCCGCGGCCAGCCGTTCTCCTGATGTTCTCCATTATGGCACGGCCGGTGGCTCAACGCATGAGTCCGTGAGCGGCCAGCGCGCGAGCACCCGGTAGCGTGGCCCTTCGCCCGCCGGCGCGGACGCCGCCAGCACGAACTCGGTCGCCGGCCAGTCGAACGGCTCGTCGAGCGGTCCGGTCGGTACCGCGCGGCTGTGGCGGAACAGGGTGACGTGCGGCCGGTACGGCCGGCGCTCGGGCGCGAAGCCGCAGTCCGCCAGCGCCCGGGCGAGGCGGCGCACCAGTTGCCGCAGCGCTTCGGGGGTCTCCCCCGGCGCGCACCAGGCAACCCGCGGCTGCGGCCAGTAGCCCTGCTGGTCGATGCGCAGCGTGCAGGGCGCGCCGCGCACCGCCGAGGCGACGCGCTCGGCGCAGGCCTGCCGCTCGGGGTCGACCGTGCCGAGGAAGACGAGCGTGACGTGGACGTCCTCGACGTGCACCGGCCGGCCGCCGCGCGGCGGCATTGCGGCCTGCGCCGCGCGCAGTCGGTCGCGCACGGCCTCGTCCGGCCAGAGCGCGAAGAAGAGTCGCCGCAACGCGGAGGGTCGCTCAGTCAAGCAGTCGTTCCAGTCCCTGGATGGCCTCGGCGACCGCCTGTCGCCGCACCGCCTCGCGGTCGCCGTCGAACCGGCGGTGCCGCGTGTCCGTCGTGCCGTCGCGCCGCGCCCACGCGAGCCACACCGTACCGACCGGCTTGTCGGGCGTGCCCCCGGTCGGGCCCGCGACGCCGCTCACCGCGACCGCGACCTGCGCGCCGCTGCGATCGAGCGCGCCCGCGGCCATCTCACGGACCGTCGCCTCGCTCACCGCGCCGTGCGCCGCGAGCGTCGCGCCGTCGACGCCGAGCAGGTCCTGCTTTGCCGCGTTGGTGTAGGTGACGAAGCCGCGGTCGAACCAGCCGCTCGAACCGGGAACGTCCGTCAGCGTCTTCGCGATCCAGCCGCCAGTGCAGGACTCCGCCGCCGCGGCCATCCAGCCACGGACCAGGAGGCGATCGCCCAGACGGCGTGCCAGATCGGCGAGCGCGCGGTCGTCCATGCGGCCAGTATCGAGCCGCGCGCAGGGCGGGACAAGCCGCGGTCAGACCCGGAACCGCCGCGGCTCCACGCCCAGCCGGCGCATACGCGCGCGCAGCGTGTCCGGGTTGATGCCGAGGAGGCGCGCGGCGCCGAAGGGCCCCTCCACCCGCCCGTGCGTCTGGGCGAGGGCCGCCTCGACGTGGCGCGCCATCGCCCGGTCGAGCGTCTCGAAGGCGGCAGGCGGCGCCGCGGCACCGGCCGGCGGGGTCGCGGCCGGCTCCCCGGCCGGCTCCGGCGCACTACCCAGCGCCTTTGCCACCTCGAGGCTCCGGCCGTCGCCCAGGATCGCCGCCCGTTCCATCACCGAGGCGAGCTCGCGCACGTTGCCGGGCCAGGGGTAGCGGCCGAGCAGCGCCAGGTCCGCCGGGCGCGGCGGCTGCGGCGCGAGGCCGAGGCGCTTGGCCGCCTGCAGGGCGAAGTGGCTGGCGAGGGCCGGGATGTCCTCCGGCCGCTCGCGCAGCGCCGGCAGACTCACCGGGAACACCGCGATGCGATACCAGAGATCCGCCCGGAACTCGCCGGCGCGCACCATGGCGGCGAGGTCGCGGTGCGTCGCCGCGACCAGCCGGACGTCCACCGTGACGGCGTGCTGGCCGCCGACGCGCTGCAGGCTGCCGTCCTGCAGGACCCGCAGGAGGCGCACCTGGACGGCTGGCGGCAGCTCACCCACTTCGTCCAGGAACAGCGTCCCGCCGTCCGCGCGCTCGAACCAGCCCTTCCGCTGGGCCACGGCGCCGGTGAAGCTGCCGCGCTCGTGCCCGAACAGCTCACTGTCGACGAGGCCGGCCGGGATGGCACCACAGTTGACGCGCAGGAAGGGCCCGGCCGCGCGCCGCGAGCGGCTGTGGATCGCCCGCGCGACGACCTCCTTGCCGGATCCCGTCTCGCCCAGGATCAGGACCGGGGTGTCGGCACGGGCGACCAGCTCGACGCGGTCCATGACGGCCTTGAGGCCGCTCTGCGCGCCGACGACCGTGTCGGCGATGTCCTGGCGGCCGAGGCGCGAGAGAAGCGAACGGCGGTCCGCCTCCGCCGCCTCGCGCAGGCTCTCGAGCTCGCGCAGGTGCCGCTCCGAGCGCAGCAGCGCCGCGAGCGGCCCGAGGTGGTCGGCAACCAGCCGCTCGTGCGCGGCGGCGAAGGTCTGCCCGGGCTCGGCGATCAGCAGCACCGCGCCCAGCGCCTCCCCACCCGCCACCAGACCGCCCGCCAGGACGTCGCCCTCGACCCCGGTCGGCAGCAGCGCCCCGAACCGCTCGCGCAGGCGGTGCGCCGCCTCGTGCAGCACGGCGCCGCCCGCGCACCAGTCGGCCAGCGCCCGGAACCCCGCCGCCGGGCAGTCCGACCGCCCTTCGGCGCCGACCGGCGGCTCCTGGGCGACCGTCACGACCGTGGGCCGCACGGGATCGAGGGCGCGGATCATCAGGGCCCCGAGCGGCAGGCGCCCCCGCAGCAGCGCGGCGACGCGCGGCGCGCTGTCCTCCATCCGGCTGTGCCAGGCCGCCTCCCTCCAGAGCGCGAGCGCGAGTTCGCCGGCAGTGCCCATGGGAGCCCTTCATATATAAATGAATCCCCGTGAAATGTACCGGTGCTTCCGTCACATGTCACGGATCTCGCCGTGCCCCGCGTGGACCCCGAGATTCCTTCAATGACAATCAGAGGGTTGGAGATTTCTCCCGGCCTGGCACCGAACTTGATGACTGCATCTGCGGAAACCGCACCCCGCCGCCGGAGGCACGCCGTGTCCGATCGCGCCGAAGCCCTGTCCCTCGCCCGCCAGCCGCCCTGGGGAGGACGCCGCCTGCGCCTCTGGGGCGTCGCAACCCTCGCCGCGCTGGTCGGCTTCTACCTGCAGACGCAGACCCCGGACTGGCTGCCGCACACCAGCCTCGCCTTCGGCACCGTGCTCGCCGTCTTCTTCGCGGCCATGGCCTGCGAGCTCGTCGACTCGAGCCTCGGGATGGGCTACGGCACCACGCTCACCCCGCTCCTGCTGCTCGCCGGCTTCGAGCCGCTGCAGATCGTGCCCGCCGTGCTGCTCAGCGAGCTGCTGACGGGCCTCGCGGCGGGCCTGATGCACCACTGGGACGGCAACGTCGACCTCCTCGGCGACCGGCGGGCGCGCCGAACGCTGGGGCTGCTGTGCGCGCTGTCGGCCCTGGGCGCCGTCGCGGCAGTGTGGGTGGCGCTGTCGGTCTCGAAGTTCTGGCTCGGCGTGTTCATCACCGCCATCGTCCTCGCCATGGGCCTCGTCACGCTGTTGACCTGGCGGCGGCAGGCGCGGTATCGGCCCGGCGGGATCGTCGCGATCGGCCTGGTGGCGGCGTTCAACAAGGCCCTGAGCGGCGGCGGGTACGGCCCGCTGGTGACCGCGGGCCAGGTGGTCTCCGGCCTGCCGGCGCGCGGCGCGGTGGCGATCACCTCCTTCGCCGAGTCGCTGACCTGCGCGGTCGGGCTCGCCACCTACCTCGCGGTGGGCAGTCGGCTCGACGTCGACCTCGTGCCCCCGCTGGTCTTCGGCGCCCTGCTCTCGGTGCCGCTCGCGACCGGCCTCGTGCGGCGGATGCGGGAGACGCACCTGCGGCTCGCGGTCGGCGCGCTGACCTGCGCCCTGGGCGTCGTGTCGCTGGCGAAGCTGGTCGGATAGGCCCCCGGAACCCCCGGCAACTCGCGCGGCCGCCGGCGTGCCGGGCGGCGGCAGCCCGCCCGCGCCTACGGGTCCGGCATGCGACCGCGTGCTAGAGTGGCGCGCCCGCGCCAGAGCGGCCTCGGCGCACACGCCATGACCGAGCAGCCCCTCGCCCAGCACACCCCCGTCATGCAGCAATACCTCCGCCTCAAGGCGGAGCACCCCGGGCTGCTCCTGTTCTACCGGATGGGGGACTTTTACGAGCTGTTCTACGAGGACGCGGAGAAGGCCGCGCGGCTGCTCGACATCACGCTGACGAAGCGCGGCCAGTCGGCCGGCGCCCCGATCCCGATGGCGGGCGTGCCCTACCACGCCGCCGACGGCTACCTCGCGCGGCTCGTCCGGTTAGGGCAGTCGGTCGCGATCTGCGAGCAGGTCGGCGATCCGGCCACGAGCAAGGGCCCGGTCGAGCGCCGCGTCGTGCGCATCGTCACCCCGGGGACCGTCACCGACGAGGCGCTGCTCGAGGAACGCCGCGACAACCTGCTCGCCGCGCTGGGCGAGGCGCGCGGCCGCTACGGCCTCGCGGTCCTCGACCTCGGCAGCGGGCGCTTCGCGGTGCAGGAGCTCGCAGGCGTAGAGGCCCTCGCCGGCGAGCTCGAGCGCCTGCGCCCCGCCGAGCTGCTGCTGCCCGAGGACCTCGCCCTGCCGCCGCGCCTGCCGCGCCCGGACGGGTTGACCCGCCGGCCGGTCTGGCACTTCGACGCCGACAGCGGCCAGCGCCTGCTCGCCCGCCAGTTCGGCACGCGCGACCTCGCCGGCTTCGGATGCGCGTCGCTGCCGCTCGCGGTCGGCGCCGCGGGCTGCCTGCTGCAGTACGTCGCCGACACGCAGCGCACGGCGTTGCCGCACGTGACCGGCCTCGTGGTGGAGAGCCGGGACGACGCGGTGATCGTCGACGCGGCGACGCGCCGCAACCTGGAGATCGACCGCTCCGCCTCGGGCCGCCCCGAGCACACGCTCGCGGGGCTGCTGGACCGCAGCGCCACGGCGATGGGCAGCCGGCTCCTGCGGCGCTGGCTCAACCGGCCGCTCCGCGACCGCGGCGCGGTGGGCGCCCGGCACGACGCGGTCGCCGAGCTCGTCGATCGCGCCGCGCACCCGGCGCTGCACGACGCGCTCGCCGGCATCGGCGACGTCGAGCGCATCCTCGCCCGCGTCGCCCTCAAGTCCGCGCGGCCCCGCGATCTCGCGGCGCTGCGCGACGCGCTCGCCCGCCTGCCCGGGCTGCAGTTGCTCCTGCGCGGGCTCGCGTCGCCGCTGGCGGCGTCGCTCGCGGCCGCGAGCGGCGAGCACCCGGACACGCTCGGCCTGCTCCGCCGGGCGGTGGTCGAGAACCCGCCGGTGGTGATCCGCGACGGCGGCGTGCTCGCGACCGGCTACGACGCCGAGCTCGACGAGCTGCGCGCGCTGTCGCAGAACGCCGACCAGTTCCTCGTGGACCTCGAGGCACGCGAGCGCGAGCGCACCGGGATCGCCACACTCAAGGTCGGCTACAACCGCGTGCACGGCTACTACATCGAGCTCGGCCGCGCGCACGACGCGCGCGTCCCCGAGGACTACGCGCGACGTCAGACCCTCAAGGGCGCGGAGCGCTACGTCACGCCCGAGCTCAAGCGTTTCGAGGACCGGGTGCTGTCCGCCCGCGAGCGGGCGCTGGCCCGCGAGAAGGCGCTCTACGACGACCTGCTCGACGCGCTGCAGCCCGCCGTGCCGGCGCTGCAGCGGTGCGCCGAGGGCCTCGCGGCGCTCGACGTCCTCGCGACCTTCGCCGAGCGCGCGCAGGCGTTGCGGCTGGTCCGGCCGACGCTGACCGACGAGCCGGGCCTGCTGATCGAGGGCGGCCGGCACCCGGTGGTCGAGCAGGTCAGCGACGCGCCCTTCGTGGCCAACGACCTCCGGCTCGACGCGGCGCGCCGCATGCTGATCGTCACGGGTCCGAACATGGGCGGCAAGTCGACCTACATGCGCCAGGCCGCGCTCGTGGTGCTGATGGCCTATGCCGGCGCCTTCGTGCCGGCCGCGCGCGCGGTGCTCGGGCCCGTCGACCGCGTCTACTCGCGCATCGGCGAACATCCTGCACAACGCGACCGAGCGCAGCCTGGTGCTGATGGACGAGATCGGCCGCGGCACCAGCACCTTCGACGGGCTGTCGCTCGCCTGGGCGAGCGCCGTCGAGCTCGCGACCCGCCTCCGCGCGTTCACGCTGTTCGCGACGCACTACTTCGAGCTGACGACCCTGCCCGACGAGTACGCCGGCATCGCCAACGTGCATCTGACCGCCGCCGAGCACGGCGACGGCGTCGTATTCCTGCACGCCGTTCGGGAGGGCCCGGCGAGCCAGAGCTACGGACTGCAGGTGGCGCGCCTCGCCGGCGTGCCGCCGCGGGTGATCGAGCGTGCAAGGGGACGCCTGCGCGAGCTCGAGCAGGCCGCCGCACGCCACGCCGACGCCCTGACGCCGCAGCTGCCCCTGTTCGCGACGCCGTCAGAGCAGCCGGCGGCGATCGAGGCCCTCGCGGCGCTCGACCCCGACGCGTTGACGCCGCGGGAGGCGCTCGAGGCGCTCTACCGTCTGAAGGGACTGCTGTAGCCGGACGCGGCTCAGCCCACCGGCCGCACGAGCACGAGCGTCACGTTGTCCACCCCGCCCTCGGCGAGGGCCATCTCGAGCATGCGGTCCGCGACCAGGTGCACGTCGTAGCCGTGCTCGCTGAACAGCTCGGCGAGCCCGGGGTCGTCGATCATGTTGGTCAGGCCGTCCGTGCACAGCAGGTAGACGTCGCCGTGCTCGACCGGGTGGCTGCCGAGCTCGACGTCGAGGTTCTGCTCGACGCCGAGCCCGCGCGTCAGGATGTGCGTGCCGACGCCCGCGGCGCGGGCCTGCTCGCGGCTGCCGAACACGCCGCGGTCGAGCAGGGACTGGACCAGCGAGTGGTCGCGCGTGAGCGACTCGAGCGTGCCGGCGCGCCACCGATAGAGGCGGGAGTCGCCGACGTGGGCGTGGTAGACGTGGCCGTTGCAGAACACGACGGCCACGAGGGTGGTGCCCATGCCCTGCAGATCGGAGTTATCGGCGATCGCCCGGAACAGCGCCGCGTTCGCCTCCTCGACCGAGCGCCCGAGGTGCCCGAGCGCGCTCGACGGGTCGAGCTCGGCGGGGCCCTCGAGGCAGATCATCCGCTCGAGCACCGTGTCGGCCGCGATGCGGCTCGCCACCTCGCCCGCCCGGTGCCCGCCCATGCCGTCGGCGACCACGACGACGCCGTGATCGGCGTCGACCCGGTAGGTGTCCTGATTGGTGCGGCGCACGCGCCCGATGTCGCAGCGCACCGCGATCTCGAGGACCGGGACGCGGGTGCGGCGAGCGGGCGCGGCCGCCTCGCCCCGTGGCGGCGCAGCGCGGATGCCGGTCGTCTCGCCCACGTCCCTCCGCTCTCAGCGCTTGGCCGATTTGGCCTGGGCGGCGAGCATCGCCTTGAGGCGCTCGGCGGGCACGTAGCCCGGCAGGAGCTCGCCGTCGGGCAGGATCAGTGCCGGCGTGCCCGTGACCCCGACCATCTCCGCCAGGGCGAGGTGCTCCTCGACCGGATTGTCGCAGGTCCCCTTCGGCACCTCCTTGCCGGCCTTGGCGTCGGTCATCGCCTGCTGCCGGTCCTTGGCGCACCAGACCGCCACCGCCTTGTCGTACGACTCGCTGCCCTTGCCGGCACGCGGCATGAACAGGTAGCGCACGCGGATGTCGTTGGCGTTGAACTTCGCGATCTCGGCGTGCAGCCGGCGGCAGAAGCCGCAGTCGATGTCGGTGAAAACGGTCACCGTGTACTTCGCGTCCTTCGGCCCGAAGACGACCATCTCGTCCTCGCTGATCCGGTTGATCGCGTCGAGCCGGATGGCGTTGCGCCGCGGCTCGGTGATGTCCTCGCGCTTGTCGAGGTCGGCGATGCTGCCCTGGATGAGGTAGCGGCCGTCGCCCGTGACGTAGACGAGGCGCGGCCCGATGGCGACCTCGTAGAGCCCCGCGACGGGGGTCGCGCGGACGCCGTCGACCTTCATGTCCGGATCGAGCTTGGCCATGCCCGCCTGGATCCGTTTGGCCACGTCGGCGGGGGCCGCCTCCTGGGCGGCGGCGAGCCCGGTCGCGAGCGACAGGGCGAGGGCGGCGAATCGGCTGAGCCAGCGGGAGTGCGTCATGGAGGTCCTCAATCGCGGAAGTTGATGAACTGGAGGGGCAGCTGGTAGTCGCGCTTGCGCAGCAGCGCGATGACCTGCTGCAGGTCGTCGCGCTGCTTGCCGGTGACGCGCACCTGCTCGCCCTGGATCTGGGTCTGCACCTTGAGCTTGCTTTCCTTCACGTCCTTGACGATGCGCCGCGCCGTGTCGGTGTCGACGCCCTGCCGGACGACCACCCGCTGGCGCGCGGCGCTGCCGCTCAGCTCCGCGTCCTTGCGGTCGAGGCAGCCGAGATCGACCCCGCGCTTGGCGAGCTTCGTCTCGAGGACGTCCATCATCTGCCTGAGCTGGAAATCGTTCTGGGCGTGCAGCGTGACCTCCGCCTCCTTCAGCTCGAACCTGGCCCCGGTTCCCTTGAAGTCGAACCGCTGGCCGACCTCCCGGTTGCTCTGATCGACCGCGTTGCACACTTCCTGAAGGTCCACTTCGGAAACCACGTCGAACGAGGGCATTTGACATCCTGCGGGATCGGCCACGCTGGCGGGCAAGGCTATCACAGCCCGCGCGG
>JALORY010000084.1 GCA_025458675.1 Gammaproteobacteria bacterium | reverse complement strand
TCGGCGGGGTCCTCGGCGCTGTAGTACAGCACCCGCTGCCGCTCGCCCGCGGCGAACGTGCCGACGTTCGCCGTGAGCTGCACGGCCATGACGAGGCTGACGTAGCTCTTGCCGCTGCCCCCGTCGCCCGCCAGGAGCGTCACAGCGCCCGCCGGCAGCCAGTCCTGGACGATCCACTGCGGCCCCGCCAGGGCGCCCCAGCGGGCACCCTGGAGGTCGAGCGGCTGCAGCTCGCCCTCCAGCACTACCTCGGCGATCGCAGCCGGCGCGGCGGCGAGCTCCGGCCGCCACCCATCCGCGTAGGCGCGCTTCAGGTAGGACCGCAGGGTGCGCTGGGCGCGGTTGGCGCGAGCGCCGAAGGTCTCCCAGCGTTCGAAGCCCCCGTACTGCTCGGCGGGCACGTCGCCACTCCACTCGATCCACAACTGCTTGCCCCAGGCGGCGCCGCCGCTCTGGTGATGCAGCGCCATGCCCATGTGCACCCACGGGTCGTGGCTGCGCCGATCGTCGCGGAAGCGCCAGACCAGGTCCCGGACCTGCGCCGGCGTCAGGTCGACCGGCGGCTTGGGCATCTCGGCGTCCTCGGCCACCGTCGAGCCGGTGATGGCGGGCGCGACCTGCTCCCAGCCCTCGACTGCGGCCCAGTCCGCCAACAGCCCGCACAACCGCTCCCAGTCGGCGAGCGAGAAGAACGGCAGGTCCTTCGCCGCCACCTCCAGGGGCGATCGCTGCGGCCAGCGGTAGGGCTTGCCGGTGTCCGGGTGCGTGCCCCAGAGCACGCACTGGCGATGGCGCCCGAGGAGCTGGACGTGATGCCCGGCGGCGCCGTACTTCGCGCTGCGCAGCTCGGGCATCCCCTCCTCCACGCGCACCAGTGCCAGCCACTTCGGCCGCTGCCCGACCCGCACCACGTTCAACTGCGGGAAGTGCGCGTGCAGATGCCTGGCGAGCGCCTCGTTGTACACGTCCACGTCGAGCCCGCCCGTCTGCGTGCCGTCGCCCAGTGACATCGCCAGCAACAGCCCGGTGCCGCACTCCGCCTTGCCGTTGGCCGCGAGCTTGCGGGTCTGCTCCGGGCTCATCGGCGTCTCCCAGCCGCTGATAGCCGGGCGCTTCTCGCCCTGGACGATGGGGATGGGGTTGTAGCCGTTGCCGAGCAGGGGATCGGCGGTTGTCCCGAAAGTCTTCACCGGCTACTCCTTCTTCGTCGCTTTCGGCCGCACCGGCCAGAGCGGGCACGTCGTCGCGGTGCACGCCTCAATCTGCTGGCGCCACGTCCCGGCGCCGCTCTTGGCGTCGTAGATGCACTCCCGGCACTTGCGGTTGATCGCTGCGCGCAGGCTCATGCCGCCACCTCCCTGCGCGCCGGATGGTGCGGGCACGCCGCGCAGACCCCGCACAGATCGCCGCGGGCGAGCACCGGCACGGCGCCGGCGCGCACGCGCGAGAGCGCCAGCGAGGCCTGTTCCAGGCGCGCGGCGGCCTGCACGGTCACCCGCCGGTGACCGTTGGCGTACAGGTAGAGCATCTGCAGCGAGTAGCCGGCCGCGTTGGCGAGCTGGCGCTTCTCCGCGGACGTGATTTGGTGGGTCTTTAGCCAATGCTTGAACGCGCTATTCACGGAGCCCTCCTCGGTTGACCGTGCCTAGACTAGCATTTGCTTTGCTTTGCGCAACCATACGGGTTGCTATACTCAGTGCATGGACATCGGGGAAATCCGGCGCGCCCGGCTGCGCCGCCTTATCAATGAGTACGGGGGGCAGTTGCCGCTGGCGCGGGCGATCGGCCAGTTCGGCGCGTCCTACCTGACCCAGCTCGCCGGCCCCCACCCCACCCGCGCCGTGTCCGAGAAGTTCGCCCGCAAGGTCGAGCGCGCGCTCGACCTGCCCTACGGCTGGATGGACCGCGAGCACGACGCGCCGCCCGACGGGGCCGCGCCCGCGGCGCCCGGCGCCGCACCCTGGCGGGGCATCGCGGAGATCGTCGGGGCCGTCCTGGTCCGCCTCGACGCCCGCCGGCTGCGCCTCTCCCCCGAGCAGGTCGCCGCCCTGGTCGACGCCGCCCAGGCCGTTGACCCCGCCCACCTCGATCGCCTGATCCGCCTCGTCGAGGTCTTGAGACCCACCGAGCGCTGATCCCCCGGCGCCCGCGGCCGGCGCCCTGGCGTGCCTGGGAAACTTAGCAAACGCTCTCTTTTTGATCTGGGTCAGTAGACGGCCAAAAGAGCAACTGCTATCTTTTGCTCACCGGTTGGGCAGACCTCCCGCCGGAACCCAGGAGATCAGGAGACCGACCATGAAGAGCATCGCTTCCCTTGCCCACGTCAACCGCCACGCCGGGCTCGTCGCCCTGCGCGAGCAGCAGTCCGCCCTCTACGACGCGATCGCCGAGCTGGAACAGGCGGCCGAGCGCATCGAGCAGGTCATCCACGACCGTGAGCAGGCGCGGGACTACGCGCACGCCGCCGCCTTTGAGGGCCGCGACTACGTCGCGCCCGCCCGCTACGCCGACATCAGGGGGCTGTGATGAAGAACCTCAACAAGGTCCCGATAGGCGAGATCAAGGCCGCGGCGAAAGGCCACTTTTTCGATGCCGACACGATGCGCTTCTTTCGCTCCGCGCCGGCGGCGTACGGCTTTCGCGCCGCCGACGGCGCCATCTACTTCGCCACGACTGAGCAGTTTGTGCCGTCGCGCGGCAAACCCTTCCCGCGGCGCGCCTCGGTGCGCGTACTCGACGCAGCCGGCAACGTCAGCACCGTCGGCGACTTCCAGGGCTACGAAACGCTGCGCGCCGCCTCGCTGGCCGCGCGGGCGATCGCGACGGCGCAGAGGGGGGCGTGACATGGCTATCGATCTCTATGTGCACGACTGCGGCAGCATCGTGATCTTTCTTCCCAACAGTCCAGCGGCGCGCGAGTGGTTCGACGAGAACGTCGAGCGGCCCGAGTTCGACTGGCACGGCGGTGTCGTCGCCGAGCCCCGTTACGCGGGACCCATCATCAACGCCGCCGTCGAGGCAGGGTTCAGCGTGCGGCGCGGGAGGGGGTTGTGATGAAAGGTCGCGCCGCAGTCCTCGCCTGGCGCCGCGCGCAAGCCCTGCGGCGCGAGCCGACCCTCCGATACCGCTGCAGCGGCGGCCCGTTCCACGGTCAGCAGATCGTGCTGACCCCGAGCAGCGGCGTGTCCACGTTCGTGTTCCGTGTCGGCGACCAGGTCGGGCGCTACGTCGGCGGCGGCGTCACGGTTGTCTGGGAGGAGGTCGCATGAACCACATCAATCTCTGGCGCGAACTGCCCGTCGAGGTCGAGTTCGCCTACCAGCCCGCCGAGCCCGCCGAGCGCGGCCCGGAGGCGCAGTACCCCGGCTGCGCCGAGAGTGTCGAGATTGAGCACGTCTGGTTTGGCCGTGTCGAGCTCACCGGCGAGTTGACCAGCACGGAGCTGGACGCGCTCGCCGCGGCGGTGCTCGCCGAGCTACGCGAGCGGTGGGCGGCATGAACGCGCTGCTGAACCCCTACGTCGTCATCGCCCTGGCGCTGCTCGCCGCGGGCCTGCTCGGAGGACTGTGATGTTCGACTTCGACGTGCTCTGCACCGAAGAGCCGCTCTCGCCCGAGCAGCGCCGCTGGCGCTACGAAGCGAAGCGCGGGCTGCTGAAGCTCCGCGACGGCTGGCACCAGGCCTTCGGCGACGACCTCGACGCCGACGACCTGCTAGGCGACTGGCCCGAGGTGCCCGCCGCGCTGCGGCGCCAGGCCGAGTGAAAGGCGCGGCGCGCGGGACAACCGGGGGACCAGCCCGCCCGCGCGCCGCTGATCATCAACCGATACAGGAGACCGACCAATGATCGAAGAGAGACTCGCCGAACTGACTACCGCCGTCAACGCCCTGACGGCCGCCCTGCGGGCCGCGCCGCCCCCGGCCATACCAGCACAAGCCCCGGTGCCGTCCGACGCCCCTGAGCACCTCCCAGAGGCTCAGGTCGTCACCCTCGACGACGTGCGCCAGGCGCTGCTCGACCTGGGCCGCGACAAGGCCCGCGCCCTGCTCGCCGAGTACGACGTGCAGCGCCTGCCCGACCTGGCGCCGGCCGCGTACCCGAACGTCCTGGCCGAAGCCAAGCGGAGGGCAGCGTAATGGCCGGACGGGAGAAGTTCCGGCGCGCCTGGGACCGGACGGCAAAGCCACCGTGCAAGTCGGTCGCCTCGCACTGCGACTGGTACGCCCGGTGCGTCGCCGAGTCGCTGGCCTGCGAAGCGTTCGTCAACTTCGTCCGCACCGGCCGCGGCGCGCACCTGCGGCATCACGTCCCGAGCCGCTGGCGCTTCGTCAAGATCATGGGGGAGGAGGCATGAGTACTCACGCCGTTCTGTCACCGTCCTCCGCCCACCGCTGGCTGCGCTGCCCCGGCAGCGTCGCCGCCGAGGCGCAGTACCCGGACGAGTCGAGCGCATACGCCGAGGAGGGCACGGCCGCGCACGAGCTGGCGGCCTTCGTCCTCCGGGAAACGTGGCGCTACGCCGCGCTCACAGACGACCTGGTCGGCACGCTCTTCAACGGCATCACGGTCGACGAGGACATGGCGCGCCATGTCCAGACCTACGTCGACTACGTCCAGGGGCTGCCCGGCACCCGCTGGGTCGAGCAGCAGGTCCCGATCGATCTGTGGACCGACGAGCGCGGCGCCACCGGCACGGCCGACTACCTCGCCGTCGACGGCGACACGCTGTACGTCGTCGACCTCAAGTACGGACGCGGCGTGCGCGTCGAGGCTGAGCAGAACCCGCAGTTGATGCTGTACGGGCTCGGCGCGCTCGACTGGCTCGGTGACCTGTTCGACCTCAAGTACGTCCAGCTCGTCGTCGTGCAGCCGCGGCTCGATCACGTCGACGTCTGGCCGGTCGCCGCGAGCGACCTGTACGACTGGGGGCGCACGGTCGCCATCGCTGCCGAGAAGACCCGCCGGCACGACGCGCCGCGCATCCCCGGCGAGAAGCAGTGCCGTTGGTGCAAGGCCCGCGGGCGCTGCGACGCGCAGCGCGCGGCGATCGAGGGCGCGGTGTCCCGCGCCGTGCAGGACGACGCGCACCTGGCCGAGGACCTGGCGCTCGTGGCGCTCGCCCGCGACTGGGCGAATGCGGTCGAGGCGCGGGCGACGACGGCGCTGCTGAGCGGCGCCGACCTGCCGGGCTGGAAGCTCGTGGAGAGTCGCACGCAGCGCCAGTGGCGCAGCGAGTCGCTGGCGAAGCGGGTGCTGCGCAAGCTCGGGCTGAAGGAGCGCGACTTCATGGAGAAGAAGCTCCGGTCGGTCGCGCAGATGGAGAAAGTGCTCGGCCGGGAACGCGCCGAGCAGATCGTCGAAGCGATCGACAAGCCCCGCGGGCGGCCCGTGCTGGCGCCGGCGACGGACAAGCGTTCCGCCATCAACCTGGCCGGTGCGGCCGGGTTCCCAACGTACCAGGAGGACTGACAACATGGCATCGACTCTCATCAAGAACGCTCGCCTGAGCTTCCCGAACCTCTTCAAGCCGGCGGCCTTCGACGCCAACCAGGAACCGCGCTACGGGGCGACCTTCATCCTGCAGGCCGACGACCCGCAGGTTGCCGCGCTGCGCGAGACCATCAAGCAGGTCGTGGCGGAGAAGTGGAAGAAGACCCCGCCGGGCCTGAAGGTGTTTCTGCGCGACGGCAGTGAGAAGGCGCACGTCGGCGGCTTCGGCGACGGCACCGTGTTCTTCAACGCCGCGGCCCCGGCCGATCGCCGGCCCGGCGTCTACGACCGGCAGGGGCGCCCGCTCGTCGAGGCGGACGGCAAGCCCTACGCCGGCTGCTACGTCAACGTGCGCCTGGACATCTGGGCGCAGGACAACCAGTACGGCAAGCGGGTCAACGCCTCGCTCAGCGGCGTGCAGTTCTACCGCGACGGCGAGGCCTTCGGCGGCGGGCGCCCGGCGCAGGCCGACGAGTTCCCCACCTACGAGGAGGACGAGGACGACTTCCTGGGGAACGCGGCGTGAGGCTCTGGGTCGACACCGAGGTGTACTCGGCCGCCGACCTCAAGAGCGTCGGCGTCTACCGCTACGCGGCCGACCGCAGCACGTCGCTGCTGCTGGTCGC
>JALORY010000033.1 GCA_025458675.1 Gammaproteobacteria bacterium | reverse complement strand
CATCATCTCCCGCCGTCCGGTGAGATCGAGGGCGTCCGTCGCTTCGTGGACGAAGATCCACTCCGGCTGGTGCACCAGCAGCCGCGCGAAGCCGAGCCGCTGCTTCTCGGCCATGTCGAGCAGCTCCGCCCAGTCGCCGGTCTCCTCGAGCCGCGCGATCAGGTAGTCGAGGCCGACGCGGCGCAGCGCGTCCTGGATCGACAGATCGTCGATCCGGTAGGCGGTGGGCGGATAGCTCACCATGGCCCGCAGCGGGGCCGGCGAGAGCCGCGGGATCCGCGGCATGAAATAGATGGACACGCCCTCGGGCAGCTCGACGCGGCCGTGGCCCCACGGCCAGAGCCCCGCGACGACGCGGAACAGCGTCATCGCCGCCTCGGGGTCGCCGGTGATCAGCACGCGCTCGCCGGCGCGGATCTCGGTGCTGAAGCAGTCGACCAGCAGCTCCCCGTCGGGCCGGGCGATCGCCAGCTCCTCGAAGGCCAGCACCGGGCGGTTCGCCTTGGCGACGATGAGCGGCGGCCGCTCGGGCGCCGCGGTCTGCTCGGCAAGCTCGCTCACCGCGTCGTGCAGGCCGAGGACGCGGCCCACCGACGCGCGCCACTCGGCGACCTTGGGCAGGTTGTCGATCGGCCACGACAGCGCCGCCATCGTCTGCTGGAAGGCCTGCGCGGTCTGCATGAGGACGCCGAGGCTGATCGTCCCGGCGATGTAGCGCGGGGCCGAGACGAGGATCGGGAAGGCCTGCGACAGCACCGACCAGCCCGAGGAGAACAGGAAGAGGTTGCGCAGCGCGACGGTCTGCCGGTCCCAGGCGCTGATCGCGTCGCGGAAGAGTCCCCACAGGCTCTCCCGCTCCGCCGCCTCGCCGTGCCGCAGCGCGATGGCGACGGCGTTCTCGCGGGCGTGCACGAGACCGAAACGGAAGGTCTGCTCCTGCGTCTGCCGGCGGTTCGCGGCGCGCACCAGCGGCCGCCCGAGCAGCATGCCCACCGCGGTGCCGGCCGTCGCGTACAGCAGCGCGATCCACACCAGGTGCCCCGGCAGGTAGAGCGTGAAGCCGTCGAGCGGCAGCTCCGGCGGCCCCGACAGGCGCCACAGGATGTTGGTGAAGCTGACGAGCAGCAGCAGGCTGTAGAACAGCGAGTGCGCGAGGTCGATCGCGTACTCGGTCGAGATGCGGATGTCCTCCGCGATCCGCCCGTCGGGGTTGTCGTGCTCGCCGGGCAGGAAGCCGAGCTGGTAGTGGCGGCCCGAGGCCATCCACTCGTCGAGGACGCGCCGCGTCACCCAGGCGCGCCAGTCGACCTGGAGGCGCCGCTTCACCATGAGGTGCGTCGACACGACCAGGATGTTGGCGGCGATGATGAGGACGAGCACGCCGATCCAGTAGACGAACTCGCCCATCGCCCGCTGCTCGAGCGAGTCGAACAGCTTCTCGCTCCAGAAGTTGATCGCGACCGGCAGCGAGACCTGCGCGACGGTGAGGCCGACCAGCGTGGCGGTCAGGATCCGCGCCCGCCAGCCCCGCTCCGACGACCAGTAGGGGCCGGCGAGGCGGACGAACTGCCGCAGGAAGTCGGGGCGCGCCTTGGGGGCGGTGGCGACGGGCAGCGGCGGCACCGTGGGCATCCCGCAGGTGCCCTGCTCGCCGTTCGCCGGCCTGCGCGGTCGCTCCTCCATCCTGGGCTCAAGCATAACGTGCCGGCCCGAAAAGTCGCCCCAGCAAGGCGTCGAAGGCCGCATCGAGGTTGGCGGCGGCGGCCGCGCTGAGTGGAGTCCCGAGATCGAATTCGTAGCCGCGCACCGCCAGCACCCACGCCGGCGGCAACGGACCGGCGCCGAGCCGCCGGCAGGTCTCGAGCACCGCGGCGGGCGAGAGCTCGTGCGTGGTCGCGGTCGCGTCCGCCGCCGGCGCGAGCGGCACGAGCTCGAAGGGCGCGGCGCAGACGACCGAGGCGTCCACGAAGTACACCTCGGACGCGCCCAGCAGGTCGAGCGCGTGCTCGACCTGGAGCTGGAAGTCGGTGAGCAGGGTGACGCCGGGCGGCGCCAGCGCCTCGAGGCGCGCGATCGCGAGCGGGCCGATCGCGTCGTCGCCGCGGCTCGGGTTGCCGATGCCGATGACCAGCCGGGGCGCGCCGGGGCCTGCGGAGGACGGGAGCTCGAGGGTCACCGCGACGGACCCGCTTGCCCCGGAACGGTCAGCGGTCTACCCGGAACGGTCGGCGGTCTACCCGGAACGGTCGGCGGTCTACCCGGAACGGTCGGGCATGGTGCGCTCGGACACGCCGTGAACCCATCCCTGGGGGCTCGCTCGCGGCATCCCTGCCGCTCACGGTCCTCGCACACCACGCCCAACCGTCCCGCGACAGCCTGTTGCCCCATCGGGCCGTCCAGGAAACTTGAGAGCCGCGTCCCTATCCGCCGACGCAGACGCCGTCCCCGTTCCGCACGACCGCGTCGATGCGCTCGCCGCCCGCGTCGACCAGCTCGACCACGAGCGGCATCTTGCCGAGCGCGTGGGTGGCGCAGGACAGGCACGGGTCGAAGGCCCGGATTGCCACCTCGATGTGGTTGAGCAGGCCCTCGGTCAGCTGGCGCCCGTCGAGATAGCGCTTCGCCACCTGGCGGATCGACTCGTTCATCGCCTGGTTGTTGTGCGTCGTCGAGACGATCAGGTTGGCGCGGACGATCTGGTCGTCCTCGTTCACCCGGTAGTGGTGGATCAGCGTGCCGCGCGGCGCCTCGATCACGCCGACGCCCCGCTCCTGGCGCTCGCCGGTGGTCACCAGCTCGCCGCCCAGGATGTCGTCGTCGTGCAGCAGGTCCTTGATCGACTCCGCGGCGAACAGCATCTCGATCATGCGGGCCCAGTGGAAGGCGAGCGTGGCGTGGATCGGCTGGCCGCCGCCGAAGTCGATGAACTCGCGGCGCTCGGCGTCGGCCAGCGGCGTCGGGATGTGGTCGCAGTTCTGCACGCGGGCGAGCGGGCCGACCTTGTACCAGCCGGCCTCGGGGCCGAGCGAGCGGATGAACGGGAACTTCATGTAGGACCAGGGCTTCACCTCCTCGGTGAGCTGGTCCCAGTAGCGGTCGTAGTTGACGCCGTCGAAGATGATGCGGCCGGCGTCGTCGCGGGCGCGCAGCACGCCGTGGTAGAGGTCCATCGCGCCGTCCGCGGCGACGAGGCTCAGCATGTTCGAGCGGAAGGCGCCGAAGCTGTTGTAGAGGCCGACGTTGGCGAGGTGCAGCTTCTTCGCGAGGTGCACGGCCGCGCGGCTCCACGCGACCACCTGGTACGCGTCGGCGAGCAGCTCGTCGCGCTCGGCGACGGTGACGACCTTGTTCACGCCCCCGGGGATGGCGCCGGTGCCGTGCACGCGCTTGCCGGCCGTGACGCGGATCACCTCCTGGCCGTACTTGCGCAGCAGCACGCCCTGGGTGGCGATCTCCGGGTGCTCGGCCGCGACGCCGACGATGTTGCGCTTCGCGACGTCCGAGTCGAAGCCGAACAGCAGGTCGGGCGAGGACAGGTGGAAGAAGTGCAGCGCGTGCGACTGCAGGATCTGGCCGTAGTGCATCAGCCGGCGGATCTTGTCGGCGGTCGGGCTCACGTGGTGCGCGCCGACGATCTGGTCCATCGCCTTCGCCGCCGCCAGGTGGTGGCTCACCGGGCAGATCCCGCACAGGCGCTGGACCATCACCGGGACTTCCCAGTACGGGCGGCCCTGCACGAACTTCTCGAAGCCGCGGAACTCGACGATGTGCAGCCGCACCTGCTGCACGTGGTCGTCGTTGTCCAGCAGGATCGTGACCTTGCCGTGTCCCTCGACCCGCGTCACGGGCTCGATGACCACGCGGCGAAGGGATCCGGGGTTGGCGGCGGTTTCCAGCTCGAATGGCATGTGGCAGTGCTCCGCAGACTCGGGGTCGGCTCAATCGTAGTGGATCAGGCCATGGCCGAGGTGCGGCGTGCGCCCCGCCAGGAGATCGGTGAGGAACTTCCAGATGGCGTCCGCCGGCGGCGGACAGCCGGGCAGGAAGTAGTCGATGTGCACCACCTCGTGCAGGGCGTGGACCTTGTCGAACAGCAGCGGCAGCTCCGGGTCGTTCGGGATGCAGCCGTTGCGCACGCTCGGCTCGGTCACGTAGACCTCCTGCAGGCAGGCCCCGAGGTCGATGTGGTTGCGCTGGGCCGGCAGGCCGCCGGTCACCGCGCAGGCGCCGACCGCGACCAGCACCTTGCAGTGCTTGCGGAACTCGCGCAGCACGTGAATGTTCTCTGCGTTGCAGATCCCGCCCTCGACCAGCCCGACGTCGCACGGCCCGCAGTGCTTGATGTCGGTGATCGGCGAGCGGTCGAACTCGACGTGCTCGAGCAGGTCGAACAGCCGCTCGTCGATGTCGAGCACCGACATGTGGCAGCCGAAGCAGCCGGCGAGCGACGTCGTCGCGACGCGGAGCTTGCGCTTGGGTGCGTCGCTCATGCCTGCCCCCGTGCCCGCGGCGCCGGCGTGCGCGGCGCGTCCTCGAGCGCCTGTGCGCTGATCGGGCTCGCGTCGAAGCGGCGCTGCCCGATCGGCACCCGGAAACCGACCCGCTTGGGCAGGATCACCCCCACCGGGCAGACTTCCATCGCCTTGTCGGTGAGCGCGATGTCGGTGTCGGCGAGGCGACCGGACTCCGCGTTGACGATGAGGTGCTTGGTGATGCCGCGCCCGGACAGCGCGAACACCGACTTGCCGTCGATCTCGGCCGAGGCCCGGATGCACAGCTCGCAGAGGATGCAGCGGTTGAACTCGAGCAGGACGTCCGGGTGCGAGGCGTCGATCGGCCGGTTGGGGAACAGGTGGTCGAGCTCGGCCGACATCACCCCGAGGTCGTAGGCGACCGCCTGCAGCAGGCAGTTGCCGCTCTTCTCGCAGCCCGGGCAGAAGTGGTTGCCCTCGACGAACAGCATCTGCACGAGGGTCCGGCGCTTGTCGTTGAGCTCGTCGGTGTTGCTCTCGACCTCCATGCCCGGCTGCGCCGGCAGCGTGCAGGAGGCGAAGGTCTGGCCGTTCACCCGCACCGTGCACACCTTGCAGCTGCCGTGCGGCTTGAACTCGGGGTGATAGCACAGGTGCGGGATGTAGTGGCCCGCCGCGAGGGCGGCCTGCATCACGGTCTGGCCGGTCGTGAACGGGACGTCCACGCCGTCCAGCACGAAGACGGGACGCTGCAGGTCTACGTTCATGGCGCCTCTCCGATGTGCGCGCCCGGGTCGTCCCGGCCGGTGACTGCCCGCGCCCGGGCGAGCGCCCCGTCGAGGTCGAAGGCGGGCTCGAAGTCGAGCGACTCGAGCCGGGTCTCGTAGGCGGGGCGGAAGCGCTTGAGGGTGTCGAACAGCGGGTTGCAGGAGGTGTGCCCCAGGCCGCAGTGGCTGGAGGCCTGCAGCAGGCGGCTGACCCGGTAGATCTGGTCGATGTCGTGGCGCGAGCCCTTGCCGCGCGCGATCTTGTCCATCAGCCGGCACAGCAGCGTCGTGCCCACCCGGCAGGGCGTGCAGAAGCCGCAGCTCTCGTGCGCGAAGAAGTGCACGAAGTTGCGCGCGACTTCGAACATGTCGCGGCTGCCGTCGAACACCATGAAGGCGCCGGCGGTGGGCAGGTCTTCGAAGGCGATGCGCCGGTCGAACTCGCCGCTGTCGATGCAGGTCCCGGACGGCCCGCTGACCTGCACGGCCTGCGCGTCGCGGGCCCCGCAGTCCTCCAGCACCTGGCGCACCGTGACGCCGAAGGGATACTCGTAGACCCCCGGCCGGGCACAGTCGCCGGACACCGACAGCACCTTGGTCCCCGCCGACTTCGCGGTGCCGATGTTGCGGTACCAGGCGCCGCCGTTGATCGCGATCAGCGCCGCCGCACAGTAGGTCTCGACGTTGTTGACCGTGGTCGGCTGCTGCAGGTAGCCGTGGGTCACGGGATACGGCGGGCGGTTGCGCGGGATGCCGCGCTTGCCCTCGAGCGACTCGATGAGCGCGGACTCCTCGCCGCAGACGTAGGCGCCGGCGCCGAGGTGGATGTCGATGTCGAAGTGGAAGCCGCGCTGGCCGCAGATGTTCTCGCCGAGCAGGCCGTCCGCGCGCCGGCGCGCGAGCGCCGCCTCCAGCGGGGCGAGCAGGTGCCGGTACTCGCCGCGCAGGTAGAGGAAGCCCTGGCGCGCGCCGAGCACGTAGGCGCACACCGTCATGCCCTCGAACAGCAGGTCGCCGTAGCCCGCGAGCAGGACCCGGTCCTTGAAGGTGCCCGGCTCGCCCTCGTCGGCGTTGCACACCACGTAGTGCGCCTGGCCCACCGCGTTGCGGCAGGCCTCCCACTTGAGGCCGGTGGTGAAGCCCGCGCCGCCGCGGCCGCGCAGGTTGGAGCGCTTGATCTCCTCGAGGGTCGCGGTCGGGCCGAGCGAGGTGGTGTCGATGCGCTCGCGCCAGGAGCGGTCGTTGGACGCGAGCTCGAGAGGCTCCTGCCGGCCGCGCGCCATCGCCGCGCGGATCGCGTCGCCCGGCTGCAGCTCGCTGCCGAGCAGGATGTCCTTGCGGCGGATGTTGTCCTCGACGGCGAGCAGCTCGGCGGGCCAGGACTCGACCGGCTGGCCGTCGCGGATCAGCTCGGCGATCTGATCGATGCGCGCCGCATCCAGGCGCGGCACCGCCCAGCCGTTCACCAGCAGCGCCGGCCCCTGGTCGCACATGCCGGTGCAGGAGGTCGTGTCGACCGACACCAGGCCGTCCTCCGACACCTTGCCGCGCTCGACCCACAGCGCCGTGCAGAGGCGATCGAGGAGATCGAGGTTGCCGGCCATGCGATCGGTGATGTTGTCCGAGAAGCGCACCCGGTAGCGCCCGGCGGGCTCGAGGTGCAGGAAGCTGTAGAAGCCGGCGACGCCCTCGACCCGTGCCCGCGGCAGGCCCAGCCGGCGCGCGAGATACGTGATCGTGGCGGGCGGCAGCCAGCCGGCCGGCTCCTGCACCTCGCGCAGGATCTGCACCAGGGCGGTGGGGTCGCGACCGTAGCGGTCGAGGATCAGATCGACTTCGGGCAGCACTTCGGGGGTCGTTTTCATGGGCGGCTATGATCGAAGCGAAACCATCCTTTCGGCCTGACCCAGATCAACCCGCTCGGGATTGCACGCGAGGCGGCCAGCGGCGGCGCGCGGCCCCACGGACCGGCGATTCCGTGGATAATCGGCGCAGTTCGCCGCGTCTGAAGCCACAAAATGGCCAAGGTATTCCTCTACGACACGACCCTGCGCGACGGCACGCAGCGCGAGGACATCTCGCTCTCGGTCGAGGACAAGCTCACCATCGCGCGCCGCCTCGCCGACTTCGGCGTGCACTACGTCGAGTGCGGCTGGCCGGGGTCCAACCCGAAGGACGCCGACTTCTTCGACCGCGCCAACCGGATGAACCTCGGCGCGACCCGCCTCGCCGCCTTCGGCAGCACGCGCCGCAAGGGCCGGCGCTGCAGCGAGGACGCCAACCTCGAGGCGCTGCTGCGCGCGGGCACGCCGGTGGTGACGCTGGTCGGCAAGAGCTGGGACTACCACGCGACCCACGTGCTCGACGCCACGCTCGAGGAGAACCTCGCGATGATCGGCGAGAGCGTGGCCTACATGAAGGCCCGCGGCCGCGAGGTCGTGTTCGACGCCGAGCACTTCTTCGACGGCTTCCGCGCCAACCGCGACTACGCGCTCGCCGCGATCGAGGCCGCTGCGCAGGCGGGGGCCGACTGGGTCGTGCTGTGCGAAACCAACGGCGGCCGGCTGCCCTGGGAGGTCGAGGAGATCACCCGCGAGGTGGTCGGCCGGCTGGCGACGCCGGTCGGCATCCACTGCCACAACGACAGCGGCTGCGCGGTCGCCAACTCGATCGCCGCGGTGCGGGCGGGCGCGACCCAGGTGCAGGGCACGATCAACGGCTACGGCGAGCGCGTCGGCAACGCCGACCTCGTCGCGATCCTGCCCAACCTCCAGCTCAAGATGGGCCACGCGGTCGTGCCGGACGACAACCTGCCCGAGCTCACGGCGCTCTCGCGCTTCGTCGCCGAGGTGGCGAACCTCAAGCACGACGACCACCAGCCCTACGCCGGCCACAGCGCCTTCGCCCACAAGGGCGGCATCCACGTCGCGGCCATCCTCAAGGCGAGCGACACCTACCAGCACATCGACCCCGCCCGCGTCGGCAACGTGATGCGCTCGGTGACGTCCGAGCTGTCCGGCCGCGGCAACCTGCTCTTCCAGGCGCGCTCGATGGGCATCGAGCTCGGCGAGGAGGAGGTGCAGAAGGTGCTGCACCAGATCAAGCACCTCGAGCACGAGGGGTTCACCTTCGAGGCGGCCGAGGCCAGCGTCGAGCTCATGTTCCGGCGCCTGCGGCCCGAGTACGCCCGCCCCTTCGAGCTGGTCGACTACTTCGTCATCACCGAGCGCCGGCACGGCCGCGGGCTGCTGTCGGAGGCGACCGTCAAGGTGAGCGTCGGCGGCGACGTGAAGTTCACCGCCGCCGAGGGCAACGGCCCGGTGAACGCGCTCGCCACCGCGCTGCAGGAGTCGCTGGTCGGCGCCTACCCCATCCTGCGCACCGTGCGCCTCACCGACTACAAGGTCCGCATCCTCGACAGCAAGACCGGCACCGGCGCCTCCACCCGCGTGCTGATCGACTTCCAGAGCGGCAGCGAGGGCTGGACGACCGTCGGCGCCAGCACGAACATCATCGAGGCGAGCTGGCGGGCGCTGTCGGACAGCATGGAGTACGCGCTCATCCGGCTCGGCGCGGCGGGCGCCGGCGGGGCCTGAGGCTCAGCGTCGCCGCACCAGCGCCTTGCGGGTCTCCTCCGCGCACAGCATCGCCGCCGCGAACGGCAGCACGAACAGCCAGACCTCGACGCCGAGCGGCGCCGTGCCGAACGCGGCGTTGCCCCACGGCGTGTAGACGATCGCCCCGATCAGCGCGAGCTCGGCGGCCACGCCCCAGAGGATGAGCCGGTTGCCCAGCACCCCCGTCTCCCACACCGAGGACCGGGCGCTGCGGCACAGGAACACGTTCACCCCCTGCATCACCACGATCGCGACGAGCGTCGCGGTGGTGGCGGACAGGTAGAGCGGGTCGGTGCGGCCGAGCGCCTCGCCGTAGCGCCAGCCGCCGGCGTCCAGGACGAAGAAGAAGGCCGCCATCGCCGCGAGCGCCTGCAGCGGGCCGAGGAACAGGTAGGCGCGGACCGCGAGCCGCCCGTTGAGCAGCCGCTCGCCCCGCGGCCGGGGCGGCACGCGCATCACCGCGGCGTGCGGGCGCTCGGCGCCGAGGCCGAGCGCCGGCAGCAGGTCGGTGCCGAGGTCGACCGCGAGGATCTGCATGACGGTGAGCGGCAGAGGGATGCGCAGGAGCACGAACGCGAGGTAGGGCACGAGCTCGGGGACGTTCGACGTCAGGATGTAGGTCAGGAACTTGCGGATGTTCTGGAAGACGGCGCGCCCCTCCTCCACCGCCGCCACGATGCTCGCGAAGTTGTCGTCGAGCAGCACGATGTCGGCGGCGGCCTTGGCGACGTCGGTGCCGCTGCGCCCCATCGCCACGCCGATGTCCGCGCGCTTGAGCGCCGGCGCGTCGTTCACCCCGTCGCCCGTCACCGCCACCGTCTCGCGCTTCTTCTGCAGGGCGACCACGATGCGCAGCTTCTGGTCCGCCGAGACGCGGGCGAACAGCACCTCGGGGGCATCGAGCGCGAGCTGCAGCTGCGTGTCGGACAGCCGCCGCAGGGCGTCGCCGGTGATCACCGACGGGGCGGCGCCCGCGACGAGGCCGATCTCGCGCGCGATCGCCAGCCCGGTCTGCGGGTGGTCGCCGGTGACCATGATCACGCGGATGCCCGCCTCGCGGCAGCGCGCGATCGCGTCGGGGACCTCCGGCCGCGGCGGGTCCTCGAGGGCCACGAGCCCCGCGAAGGTGAGCCCCGCCTCGTAGCCGTCAGGCGCCGCGGGGGCCGCCGCCAGCTCGCGGTAAGCGACGGCGAGCACCCGCAGCCCGCGGTGCCCCATGTCCGCCGCGACCGCGCGGATGCCGGCCCGCCGGCCGGCGTCGCACGGCACCTCGCCCTCCGGCAGCACCACGGCCGCGCAGAGGGGCAGCACGGTCTCGGGCGCCCCCTTGGTGAGGACGAGCAGGCCCGCGGGCGCGGCGTGCACCGTGGTCATGCGCTTGCGGTCGGTGTCGAAGGCAACCTCGTCGACCTTCGGGCTCGCCGGCAGCGTGGGGTCGGCCGACTGCGCGTAGCGCGCGAGCGCGACCTCCATGGGGTCGCCGAGCCAGCCCGCGCCGGCGCGCGACAGGGTGTTGTTCCAGGCCGCGGCCTGCAGCAACCGGGCCATCGCCGGGGACCGCGGCGCGGCACGCGCCGCGGCGGCGTCGCGCCGCGCCCCGTCGACGTGGAGCTCCACCACCGCCATGCGGTTCTCGGTGAGCGTCCCCGTCTTGTCGGTCAGGATCACCGTGGCAGAGCCCAGCGCCTCGACCGCCGGCAGGTGCCGCACCAGCGCGTTGCGCTTCGCCATGCGCTGCGTCGCCATGGCGAGCGACAGCGTGACGGTCGGCAGCAGGCCCTCGGGCACGTTCGCGACGATGATGCCGATCGCGAACAGGAAGTTCTCCCAGAAGCCCAGGCCGAGCGCCTGGCCGATCAGGAAGAAGACGACGCCGAGCCCGGTCGCCAGGGCGGCGACCAGCCGGCTCAGGTAGCGGATCTCGCGCTGCAGCGGCGAGCCTTCCTCCTGCGCCGTCTGGGTGAGGTGCGCGATGCGGCCGAGCTCGGTGTGGGTCCCGGTCGCGTAGGCGACGGCGAGTCCCTCGCCCGACACCACCGAGGTCCCCGCCAGCAGCACGTTGCGGCTCTGCAGCAGGTTCTCCTCGGGCGAGGGGTGGGCGTCCCGCGCCTTCGGCAGCGACTCGCCGGTGACGGTCGCGAGGTTGACCCGCAGCCCGAGCGCCTCGACCACGCGGCAGTCCGCGGGCACGTCGTCGCCCTCGACCAGGCGCACGAGGTCCCCCGGCACCACCGCCTCCGCCGGGACCTCCACCGCCTGCCCGTCCCGCACCACCTTCACGCTGTGCGGCAGCAGCGCCTCGAGCGCCGCCAGCGCCCGCTCGGCGCGCCGCTCCTGGACGAAGGAAAAGAGGCCGTTGACCGCGATCACGCCGAGCACTGCCCAGCCGAGCGCCGCCATGCCCTCGCCGGGCTGCAGCGCGTCGGCGACGAAGGCGAGCGCCGCCGCGACCCACAGGATCAGCGCGAAGAAGTGGGTGAACTCGCCGAGCAGGCGCAGCAGCGCGGGGGGTCGGCTGACGCGCGGCACCCGGTTGGCGCCGAACTCGGCGAGCCGCCGCGCCGCCTCGGCCGCCGACAGGCCGTCGGGACCCGTGTTGAGACTGGCGAGCGCCTCGCCGGGAGCGAGGTGGTGGATCTTCACGCCGGCAGTTGCCCAGCGGCGAGACGTGGCCGAAGTATGGCACGCGGCCCGCCCGGCGGCGGGCGCGGCCCCGATCAGGCCCGATCGGACGCGCCGGACAGCCGGCGGTAGGCGAGCGCGAGCGCGTCCTCGTCCCCCACGTTGCCGGGGAAGATCACGACCGGCAGGCGCGGAAAGCGCGGGTGGTCCGGCGGGCACCGCACCACGGAGCAGCCCGGCAGGATCTGGCCGAGGACCCGCGAGGCGCGCAGGGCCAGGCCGTCGCTCAGCACGTCGTTGGACGTGATGCCGCCCTTGCCGATCAGGAAGCCGAGCGTCGGCGGCAGCGCGCGCACGACGTCCATCAGAAAGCCCGACACGGCCGCGCCGAAGGCGAGCCGCGCCGCCTGATCCGGAAACTGCCGCTCGACGCGGCTCGTGTAGACCACCGGCGTCTTGCCGGCCGCGTGCGCGAGCTCGCAGCGCGAGGCCACCTCGGCGAGCAGCGCGGCGGGGTGGGCCGCGACGCGGTCGACGTCGACCTCGACCGCGGCCGTGCCCGGCACCGCGAGCAGCCGCTCGAGCTGCTGCGTCGTCTTCCTCACGTGCGAGCCGACGATCACCGCACCCGGCCGGCCGTCCCGCACGTACTGGCGCATCGCCTCGGCCGGCACGGGCTGCGGCGGCAACCGGGCGAGCGCGGTCAGCAGGCTCGCGCCGCTGCGGAACAGGAAGCGTCCGCCCTCGGCCGCCGCCTCCCGCAGCTGCGCGGCGAAGTGGTCGAGGTCCGCCTGGGCCTCGGCGTCCACCACGCAGCAGGCGTTGCCGCGCAGGGCCCGCAGCCGCGGCAGACTGTCACCGCGCACGTCGGCGAGCACGAAGCGCTGCACCTGCGTGGCGCGGATGCGGCCGCGCGTCTTCTCCTCGACGTAGTCCGGCAGATAGCTGTGCCGGTAGCCGAACACCGAGTCGCGCGCGAACTCCGTCTCGTGCACGGGTACGGGCCGGCCGTCGACCAGCAGATAGTGCGTGCTGTCGCGCGTGACGCGTCCGCCTTCGAAGAAGGCCGGCACCACGAAGTGCGCATCGAAGGGCCCGAGCTCCTCGGCGATCACGTCGGTCTCGACCGGGTAGTGGCCGCGCAGCGTCGAGTCGGATCGGCTCACGAGCAGCGGGTTGACCGCCCTCCCCGCCGCCGCCTCGGCCGCGAGGGCCGCCCGCAGGTTGCGGCACGCCGCGCGCGTCACCGCGGCCGCCCGGTCCGCGTCCGTGCCGCGCGTGTTCGTCAGCACGAAGAAGAGCGGCGAGGCGTCCGCAAGCGCCTCGCGCAGCGTCGCCACGTCCCAGCGGGTCAGCAGCAGGCAGCCGTGGACCGTCTGCGACCCGGTGGGGTCGTCGTCCAGCACGATGATCCTGGTTGCCGTCACGTCGTCGAGCCCCGCTTCCCCCATGCACCCCGCGGACCAGCGGCCACGGACCGTCCTATGACGCCAACGCCTTCGCCCGCGCCGCCATCGCCTCGCCGGTGATGCCGTTGAACGCCATGAGCTCCTGCGGCGAGGCGGTGGTCTCGCCGCGCTTCCAGGCGAACACGTCGCGGCGCGGCGCCCGCGTGCGCAGCAGCACCGGCTCGAGCGGCGCGCTCGGCCCGCCGCTCACGCCGAGGAGCACGTCGCCGTCGAACAGCGCGTGGAAGTGGTCGTCGTCCAGGAAGCGGTTGTCGGGCTCGGCCACCGTGTCCCAGGCGACGTCGGTGGGCCGGTAGAGCCGCCGCGGGTTGACCACGGCGACGATGCGCACGCGCCAGCCCTCCGCCTCGAGCCGGTCCTTCGCCTCGAACACCGGGAGCAGCACCATGTCGCCGGTGACGGCAAACACCACCGTGCCGCGGTCGCCCGCTTCGCTCTCGTAGACGACGGCCGCGCCGTCCTCGATCGCGCGGCGGCTGTCCTCGAGGCTCAGGTGGACCGGCAGCGGGCTCTTCGAGGCGACGATCACCATCGCCTTGTTGTGGCTGCGGGTCGCGTGGTCGTAGGCGACCTGGATGCAGTTCGCGTCGCAGGGGAACAGCGGGTAGACGTTGCCGTTGCGCATCATCGCCGCGAAGTAGCTCTCGATCTCCGGGCGCTGGTGCGTCCAGCCGTTGCGCCCCTGCTCGAGCGCGCCCGCCGTGAACATGCACACGATCGACGGCGTGCGCCGGCGCAGCTCCGCCATCGCCTGGGCGACGGTCTGCACGATCGGCCAGCCGTTGATCGCGAAGCTCTCGTACGAGAGCCACAGCGCGCGGCTGCCGAACAGCGCGAGCCCGGCCGCGAGCCCGGCGCAGGCGTCCTCGTTGAGGGGCTCGTAGACCTGGCCGCCCGGGGCCTGGTTGTAGACCTCGTCCGCCGTCGGGTGGCGGATCTTGAGCGCGTCGTTGATGTTCCTCATCGCCGAGGCCTCGTTGCCGTCGGCGTTGGTCACGACGAAACGCGGGTCCGCGCGGCCCACCTGCGCGACCAGCGCGCCCATCGCCGTCGACGGCACCGCGCTCGCGCCCCGGGCGTGCTCCTCCATCGCGAGGGCGCCGAGCGGCGCGATTTCCAGCACGCGCTCGGTGACCACCGTGCGGGCCGCGGGGCCGCCGCCGGCGCGCTCGAGGTTGGCGCGCACGATGTCCCAGGCCTCCGGCGGCAGCGCGCGGCGCTGCAGCCCCTCGACGATGTGCGGCTGGTCCAGCGTGTCCTTGGGGTACAGGTTGTGCGACTTCGCGCCCACCGTGTGCACGCCGCTGCCCTTGAGCTGCTTGACGACGAAGGCGGTGAGGCGCCCGCCGAGGGCGGAGCGCGCCGCCCGGTCGAGGCCCTCGATCACCGCGCGCGTGAAGTCCAGTCGCCGATCGAGCGAGAAGTGCGTGCTGTCGACGTAGGCACCCTCCTGGCCCGAGTCGTCGAAGGCCTTCGCGTCGACCAGCACGACCTCCGCGAAGCCGTGGCCCCGCCAGTAGGCGACCATCTCGTCGTTCGATAGCCGCGACACCATCGAGTGGTGCTCCTGGCTGTAGCCGTTCCAGATCAGCACCGCCAGGAAGTTGGTCACCTGCGGGTAGGCGGTGTGGAAGTGCATCATCGCGTTCAGCACGTAGGGCTCGCCCATGCCGCCGTCACCGATCGTCACCGGGAACAGCGTGCCCGGGTGCAGCAGGGCGCCGGCCATCGCGAAGTGCTGCCCCTGGCCGAGCGGGCCGGCCGGCGCGAGCAGGCCGGGGATCGCGCCCGAGAGGTGCCCGAGCAGGCCGTGGCGCTCGCGGAAGCGCTGCATCATCTCGGCGACCGTGTGGATGCCCATCTCCTCGAGCGAGCGGTCGAGGAACATCGCGCTGTAGAAGCCCGGCGCGTGGTGGCCGACCTCCGTCACGATGTGGGTGTGCCCGAGCATCATCAGGGCCGCGTGGGCCTCGGCGCTCGAGGCGAAGCCGCCCGGGTGGCCCGAGCCCTTCGCCCCCGTGACCTGCAGCGTCAGGTAGCGCAGGGCGTCCGCCGCGAGCAGCGTCTGGTAGACGACCGCGGGGTCGGAGGGGCTGGCGACGCGGGAGGCGCCCGGGCCGATCGCCGGCCGCGCCGCGTGCGTCGCGTAGCCCGGCCAGGGCCGGCCGTAGTGCTGAATGCCGTCGCGGAAGTCGCGGGCGGCGGGGGCGTGCTGCAGGGCGGCCTGGCTCATGTCGGCTCCGTCGGGGTATGTCGGGGGTGGCAGGACGATAGGCGCCCTGCTAGCATTTCACAATACGCAATCGTTTTCGTATCGTGAAATTCTCTATGAGCAAGCCCGTCACTGCCATCCAGGTGCTCGACCGCGCCGCCCAGCTGCTCGACGCGATCGCCGGTGCGGACGTCCCCGCCACCCTCAAGATCCTGTCCGCCGAGACTGGCCTGCACCCGTCGACCGCCCACCGCATCCTCAACGCCCTCGCCGCCCACGCCCTGGTCGCCCGCGACGACGCAGGGGTGTGGCGGCTGGGCCGGCGGCTGCGCGAGCTGGCCGCGCGGGTCGAGGTCGGGACGGACCTGCGGGACCTGGCGCGGCCCGTCATGGAGGCCCTGCGCGACGCCCTCGGGGAGACGGTCAATCTGACCGTGCGCGAGCGCGACGAGGTGGTCTACGTCGACCGCGTGATCTCCCCCCGCGTGATGCGGGTGGAGCAGGTGATCGGCAGCCGCGCGCCCCTGCACGTCACGGCGGTGGGCAAGCTGATGCTCGGCGAGGCCGGCGCGGCGGAGGTCGAGGGCTACGCGCGGCGCACCGGCCTGCCCGCGTACACGAAGAAGACCCTCGCCACGCTCGACGCGCTGCAGCGCGACATCCGGCGGTCCAGCCGGCGCGGCTACGCCCTCGACAACGAGGAGGCGGAGCCCGGTGTCGGCTGCATCGGGGTGGTCGTGCGCGACGCCGACGGACGGGCGGTGGCGGGGCTCTCCATCTCCGCGCCCATCGAGCGCCGGCGCAGCGAGTGGGTGGCGAACGTCGTCGAGGCGGGACGCGCCCTGTCGCGGCAGCTCGGCTATCGGGGCGACGCCGACCCGGCGACTTGACCCCCGGGGCGGCGGCCCCCACATCGCGGGAAGGCCACGCCGAGAGACGCCATGCCCGCCAACCCGTTCGTGCCCCCGTTCGACCGCCTGCCCGTGTCCCTGCCGATCTTCCCGCTGCCCGGCGCCATCGTGATGCCGCGGGCGCCGCTGCCCCTCAACATCTTCGAGCCGCGCTACCTCAACATGGTGACCGACGCGCTCGCGGAAGACCGCATGATCGGCATGGTTCAGCCCGACCCCCGCGCCGCCGACCCGCGGGGCGAGACCGTGTGCCGCACCGGCACCGCCGGGCGCATCACCGCCTACAACGAGACACGCGACGGGCGCTTCCTGATCCGTCTCACCGGCGTGTGCCGGTTCGACATCCGCGAAGAGGTGCCCACCGTGCGGGGCTACCGGCGCGTGATCGCCGACTGGAGCCGGTTCGCCGTGGACTACGAGGACGGCGGCCGCGTGCCGGAGCGCCGCGACCTGCTCGACCGCCTCAAGCGCTACGCCGACGCGCGACAGCTCGAGATCGAGTGGGACACGATGCGCGCGCTCGACGACCTCGACCTCGTCAACGTGCTCGTCACCATGCTGCCGCTCGACATCGGCGACAAGCAGGCCCTCGTGGAAGCCGTCACCCTCGCCGACCGCGCCCGGCTGCTGTCCGGCCTCCTCGAAATCGCGCAGGTGCCCACCGTCCCACCCCCGCCGCGCCCCCACTGACCCGCCACCCTCCGTCTCTGCGAGGCCGCGACTTCGTCACCGCGAGGCCGAAGGCCGAAGCAGTCTCCCGTCATTGCGAACCGCGAGGCCGAAGGCCGTGGCGGGAAGCAATCCACACGGCCATGGATCGCCACGCCCCTTCGGGGCTCGCGATGACGGGTGGATCGCCACGGCGCTACGCGCCTCGCGATGACGGGTGGCGCGCCTCGCGATGACGGGGGTGGATCGCCACGGCGCTACGCGCCTCGCGATGACGGGTGGAGCGCCTCGCGATGACGGATGAGGGCGCCTCGCGACGACGGCTACTGCTTGCGCTGCAGCTGCGGCGGCAGCGGCAGGACGTTCTGGTCGTGGGCGTACTCGAGGCGCTCGAAGGAGGTGCCCTCGGGCGGCGGCGCGTCGGTGACGTGCCAGGCGCCCTGCGCGTCGCGCCACTTGTACACCACCGTGGGCGCGGGCTTCGGGGCGAGCCCCGACCCCTTCAGCCACTTCGGCGCTTCGTTGCGCTGCAGGTAGAGCCAGGCACCGACGCCGGACGCCGCCAGCGCGAGCAGCAGCAGGACCACCCACGGCCAGCGCCGCGGGCGCTTCGCCACCGGCCCCTCGGGCCCGAACACGAACGCGGTCTCGTCGCGGTCCCGCCCCATCCGTCTGTCTCCCGCGCGCGGCGCGCGCCGCGGCTTTCACGAATCTGTAAACGATCGGCCGGTATCCTCGCGCGCACCTGGCGACCCGACACACGAGGCGCGCCCCCGCGGCCCGCGATGTACAGCAACGACCGGCTCCTCATCCTCGACGCCGACGGCACCACCGTCGACGCCTTCCGCGCGATCGCCGCGGCCTTCGCCCACCACGGCATGGACATCGGCGACCTCGAGCGCTTCCAGAAGCGCCGCCACCTGTTCAAGTACCTCGGCGGGCTCAAGGAGTTCCCCGGCAATCTGCGCCGGCAGATCGGCCGGCGCAAGCGGGCGCTGCTGATCGGCACGCTGACCGAGATCTACCGCCACCAGATCGGGCTCTACGACGGCATCCGCGAGCTGATCGAGCGCGCGACCGAGGGGCCACGCGTGCGCGTCGGCATCGTCACGCGCAACATCACGCGCGAGCCGATCGAAACCCTGCGCCAGCTGTTCGCGCGCAACGGCGTCGACCACGACGCCTTCGACTTCCTCGAGCACCTGCCGCTCGACCGGGCGAAGACCGAGCACTTCCGGGTGATCCGCGAGGCCTACTCGGTGAACCCCGCCCGCGCCTACGCCTGCGGCGACGAGCGGCAGGACTTCGAGGCCGCGACACAGACGGGAATGCACCCGTTCATGGTGTCCTACGGCTTCGAGGACTACGACCGGCTGACCGGCCCGATCGGGGTGCCGCCCGAGCTGGTCTCGCGGGACCCCCGGGAGCTCAGGGACCGCGTGCTGCACGCGCTCGAGCTCGACCGGCGCCGGCCCTACTCGTCCGCCATCGGCACGTCCTTGCCCGCCGCGAGGAGGGCCGCCGTCTTCGCGTCGATGTAGCGGAAGGGGCTCGACGGGTACTGCTCGTAGTGGCGCCGGCCGACGTACTCGAGCACGCCGGTGAAGTGGTAGCTGTAGAGCATGCTCTCGATGCGTACGACCTCGCGCCCGCGATCGAACAGCACGATCGTCGGCCGGTACGTCACGCCGAGCGCGGCCGCATAGTCCTTCATCGTCGTCGCCCTGCCCGCCACGTCCACGATCGGCGCGTCGGACTGCGCGTCCAGCCGCACGAAGGTGAAGTCCTTCAAGGCCTCGAGGACCTCGGGGCGCTTCAGGTGCCCGTCGTGCAGCGCGTCGCAGGCGACGCAGGCGCTGTCCTCGAACAGCACGGCGAGGGGGCGGTCGGCGACCGACTGCAGATCGGACACGTCCTTCAGCAGCGGGTGCGGGCGCAGGGCGTAGGTGCCGGGCCTCGCCCGCGTCGCCTGGTACTGGGCGAGCGTCGTACTGCGGTAGGCCTTCTCGGCGACGTAGTCGAGCGTCACCTTGAAGTCGTCGACGTTCTGATAGCCGTTGACGCGCGCGACGGGCCGGTTCTGGTGGTCGAGAAAGACGACGGTCGGCGAGTAGCTCGCCTTGAGCGTCGCGCTGATCTCTTTCTCCGTCGCGGTCGTGTGCTCGTCGAGCGCGACCTCGCGGTCGCCCCGCATGTCGAGCGCGATGACGTCGAAGTTGCGCCGGATGAAGTCCGCGTACGGCGCG
>JALORY010000032.1 GCA_025458675.1 Gammaproteobacteria bacterium | reverse complement strand
TCCACGCCCTGACGAAGTACATGGGGGGCCACGGCACCACCATCGGCGGCGCCCTGGTCGACTCCGGCAAGTTCCCCTGGGCCGAGCACCGCGCGCGCTTCCGCCGGCTGAACGAGCCCGACGTGTCCTACCACGGGGTCGTGTACACCGAGGCGCTGGGCCCGGCGGCGTTCATCGGCCGGGCGCGCGTCGTGCCGCTGCGCAACATGGGCGCCGCGATCTCGCCCTTCAACAGCTTCCTGGTGCTGCAGGGGATCGAGACGCTGCCGGTGCGCATGGACCGGCACTGCGAGAACGCGCTCGCGGCGGCGCAGTTCCTCAAGGGCCACCCGCAGGTCGCCTGGGTGCGCTACGCGGGGCTCGACGACCACCCGGACAAGCCGCTCGCCGACAAATACATGGGTGGCAAGGCGTCGGGCATCCTGTCGTTCGGCATCAAGGGCGGCCGCGAGGCCGGCGCGAAGTTCATCGACGCGCTGAAGCTCGCGGTCCGGCTGGTCAACATCGGCGACGCCAAGACGCTCGCCTGCCACCCGGCCACCACGACGCACCGGCAGCTGTCGCCGCAGGAGCTGGAGCGCGCGGGCGTGTCGGTGGACATGGTGCGCCTGTCGATCGGCATCGAGCACATCGACGACATCGTCGCCGATCTCGACCAGGCCCTCGCCGCCTCGCAGGGCTGATCCGCCCCGCCGTAAAGCAGAAGGGCGACCCGAGGGTCGCCCTTCTGCCGCGTGACGCGCGTCGGTCAGCTGCGCTCGTTGAGCCACTTCCCGATCGCCGGCGTGACCTCCTTCTGGGCCTTGCCGGAGACGTAGATGCCGATGTGCCCGCCCGGGAAGGCGAGCTCGGTGTAGTCCTGCGAGCCGGTGCGACCCTTGAGCGCCTTCGAGGCGTTGGGGGGCACCAAGTGGTCCTGCAGCGCGTAGATGTTGAGGATCGGGCAGGTGACGTCCTTGAGGTCGATGCGGTGCCCGCCGATGTGCACCGTGCCCTCGATCAGGCCGTTCTTCTGGTAGAAGTCCTTGAGGAACTGCCGGAAGGTCTCGCCGGCCTGATCCGGGCTGTCGAAGATCCACTTCTCCATCCGCAGGAAGTTCTTGACCTTCGCCGGGTCGTCCAGCAGATCGACCATGTTCACGTACTTCTGGCCGGTCAGGCTGAAGGGCTTGAGCGACAGGAAGGTCCAGTTGAGCAGCTCGCCGGGGATGTTGCCCATGGTGTCGACCAGCAGGTCGACGTCGAGGTGCTGCGCCCAGCCCGAGAGCATGTTGTCGGCGGTCTTGAAGTCGACCGGCGTCACCATCGTGACGAGGTTCATGACCTTGTCCGGGTGCATCGCGCAGTAGCAGAGGCTGAACGCGCCGCCCTGGCAGATGCCGAGCAGGTTGATGCGGTCGATCCCGTGTGCGTCGCGGATGAAGTCGACGCAGCGGTCGAGGTAGCCGTTCAGGTAGTCGTCGAGCGTGAGCGAACGGTCGGCCTGGTCAGGGTAGCCCCAGTCGATGAGGTAGACGTCCTGGCCGGTCGCCAGCAGCCCCTTGATCGTCGAGCGGTCCTCCTGGATGTCGGTCATGTAAGGCCGGTTGACCAGCGCGTACACGATGAGCAGGGGAACCGCGTTGCGGTTCTTCACGCCCTCGGGGGCCTCGTAGTGGAACAGCGCGAGCTTGTCCTCGCGGTGCACGACGGTCTTGGGGCTCACGCCCGCGTCGATCTCGCTCGCGTTGAGCAGGTTCTCGATGCCCTTGCCGAGCTTCTGGCTGTACTGGAGCATCTCGTCAGCGAGCTGGTCCGGACGGATCTCGATCGGCAACACGGTGTCTCTCCTTCGGCAGTATTCGGTGGGGAAGGGCGGGGCGCCGTCAGCGCGCGCCCGTGCGGGCCTTCGCGGCCGCCTTCTTGCGCGGCGCGGCCGGCTTGGCAGGCGACGCGGCAGCGGCCGGCGCAGCCGCCGTGCCGGCGAGCTGCTTCTTGAGCGCGTCGAGCTCGGAACGCAGCCGCTTGGTCTCGCGGCGCGCCTCCTGCACACGGTCCTGCAGCGTGCGCAGCTCGCGCCGCGTCGGCATGTTCATCGCGCCGAGGTACTCGTCGACGATCACGGACATGCGCTGCTTCACGCGCATCAGGGCGTTGACCAGGCGACCGTGCAGCTCCGTGTACTCGTCGGTCATCACGCGGTCGGCGTACTCTGCCTCGCAGCACTGCACCCACATGTCGTAGAACTCGCGCGCGGAGCCGATCGTCTTCTTCTTCTGCTCGGCCTCCTTGACGAGCCACTGCAGCCGCTCCACCGAGCCCACGCCCATCTTCGAGAAGAAGCCGAGGTATGCCGCGAGCGCCTCCTGGTACTCGACCGCGGCACGGGTGAGCTCCTGGTACTGGCCCTGCTCCTCGCGCGTGTAGCCGAGGCCGGGCGCGCCGAGCACGCGGTCGAGCTTCGAGCGCATGCCTTCGGTCGGCATGTTCCGCAGCACGTCGCCCGGCACCGGCGACAGCGACGACGCCATGCGCTGCCAGTTGTCGAAAGGCAGCTCCCAGAAGGCGAACATCTTGTGCACGCTGGGGTCGCCCGCGCCGAGGCGCGAGAAGGCCTCCTTGAGCGAGGCGGTGGCGTTCTCGAAGGCCGCGGTCCAGTCGGTCTGGCCCGCCGCGCCCTGCATCTTGCCGGCGATCTCCTCGGTCATCTGGAAGAAGAACTTGCCCTGCTCGACCATCTTGTCCATGAAGCCGCGGGCCATGTCCGAGCCGGCGGCCGGCGCGAGGGCCTGCCACCAGTGCTCCATGGCGTTGCCCCAGGCCGTGGCCGGCGTGGTCTGCTGGCCGAACAGGCGCTGCGAGGCGTCGGCCCAGTTCTGCCAGTACTTCTGCTGCATCTCCATCCACTCGTTCGTCCAGGACGCGGTGTCGGTCATGACGCGGGTTTCCTCTGGTGGTCGGTTCGGCGGAAAGTCTCGTGGCGCCGTCGTGGCGGGCGACGACGGGGTCGGGACGTGCGATTCTTGCGCGCGTTCCCAAAGGCGCGGCGAACATAGCACGCGTTATTGTGCGCTGCAACAAAACGCATTACTCTTCGACACGTTGTCTCCCGGGCAGGGCCGACGAGGGGCGGGAGACACCCAGCAACCACCCAAGGGGTTTCCGGCGACGGGCGCTGCGGCCCAGGGCGTCTCCCTCGACGCGCCGCCGCTGGAACGCACACAGGCGAGAACGACAAGATGAGCGAGAACATCGTAATCGTGGCGGCGCTGCGCACGGCGGTCGGTTCCTTCGGCGGCAGCCTTGCGGGCATCGCGGCGAAGGATCTCGGGGCGACCGTGATCAAGGGCCTGCTCGAGAAGACCGGGATCAAGGCCGAGCAGGTCGACGAGGTGATCCTCGGCCAGGTGCTGACCGCAGGCACCGGCCAGAACCCGGCGCGGCAGGCAGTGATCGCGGCCGGGCTGCCCTACACCGTGCCGGCGCTGACCATCAACAAGGTCTGCGGGTCCGGCCTGAAGGCCGTCCACCTCGCTTACCAGGCCGTGGCCTGTGGCGACGCCGAGATCGTGATCGCGGGCGGCCAGGAGAGCATGAGCCAGTCGCCGCACGTGCTGCCCAAGTCGCGCGACGGCCAGAAGATGGGCGACTGGCAGCTGAAGGACACCATGGTCGTCGACGGCCTGTGGGACGCCTTCAACCAGATCCACATGGGCAACACCGCCGAGAACGTCGCGAAGAAATACGGCTTCGGTCGCGAGGCACAGGACGCCTTTGCCGCCGACTCGCAGCGCAAGGCGGGGGCGGCGCTGGCCGAGAATCGCTTCGGCGGCGAGATCGTTCCGGTGATGGTGCCGCAGCGCAAGGGCGACCCCGTCGCGTTCGATCGCGACGAGTTCCCGAAGCCGTCGACGACCGCCGAGGGCCTCGCGAAGCTGCGTCCGGCTTTCGACAAGGCCGGCACCGTGACGGCGGGCAATGCCTCCGGCCTCAACGACGGCGCTGCCGCCGTGATCGTCATGAAGGAGTCGAAGGCGAAGGCGCTGGGACTCGCGCCCATCGCTCGCATCGTCGCCTTCGCGAGCGCGGGTGTGGACCCCGCGATCATGGGCACGGGACCCATCCCGGCGTCCACCAAGTGCCTACAGAAGGCCGGCTGGAGCGTGGCGGACCTCGACCGCATCGAGGCCAACGAGGCCTTCGCCGCGCAGGCGATGTCCGTGAACCAGGACATGGGTTGGGACATGACGAAGGTGAATGTGAACGGTGGCGCGATCGCCATCGGCCACCCGATCGGTGCGTCGGGCGCCCGCGTGCTCGTCTCGCTCCTCCACGAGCTCAAGCGCAGCGGTGGCCGGCGTGGCCTGGCGACGCTGTGCATCGGCGGCGGGATGGGCGTGGCGCTCGCGGTCGAGGCGATGTGACGGCACACCCAGTGCCCGGGTGACCGGAACCGCGCGGCGCCGGCCGGCCCGCGCGGTTCTTTTTTCCTGCCCGGAGCGGCCGTTACGCCGGTCCGCGGGGGTGTCAAGTGGGCCGGCTTCGGTCGTATGATGCAGCACAGCAACGGTGCGGCGACGGCCCGGCTCCCGGCGGTGAACGCAATGACCACGCAGCGGCTGATCAAGAAGTACCCGAACCGCCGGCTCTACGACACCGAGCTGAGCCGCTACATCACGCTCGTCGACATCCGCGAGCTGGTGCTGCGCGGCGTCGAGTTCGCGGTCGTCGACACCAACTCGGGCGAAGACATCACCCGCCAGATTCTCATGCAGATCATCATGGAAGAAGAGGCCGGCGGGCAGCCGCTGTTCTCCGCGAGCATGCTGGCGCAGATCATCCGCTTCTACGGTGGAACGGTGCAGGGCCTGTTCGCTCGCTTCCTCGAGGAGAGCATGGCGCTGTTCGCCCGCAATCAGGAACAGATGCGCCAGACGCTGGGGACGGACCCCCTCGAGGCGATGGGCAAGCTCGCCCAACGCAACCTGGAGCTCTGGACCTCGATCCAGGACTCCTTCTTCAAGGCCGCCGGCCTCGGCGGCGCGCCGGGCCGCAATCCGCCCGGTGGGGACTCGGACGGCAAGTCCGGCTGAGCCGCCCGGCACCACCCCCAGGAAATTTTCCGGAACGCCCCTTGACAGCCCGCTGCGCGCTGACTATTGTGCACTGCAACAAATGTTGCACCGCAGCATTTTGACGCTAACCGATATCCAACGCGACTACCCAACCTGGAGAAATACGACCATGAAGAAGATCACCCCGAACGAGACGATCGACATGCTCAACGACGCCGCCGGCACGGGCTACGAGGCCATGCGCCAGCTCGGCGAAATCAACCAGCGCGCGTTCGACCGCATGGTCGACAAGCAGTTCGCGCTGATGAACCTGTGGCTGGACGCGGGCATGCAGCAGATCAAGCTGGCGACCGAGGCGAAGGGCGTGCAGGACCTGATGACCGGCAATCTGGGCGTGGCCAAGACGCTGACCGAGAAGCTGATCGCCGAGAACCGCGCTACCCTTGAGATCGCCCACGAGACCCGCGACGAGCTGCGGGCCTGGTGGGAGGCCGGCGTCGCCGACGCGACCGCCCGCGCCAGCAAGGTCGCGCAGAAGGTCGCGGCCTGAGTCGCGACGACAGACCTGTATCGAAGCCAATAAGCCAAAACGGGGGGAACGACATGAGCACTCGCATTGCACTGGTCACCGGCGGCATCGGCGGCATCGGCACCTCGATCTGCCAGCGCCTCGCCAAGGACGGGTACCGGGTGGTGGCTGCCTACCATCCGGCGGAACAGGGCAACGTGGAGGCTTGGGTCGCCGCCCGTAAGGCGGAAGGACTGGACATCGGCACCATCTCGGGCGACGTGTCCTCTGCGGAGGACAGCGCCCGGATGGTGGCCGAGCTCCAGCAGCAGTTCGGGCCCGTCGACGTGCTCGTCAACTGCGCCGGCATCACGCGCGACAAGACCTTCCGCAAGATGGACGCGGACAGCTGGAACGCGGTGATCAACGTGAACCTGAACAGCGTCTACAACGTCACGAAGCCCTGCTGGGACGGGATGATCGACCGCGGTTGGGGTCGCGTCGTCAACATCTCGTCGGTCAACGGCCAGCGCGGCCAGTTCGGCCAGACGAACTACTCGGCGGCGAAGGCCGGCATGCACGGCTTCAGCATGGCCCTGGCGCAGGAAGGCGCGGCGAAGGGCGTCACCGTGAACACGGTGTCCCCCGGTTACATCAAGACGGCGATGACGGCGGCGATCCGCGAGGACGTGCTCAAGGCCATCATCGACGGCATTCCCATGAAGCGCATGGGCACGCCCGAGGAGATCGCGGCGGTGGTGGCCTTCCTCGCGTCCGACGACGCGGCGTACATCACCGGCGCGAACCTGCAGATGAACGGCGGCCTGTTCATGCACTGACGACGATCCCCTCCGGCCTCCAGCAATTTTCGGATTGACTGGAGTCGTTCGCGGCCCGGTCCTCCGGGCCGCTCTTTTTTTGTGTCCGGCCGCCGCGCTATGGTGCCCTGGGCCGCGGTTGCCGCCGCGGTGGAGAGGCACGATGGACAAGCGTTGCGAGATCCTTGCCCGGGACACCGTCTACGACGGCTTTCTGCGCGTCGATCGCTACCGTCTGCGCCATTCGCTGTACTCGGGTGGAACGAGCCGCGAGCTGGTGCGGGAACGGGTGGAGCGCCTGCGCGCGGCGGCCATCCTGCTCTACGACCCGGACGCGGATCGCGTCGTGATGATCGAGCAGTTCCGCATCGGCGCGCACGAGGCCGGAGTGGGCGCCTGGCTGCTCGAGACGGTCGGCGGCTACGTGCCGCCCGACGAGTCGCCGGAGCAGGTCGCTCGGCGCGAGGCGATGGAGGAAGCCGGTTGCGAGGTTCGGGAGATCGAGCCGATCGGCGAGTTCTACCTGAGCCCCGGCACGTCCGTGGAGCGGATCACGCTCTACTGCGGGCGCGTGCAGGCGCCGACGGGCGGCGCGCTGCACGGCCTGGATCACGAGGGGGAGGACATCCGCGTCGAGGTGCTCCCAGCCGACGCGGCCATCGCCGAACTGTTCACCGGCCGCATCGACTCGACCACCGGCATCATCACGCTGCAGTGGCTGGCGGCGCACCGCGCGCGGCTTCGGACCGCCTGGGGCCGGCGGGCCGGCGACCGCTGAGGCCGTCAGCGGTCGGGCAGGGCCTCGACCATCACCTCCACCTGCACGTCCCCCTCGCGCCGCGTGCTGAAGGTGTTGGCGATGCCGCGGCTCGCCTGCGTCGCGCTGGTCGTCACCGTCCCGAGCGGCAGCCACTCGCCGAGGCGCCCGCGCACCGTCGTCTGCGCCCCCTGGACGGAGAAGGGCGGTGTCTGGGCGCCCCCCTGCGCCCGCACGGCGTGCTGGTCGATCTCGAGCGTGACCGTGTCGCCGGCGAGACGCGGGACGACGCGAAAGCCGGCCGTCGCGTCGCGGTAGGCGACCGAGCGCTCCTGACCCGGCCACCACCCGCCGAAGGTCGCCTCGCTCGTGGTGACCGGAACCGACACGCCCGCCTGGATCTGGGCAGGCTGGCCCTCGAGGGCCATGACGCGCTGGGTGCTGTCCCCGGCGCCGCGCGTCTGGTGGCTGCGCACCTGGGCACCGACCGTGCCGCGCTGCACGACCACGCCGCCGCCGCTCGCGTCCGAGCTGCCGGCGGCGCGCTGCCGCACGTGGATAACGAGGCGGCGCGGGGGGTGGTCGATGTCCGCCAGCACGCGGCGGATGTCTTCGAGCCGCGCCGGCGAGGCCCGCACCACGAGCTTGCCGCCGAAGGCCGTGACCGAGCCGTCCGGCCCGGCGAGCGGCCGAATCGCGGGGATGACCTCCTCCGGCAGGCGCGCGTTCAGCGGGATCACCTCGGTGACCGGCTCGGCCGGCACGGCACCCGCGAGGGCGAGCAGCGCGGCGCAGGCGGCGAGAATACGGGCGGGAGCGGTGCGCATCGTCGTCATACCGTGAAGTGCCGGAATTCCATGGAGACCTCCGCGAATTCCCAGGCCTCGGCGAGGCGCTTGGCGAGCACGACCGCGTCGCGGCGAGACTCGACCGGCTCGGCAGGCGGGTCGCGCCGCAGCGGGTAGTAATAGGTATGTCCGTCCACCACGACGAGGTCCTCCGCGAGATCCGTGTCCTCGGGGCGCGGCACGCGCAGTCCGGTGCGGCTCGGCAGCCGCTGCATCAGGTCGACGAGGCGGTTGCCCTCGAGGCGCAGCCGGGTCTCGTCGCGCAGCAGCACGGCGAGACGGCTGGACGGGCTGCGCAGCAGGAAGGCCCGCGCCGCCTCCAGCACGGGCTCGGCGGCGTAGAGGCGCGCGTCCAGATCGTAGGCGTAGATGCGGACCTCGCTGCGCGCCCGGCCGATCAGATCCGCGAGGCGGCCCGCGGCGGCGGCGAGGGCGTCCCGGGCGGGGGAGGGGCTGGCAGCGTCGGTCATCCGATGTCTCCTGTCGCGGGGTGGCGCGGGACTCACGCGCCGTCGTCGAAGGCCAGGTGGCCACCGTTGTACAGCCGGGCCAGGAGATCGACACAGTCGGACTCTCCGAGCCACTCGGCGAGAAAGCCGAAGTGCAGCTCGCGCCACTGGCAGACTGTCTGGAGAAAAGTCCGGTGGCGTTTCGGGAGCGTGTAGGACTCGCCGGCGACGAACAGCCAGTCGCACCCGTCCTCCTTGGGCAGGTAGGCGAAGCGCGAGAACGGGTGGCGGTAGATGGCCCCGCGGGCCTCGAAGAGGCGGCGGAACTCGTCGGGCGTCAGTGGCGGCTCGGCCGGGTCCACGGTGAGGTTGGGCTTCGGCTCGGTCAGGAACGCCCCGTACCAGCGCTCGATCTCGGCGCGCGAGCGCCCGGCGAGCGTCTCCACCAGCTCCACGGCGCGGGCCGCGGCCGCCGGCGAGATCTCTGCGCCGTGCGCCGGCGGCTGCATCGGCCCGTCGCGGTAGTAGGCGTCGTCGGCGACGCCCTCGAGCACGTGCTCGAACCAGGACGACGCCAGCTCGCGATGCGACGGCGCGCGGTAGCCGACCGAGCAGGTCACGCAGTCCCCGACCGCGACTCCCCAGTGGGGCACGCCGGGCGGCAGGTAGAGCACGTCGCCGGGCTCGAGCACCCACTCCTCGTCCGGCTCGAAGCGCGCCATGATCCGCAGCTCTTCGTCCGGCAGGACGTTGTCGGGGGAGGGCCGGGCGTTGGCGATCTGCCAGCGCCGCCGGCCGCGCGCCTGGATCAGAAACACGTCGTACTCGTCCCAGTGCGGGCCGACCGAGCCCTGGTCGACCGCATAGCTGACCATGACGTCGTCGACGCGCCAGTCGGGCAGGAAGCGGAAGCGCTCCAGCAGCCGCGTGACGGAGGGGACCAGCTTGTCGACGTCCTGGACGAGCAGCGTCCAGTGCGTCGGAGGCAGCTTGCGGAAGGTCGCGGCGCGGAAGGGGCCGTGGGAGACCTTCCAGCGCGGCCTGCCCCGTGACTGCTGGCGGACCAGGCGCGACTCGACCCCGGTTTCGCAGGCGAGGCCGGCGAGCTCCTCCGGAGAGATCGGGCTGGCGATCCCGGGGAGGGCGCCGCGCATCAGCAGCGGGCGTCGCTGCCAGAAGAACTGCAGGAAGCTCTCGGCCGTGACGCCGTCGGGGAAGATCAGGGTCGTGCCCATGCGGCCTGGTCCGGGTGCGGGGTTGTCGAATTGTAGATCGCCCGTCGGGCGGGGCGCCCCAAGACCCCCGAGTGGACCCGATTCGCCGGCGTTTCGGGCGGCCAGGCGGGGGACGATATTAGGGTTCTGCCCTGGATTCCTGTGATGGGCAGCATATACTTCGCGGAACTCTATGCGGCAGCGCGAAATTTTTTTGGATGGAGCGGTTCCGGATCGGGGCGATTTGGGTTAACATTCCAATCCAGGTAGGTCTTGTGGTTCAATGTGGCCTGTTGTGCTGGTGCGTTTGTGGCTAGTCGGCGGGCTGCAGGGGAAGAAGTGCAGCTAGCAGGTCGGCGCGTGCGGACGGCCAAAGCCTACGGATAAGAAGTCAATAAGCAATTTTGTGTCGGTATATACCTCTCGAGAGGATGACGAAATGATCCAAAAGCTGAAGCAGAAGAAGGTCCTTGCTCTGGCCGCGTCGCTGGCCCTGATGGGCGGTGTCGCGCTGGCGCCGACCACCGCGGTTGCCGGGTTCCTGACCTACGGCGACTCGCAGGGCGTGGTCAACAGCTACAACGAGTGCTGGCAGGCCGAAGGTGGCATGGCGCAGTCCCAGCTCAAGGGGCCGAAGGAGTGCATGCCGCCGGCTCAGAAGATCGAGAAGATCACGGCGACGCTGAGCAGCGACGTCCTGTTCGCATTCGACAAGTCGGTGCTGAAGCCGGAGGGCGAGGCCGCGCTGACCGAGCTCGCGGCGAAGCTCAAGTCGACGCCGGGCAACGAGGTCGTGAACGTCATCGGCCACACCGATCCGGTCGGCTCCTTCGAGTACAACCTGGGCCTGTCCAAGCGTCGCGCCGACGCGGTCAGCAACTTCCTGCGTACCCAGGGCGTGAACGTCAACGTGTCGAAGGGCATGTCGTTCAAGGAACTCGTGGTTGAGTGCCAGCGTGGCCTTTCGAGGGTGGAGCGCGACAAGTGCAACCAGCCGAACCGCCGCGCCGTGGTCACGGCCGAGGTGGTGAGCCCGGACGCGCCGGCGGCCCCGGCGAAGGCTCCGGCGAAGAAGAAGTAATCGGCCTCGCGCCGAGCGAAGGCCGCATGCCGAAGGGCATGCGGCCTTTTTTGTTGATGGCCGCTGCTTCATCGAGGACACCCGACACATGACCGCGCGTTCCTGGTACATCGTCGCCTTCACGCTGGCGAGCGTCGCCGCGGCGCTCCTGCTGCCGGCGATGCCGCAGCCCGTCGACTACCACGATTTCGCCGACGACCGGCACCTGGCGGGCGTCGCGAACTTCCTCGACGTCGTCTCCAACGGCGCGTTCGTGGCCGCCGGTCTCGCCGGCATGATCGTCGCGCTCTACCCGCGCACGCCGTTCGAGTACGCCCGGGAGCGCCTGCCCTATCTGGTCTTCTTCGTCGGCGTGGCGTTGACCGGGCTCGGCTCGGGTTACTACCACCTCGATCCCGACAACGAGACGCTGTTCTGGGACCGGCTGCCGATGACGATCGCGTTCATGTCCCTCATCTCGGCACAGATCGTCGACCGCATCAGCATCCGCGCAGGGCTCGCGCTGTTGCTGCCGATGCTGCTCGTCGGCATGGGATCGGTGGTCTACTGGATCGCGACCGAGCGGGCCGGTGCCGGCAACGTGATGCCGTACGGCGTGCTGCAGTTCTACTCCGTCGTCATGCTGTTCGTCCTGGCGCTGCTCTACCCGTCGCGGTACACGCGCGGCAACGACATCTACTGGGTGTTCGCAGCCTACGTGGTGGCGAAGGTCCTCGAGACCTTCGACCACGAGATCCTCGCGCTGGGGAACCTGATGAGCGGCCACTCGTTGAAGCACGTCGCCGCTGCCGTGGGCAGTGTGCTGGTGATGCGGATGCTGTGGTTGCGGCGCCTGCAGCGACCGGCCGACGCTCTGCGCTGAGCGCGGCGGTGCGGCTGCCCGGCGGGGGCGCGGAGTTGCCCGCGTCAGCGCCCGAGGAGCGTCGCCGCGGCCAGGACGAGCGCGAGGACGAGCAGCAGCACGCCCGCAGTCGCCCAGGTCCGTAGCACGCGGTCGAGCCGCTGCAGCAGATCGCCGAGGCTCGCCGCGGCGTCGCCCATCCACCTCACGGCAGTCCGCCTCCCGCGGCAGCGACGCGCCCGACCGTGACCACCGCGAGGTACGCGGGGGGCAGCAGGCCGAGCGCCAGCGAGCACAACGCGAGGCCGAGCACGAGCAGTTCCTGATACCGGGCCGGGCGGGCGCGCAGCGCAGGAGGCCGTGCGAACCCGGACAAGGCGTGGAAGAACACGCGGATCAGGTACGCGGCCGTGAGCAGGCCGCCGATCTGCATCACGAGACCCCACCCCCACTGCCCGCTGGCCTGGGCCGCGCCGTCGAGGAGCGTTTTCGCGAGATAGGCGCCGCTCGGCTCGATCCCGACGAGCGCGAGGCCGGCGATCCCGAAGGCGAGGACGCTCAGGGGCAGCGCACGGCCGACGCCGGCGAGCTCGCCGATCCGGTCGTGGCCGAGGGACGTGGCGATGAGGCCGGCCGCCAGGAACATCGCGGCCTTGGCGCAGGCGTGCGCGGCGAGCTGCAACATCCCGCCGGTCAGGACCTCGCCCGTCGCGTTGCCGGCGGGGCTCGTGGCGAGCGGGAAGATCAGGAACAGGTAACCGAGCTGCGCCAGCGTCGAATAGGCCACGAGCAGCTTGAGCCGCGCCTGGCCGAGGGCGAGGGCGCCGCCGTACACGATCGCCACGGCACCGAGGACGCCGAGGACCTCGGCGGCGCTCCGGGTCAGGAGCGCCGGCATCAGGTCGAACCAGATCCGCACGATCAGGACGAACGACGCCTTGACCACCAGCGCCGACAGGATGGCGCTTGCGGCCGGCGGCGCACCCGCGTGCGCGGGGGGCAGCCAGAGGTGCAGCGGGAAGAGGGCCGTCTTGGCGAGCAGTCCCACGGTCATCAGCGCGGCGGCGGCGATCGCGGCGGGCGGCAGCGCGCCGGCCGCCGCGAGGCGGTCCCGCAGGAGTCCGATGTCGAGCGTGCCGAACTGCCCGTACAGCAGCGCGGTGCCGAGCACGTAGAGGATCGAGCCCAGCAACGCGAACAGCAGGTAGCGCAGCGCCGCCTGCAGGGTGTCGGCCCGACCGTCGAGGCAGACCAGCGGCACCGCCGAGAAGGTCAGGAGCTCGAGCGCCACGTAGAGGGTGAACAGGTCCTGGCCGAGGAACACCAGGTTCAGGCCACCCCAGACCCCGAGCAGAAGGGTCCAGAAGGCGAACGACGTGCGCGTCTCCGACGACCCGGGCGGGACCCCGAACCCCGGCCACGCGTAGAGCCCGACCGCCAGCATCACCACCGAAGTGACGAGCAGCAGGACGGCCGACAGCCCGTCCGCCTGCAGGGTCACGCCGAGCGGCGGCGCCCAGCCGCCCAGGTCGTAGCGCAGCGGGGCGTCCGCTTCGAGCACCACGGCAGCGATCCCTACGGCGGCCACGAGCCCGAGCGGCAGCAGCGCCAGAACGATCCGGCGGGGGTGTCGCCCGCCGAAGGCGATCGCGAGGAGGAGTCCCGCCAAGGGCAGCATCACGGGCACCAGCAGCAGCGTGCTGCCGAGCCCGGTGACGCCCGCAAACAGGCCGCCGAGCCACTGGACCGAGACCATCAGGACGGCCGCTCCGGCGTCGCCTCGGAGCGCGCCGGCGGCTCCGGGTCGAGGTCGGTCCGGCCCGCCGCCTGGGCGAGCCGGACGACGAGCGCGACCGCGAGGGCCGTGGCGGCGAAGGCCACGACGAGGCCCGTGATGACCAGGGCCTGCGGCACCGGGTCTCCGCCGAATCCGCTGGCCGCGCCCCGGCGGGCGACGGCTCCGAACAGCAGGAAGACGCCGCTCCCGACGAGGTTGAACGCGAGGAGTTTGCGCAGGGCGCCGGGGTGGCAGATCAGGCCATAGAGGCCGAGACCCACCAGTGCGGCGCCGCACAGCCCGAACAGGGTCGCGTCGCTCACGACCGGACCCCCGCCGCGTCGTCCGGTTCCGGCGGTCCGGCGAGGAGCAGCCCCAGGATCACCGCGACCGAGAGCATCAGCGCGGTTTCGATGGAGAGGATGAGCGGCTTGGCGAGGCCCTCCGGGTAGGCCAGGAAGGCCCCCGCGAGCCAGGCCCCGGCGGTCCCGATGCCGACGAAGACCAGCGAGCCGAAGACGGCGAGGCCGCGCATCGGCCGGCTGGTCACACGCGGCGGCTGCCGCAGCCCGGCCACGAGGACCAGCACCCACATGGCGGCGAGGACGGTCGCGCCCTGGAACTTGCCGCCGGGGTGGTCGGCCCCGATCCAGAGGAGGTGGATGCCGACCAGAATGCCGAAGGGGGGTAGCACCTGGGCGAGGAAGCGGAGCGGACTGGCCGCGGCGGGGCCGCGAAGGAAGCCCGGACGGCCGCCCCAGGCATCGTCCGGCGCGAGCGACCACAGGCCGACCAGGGCGAGGACGAGGACGATCGACTCCCCGAGCGTGTCGACGGCGCGAAAGGCGAGCAGCACGCCCGTGACCGGGTTGCCGACCCCGGTTGCCGACAGGTTCGCCGCGACGGCAGGGGCGAGGCTCGGTGCCGGCTCCGGGAGCAGCAGCACGACCGCGGCGAGCGCGCCCGCCACGGCGGTGCAAAGGACAGCGGCGACGACGCGGACACCGGGACCCGGGCGTGTCGTCTCTGCCGGATCGTCCGCCGGCAGGCGGGCCGCGGCCCTGAGCAGCAGAAGGCCGGTCAGACCGCTGCCGAGGGCGGCCTCGGTGAGCGCCACGTCGACCGAGCCGAGCCGCACCCAGACGAGCGCGAGAACGAGCCCGTAGGCGACGAAGCCCTCCGCGGCGCGGTAGGTGGCCGAGGTCGTGATCACCCACCCGGCGAGGCCGAGCACCAGGGCGGCGAGCCCCAGATCGACGGGGGCAGGGAGGCTCACGCCGATCCGCCTCCCCGATCCGGCGGGGTCCCGTCCGAGGGGCGCAGGGCACCTGCGAGCAGCTGGCCGACGGTGGCGCCGGCGAGGAGGGCCAGCAGCCACACCGCGATGAGACCGATCCAGCCCAGTGGCGAGGACACCTGCGGCAGCAGACCGAGGACGATCAGCCCCAGGCCGAGGTTGTCCGCCTTCGTCAGGGCGTGGAGCCGGGTGAGGGTGTCGGGGAGGCGCAACAGCCCCAGGGTGCCGGCGAGAAAGAACAGCGACCCCAGGCTCACGGCGAAGACGGTGAAGACGGTGGAGATCTCCACCGCGCTCATCGGCGGGTCTCCTCCCCGGCGGGCTCAGGGCGATCCGCGGCGCGGGCGGCAGGCGCCTCCCCGGGCGAGCGGGTGGCGTCCGGCCGCACCGTCCCGGTCACGAAGCCGACGGAAGCGAATGCGGCGAGCAGCGTCAGCACCAGGGCGAGATCGCCGATTGCGGACTCGGCAGTGGCGACGCCGAGCAGCAGCAGGGCCGCGACCCCCCCGGTGCCGAGCAGTTGGGCGGCCAGCAGCCGATCCGCGTCGCTCGGACCGCGGAGGATCCGGATCAGCCCCAGGGCGACGGTAGCCAGCACGAAGGCCGCGGCGGAGAGCAGGAACTCAGTCACCGGTGGCCGCACCGCCTTGGGCTGCCACCAGCAAGTCCTCGTCCCGCGCGAGGCTGGACGCGATCGGCTGGTCGAGATCGAGACAGTGGTAGACGAGGGCCCCGTCGGGGTCGCCGCCGACCGGCAGGGTGCCGGGCATCAGGCTGGTCAGGGCGCCGAATGCGGCCCGGCGGGGTCCGTCCGGGATGCGCACGGGATAGGCGAGGAAACCGGGTCTGATCGGCAGGCGCGGATCCAGCACTCGCCTCGCGACGTCGAGGCCGGCGACGATCGACTGCCACAAGAAGCGGGCGATCAGTCGCAGGAGGGCGCCCCAGCGGACGCGTGTGGCCCCCGGCGCGAGCAGGCGGAGGCTGGTCCAGGTCGCGAGTGCTGCGGCCAGCAGCCCGACCGCCAGGTCCGCCCACGACTCCCCCCCCGCGGGCCGCGCGAGGAGGAGCCAGAAGCCGAAGAACCCCGCGCCGCGCACCAGCGCCGCCCGCGACTGACGGCGGCGCGGCGTGGCGGCGCTAGGCATCCCCCACCCACGCGCAGGAGACGGACACGCGCCTCGTCGTCATCGTCCGGGACGGTCCAGGTAGTCGTTCAGGGCGATGCCCACCCCGATCGTGTTCTGGTACCAGTTGTAGTCGATCATGCTGTCGCCGTAGCCGCTGAATGCCTCGACGTAGGCGCGCAGCGGGCCGAGGACCGGCGGCGACATCCACGTGAACTGGACCGCGCCCTTGCCCGTGTCCGGGTTGCCGCGTCCCATCAGGGTGAAACTGTGCCCCTGCCACTTGTAGACCGCGGTCACGTCGCCCCACCCCAGGTAGTCGGTGATGTCGGGGTTGTCGTCGCCGCCCTCGTCGATCACGACCCAGGGTCGGATCAGCAGCGCAAAGTCGCCATGCTCGATGCCGAACTCGGCGACCAGGCGATCCCAGCTCCGCGACAGCGGGTCGGATCGACCATTGGACTGGTGGTTGTAGCCGAAGTTGAAGAGCCGCCAGTCGATCCCGCCGATCGACACCTCCGGGTTGTAGCTGACGAAGACCTCGGGCTCGTAATTCGTCTCGCGGAACGGCGCCGACAGGTCGCTGTTGTAGACCTGCCACTGGCTGCGCTGCGTGTAGGCGGCCCAGACGCCGAAGCGGCGGTCGTCCGACGCCCAGAGGCGCGCCTTGAAGCTCAGCTGGAACTCGGCCTCCGTGGGATCGAGCTCGGCATCGGACTTGTCCAAGGCATTGAACAGGAGGTCGAAAGGCGCTTCGTTCGGCCGGTCGGAGTACCGCCCGAGCAGGAAGTAGTTCGGGCGATACAGGCTGATCAGGTACCGGCTCGAGTCCGGCTCGAAGCCCCAGGCGGCGTCGATCAGCGACGCAGGCGCCGACGCCGCTGGTACGGGGGCCGCTGACGCGATCTCGGGCGTTGCGGCGGGTATGGCGGCAGCGTCGGGCTGCCCCTTCGCGGCGGGCTGCGCTTTGCCTGCCGAGGCCGTGGCGCCCGGCGACGCTCCCTTCGCCACCTTCCGGCCCGCGGCCCGGTCGTAGCAGGCGAGCCGCTCCACGTCGGCCCGGATCGCGGCGCAGCTGGCGAGGTCGGTGGTCGGCGCGCGGGCCAGCGCCGGGGGGGACGCAACCAGGGCGATCGCCAGCCAGAGCGGACGGGCAGTGGTCGTGCGGGACGAGGGCTTGGGCATGTGAACGCAACTCCTGCAACGGGCGCGAGCTGCGTGGTTCGGGGCTCTGCGCCGATACGGCCCGTGGCGTCGTCGCGAGGCGACCGTTCTGGGGTCCGGGCCGGCCGCAATGTACCATCGAACCTACGGACGGGGCCAAGCGGGGGCGACCGGTGGATGCCGCCGACACTCCCGCAGGGACCGAGACCTCGATGCTTCGACGATCGCCGTGGCGAGCCGGACCGCCTCTCCCGCTGCCGACCGCTCGCCGCGGACTGCCGCCACCGTGGCTCTCGCTGACCCTCCTGCTCGGTGCGGCCGCGCGCGCCGCCGACCTGCCGTACACGCTTGCGATCGCCCCGACCGGCGACGTCGGGCTCGACCGGGCCATCGCCGACGTCTCACAGCTGGCCCAGCTGCGGGACCAAGCCCCTGCCGGGCCGTTCGCCCTGGTCGCGCGTGCCGAAGCCGACGCGGCGCGGATCGACACGGTGCTGCGCAGCTTCGGCCACTACGATGCGGTGATCGTCGTGCGGGTCGCCGGGCGCGACGTGGGGGAGGCCGGTCTGCTGCCCCTGCTCGAGCGCCTGCCCGGGGGGGCACCGGTGCCGGTCGAGGTCGACATCGACCCGGGTCCCCTCTACCGCATCGGCGTGGTCCGGCTCGACGGGCCGGTTCCCGACGCCGCGCGGCAGGCCTTCGACCTCGACGCCGGCCAGCCCGCCCGGGCCGGCGACGTGCTGGCGGCCGGCCAGGCGGTGCTCGCGGCGCTTCGGGAGGACGGCTTCGCGCTGGCGCGCCTGCCGCCGCCCGACGCCGTCGTGCACCACCGCGAGCGCATCGTCGACGTCGTCTACGCGGCGGAGCCCGGCCCGCGCGTCGCGATCGGCGAGATCTCGGTCGGGGGTTTCGAGCGGTTGCGGGAGGACTACATTCGGCGCCGGCTCGGCCTGGAGGCTGGCGAGCCCTTCAGTCCGACCCGGCTCGAGCAGGCGCGACAGGACCTGCTCGCGCACGGGGTCCTGGCCTGGGCGCGGATCGCCCCGGGTGATTCGCCGGACGAGGCGGGGCGCCTGCCGCTGACCGTGGAGGTCGCAGAGCGGCCGCCGCGGGTCGTCCGCCTGGGAGGCGCGTACGCCAGCGACGAGGGTGCGACGCTGAGCGGCGCCTGGATCCACCGCAATCTGCTGGGCGGCGCCGAGGAGCTGACCCTGCAGGGTGAAGTCGGGCGTCTGACCCAGAACCGGGCCGCGGATCTCAGCTATCTGGTCCGCAGCTCGCTGCGTGTGCCCGACCTGTGGCGGCGCGACCTGGATCTTCGCGCGGATCTCGCCGGCATCCGCGAGTTTCTCGAGGCCTACGATCGCGACGCCGTCACGGCAGGCATCGCCCTGGAGCACCGCTTTGCGCCCGGCCTCGCGGGGCGCGCCGGACTCGCCTTCGAGGACGCGCGGATCACCCAGGAGGGTCCGCCCCAGGACTATCGGCTGCTCGCGTTGCCGGTGTCGTTGAACTGGGACAGCACCGACGATCCCGGCGAGCCGACCCGAGGCAGCCGCATCGTCCTCGAAGCGACTCCCGTCCGGGTGCTCGCGGGACCGGCCGAGGGATTCGTCCGGGCGCGGGCAGTGGCCGCCGGCTACTGGGCGCCCCCGGTCGGCAGCTCGCAGGGGGATCGCGACGGCTCCCCGGACCCGGCGGGCCTCGCCCTCACGCGTACCGTGCTCGCGGGGCGTTTCGTCCTCGGCGACCTCCTCGGGGCCGGGGCGGACGAGGTCCCGCCGGATTGGCGCTTCTATGCCGGCGGCGCCGGCTCGGTGCGCGGCTTCCCCTTCCAGTCGATCGGTCCGCGCACGCCCTCCGGCCGACCTGCCGGCGGCGAAGACCTCCTCGAGGCGTCGCTCGAGCTGCGCCTGCGTTTCGGTGCTCACTGGGGCGCCGTGGCCTTCGTGGACTCCGGGGCCGTGTCGGCCTCGGGCATTCCGCACCTCGGCGACCTGTCCGTCGGCGCCGGGGTCGGCGTGCGCTACTACACCCCGATCGGCCCCGTCCGCCTGGACCTTGCCACCCCGCTGACCGCGAGCCCGGGGGACGCACCGGTCCAGCTGTACGTCGCGATCGGGCACGCCTTCTAGCCATGGCCCGACGTCGCCACGGACTCTTTTGGCTGTTCTGGCGTCGGCTGCTCTTCGTGCTCGCGCTGCCGGCACTCGCATCGGCCGCTCTGCTGCTGGTCGCGAACACGCATGCGGGGCTGCGGCTCGTCGGCGCCGGGCTGGAGGTGCTCGCCGGGGGGCAGCTGCGCCTCGAGGGCCTCGCGGGAGTTCTGCGCGGGCGCGGTGGAGGTGCTCCGACGTCCTGCCTGGCCGGCGCCGGTCGCCGAGCCGCGGGTCCCGTCCTGGCCGGTCCGCCTCGAGCGTCTCCGGGTCGCCCGGCTCTCGCTGGACGGAGTGCTGCCCGGCGTGCCGGGGCTCGCGGTCGAGGGCAGTGCGGCCCTCGAGGACAGCGGTGCGTTGAAGGCACAGCTGAGGGCCGGGGTCCCGGACTGCCCGGACCAGTACCGCCTGGCGTTGGCAGGTGACGCCACGGCGCAGCGATTCGACCTGGAGGTCCGGGAACCGCTGGACGGCGCCGTCGCGGCTCTCGCCGCGCACCTTGGCTGGCGCCTCCCGCCGATCCCGGGCCGGGACCTGCGCCTGGCTGCCGTGGCTCGCCGGGTCGGGGAGGTCTGGGACGTCGAGTCGGGCCGCATGGACGTTGCGAGCGGCACTGTCCGGGCGCAGGGGCGGTTGGCGCCGGACGCGCTCTCGCTGGACTGGACGCTCGATCTGCCGGACGTCGGCGCGGTGCTCCCCGGCGGGTCGGGGCCCGTGCAGGTCGTCGGCGAGGTGGCCGGGTCGCCGTCGAGGTCGAGGCGTCGGCGCGGGTCGCCGGCCTCGCCGTGGGTCCGCTGACGGGAGAGATCGCGGTCGCCGCCCGCGGTCCGGTCGCCGCGCTGTCGCTGGGTGCGCAGGCGGGCCTGCAGGCGGGCGGTGAGTCCGTCCGTGTCGACCTGGACGGCCGATTGGACGGCGTCGGCCGGGCGCTCGCCGTCGAACGGCTCGAAGCGGTCGCACGCAACGAGACCCTTCGCCTCCTCGCGCCCGCGCGGCTCGATCTTTCCGACGGTGTCGCCGTCGACCGGGTGCGGCTCGGGCTGCGGCAGGGCGTGATCGAGGTCGCCGGCAGGCTCGCGCCTGAGCTAGCCCTCGACGCCGTCGCCGCGGACGTGCCCGCCGATCTGCTGCGCCTCATCGTGCCCGTGCCGGGGCTGTCCGGGAGCATCGGCGGTCAGGCCCGGCTCACCGGCGCGCCCGGGGCGCTCGGCGGCCAGGTTCGCGTCACAGGCGAGGGCCTTCGGCTGACGGAGGGGCCGGGTCGCGCGCTCCCGCCGGCGAGCCTCCAGGTGACGGTTCGACTGGGCCCGGCCGGGGCCGAGGTCGACGCGCGCGCCGAGGCGGGAAAGGGCGGGCACGTCGCGCTCCGCGGCCGGGTCGGCGGCGGATCGACCACCGGCGACAGCGCGCTGGACCTGCGCGCCGACGGCCGGCTCGACCTGGCGGCGCTCGACCCGCTGCTGAGCGGCGCGGGACGCCGCGCCCGGGGCAAGGCGGACCTCACCGCACGCATCGGCGGCACCCTGGCGGCGCCTCGGTTCGACGGGGACGTGCGCTTGGTCGAGGGCGCGTGGTGGGACCGGTCGATCGGTCTGGTGCTGACGGACGTGCACGGGCGCCTCGGCCTCGCGGGCGACAGCGTGCGCGTCGAACGGGTCGAGGCGCGAGCGGGGCCCGGGTCGGTCGCCCTGGACGGCACCGTCCGGTGGCTCGCGCCCGGAATCCCTTTGGACCTGACCGTGCGCGCGCGCGACGCGCGTCCGCTGCAGCGCGACGACGTCGACCTGCAGGTCAGCGGGGAGGTG
>JALORY010000031.1 GCA_025458675.1 Gammaproteobacteria bacterium | reverse complement strand
CCTCTACCAGGAGCAGGTCATGCAGATCGCGCAGGTGCTCGCCGGCTACACGCTCGGCGGCGCCGACCTGCTGCGCCGCGCGATGGGCAAGAAGAAGCCCGAGGAGATGGCGAAGCAGCGCGACAGCTTCCAGCGCGGCGCCGTCGAGCGCGGCTGCGACGCGGAGGTGGCGGCGCACATCTTCGATCTCATGGAGAAGTTCGCCGGCTACGGCTTCAACAAGTCGCACTCCGCCGCCTACGCGCTGGTCTCCTACCAGACCCTGTGGCTCAAGGCGCATCACCCCGCGGCCTTCATGGCCGCGGTGCTCTCGGCGGACATGGACAACACCGACAAGGTCGTGCCGCTGATCGAGGAGTGCCGGGCGATGAAGCTCGAGGTGGAGCCGCCGCGGGTGAACGGCTCGGAGTTCCGTTTCGCGGTCGCGGATGCGCGCACCGTCGTGTACGGGCTGGGTGCGATCCGGGGGGTCGGCGAGTCCGCCATCGAGGGGATTCTCGAGGCGCGCGAGGCAGGCGGACCCTTCACCGACCTGTTCGGATTCTGCCGTCGCATCGACCTCAAGCGCGTCAACCGGCGGGTGCTCGAGTCGCTGATCAAGGCCGGGGCGCTCGACGAGCTCGGCCCCAACCGGGCGACCCTGATGACACAGCTGCCCCTCGCCCTGCGTGCGGCGGAGCAGAGCCACGCGATGCACGCCGCCGGGCAGACGGACCTGTTCGGGCTCGCGGACACGGCGACGCCGGCGGCTCCCGACCTGGGCGTCGAACCCGACGCGTGCGCCGACTGGGAGGACGACGTCCGGCTCGCGGGCGAGAAGGAGACGCTGGGTCTCTACCTCACCGGCCACCCGATCGACCGCTATCTCGTCGAGTTCGTCGCCCTGGGGGTGAACCGCATCGGCGACATCGCGGAGCAGGGGGGACCGTTGGAGGTCGGCGGCTGGCGGCGCGGACCGCAGCGCGTCGCGGTGGCGGGGCTCGTGGTCTCGCTGAGCAAGCGCCAGACGCAGCGCGGGCCGATGGCGGCGCTCGTCCTCGACGACCGCAGCGGCCGGATGGAGGTCGTGCTCTTCGGCGAGGCCTACGAGCAGCACCGCGACCTGCTGGCGGCCGACAAAGTGCTGTTCGTCGAGGGCCTGCTCGTATACGACGAGTTTCGCGGCGGCTTCAGCGTGCGGGCGGAGCGCGTGGTCGAGTTCGAGCAGGCGCGCGCGGCCGTGGCGAGCCACCTCGCGCTGCGCGCGGACCGGCTCGCCATCGGCGCCGCGAAGGCCGCAGTCGAGCAGTTCGCCGCCGGCCTGGGCCGGACTCTGGCGCCCTTCCGCGGTGGATCCTGTGCCGTGTCGGTCGACTACCGGCGCGGTGACGCGAGCGGCACGCTGCTGCTCGGCGAGGGCTGGCGTGTCGACCCGCGGGACGAACTGCTGCGGCAGCTCGAACGCCTGCTCGGGCCCGGCAACGTCGTCGTCGGCTACGACGGGGGCCGTGGCGCGTCCCGACGCCGGGCCGGCGCCGCCTGAGCCGGTTCTTCCCAGTCACGCTGCATTCGGTACACTGCGCGCCCATGGACCTCAATTTCCTGGATTTCGAACAGCCGATCGCCGAGCTGGAGGCGAAGATCCAGGAGCTGCGCCTCGTCGGCGACGACAACGAGATCAACATTCAGGACGAGATCACGCGGCTCGAGGGCAAGAGCCGGGCGTTGACGGCGTCCATCTTCTCTAACCTCACGCCCTGGCAGATCTCGCAGGTGGCGCGCCACCCCCTGCGCCCCTACCTGCTGGACTACGTCCCCCGGCTGTTCACCGACTTCGAGGAACTGCACGGCGATCGTGCCTATGCCGACGACCACGCGATCGTGGGCGGCGTCGCACGCCTCGAGGGTTACTCGGTGATGGTGATCGGGCAGCAGAAGGGGCGCGACACCAAGGAGAAGCTGTACCGCAACTTCGGCATGCCGCGGCCCGAGGGCTACCGCAAGGCCCTGCGTCTCATGAAGACCGCAGAACGCTTCAAGCTTCCGATCCTCACCTTCATCGACACACCGGGCGCCTACCCCGGCGTCGACGCCGAGGAACGCGGCCAGAGCGAGGCGATCGCCCGCAACCTGCTCGAGATGGCCGGACTCAAGACCCCCGTGCTTGCGACGGTGATCGGCGAGGGCGGTTCGGGCGGCGCGCTGGCGATCGGCGTCGCCGACCGCCTGCTCATGATGCAGTACGCGACGTACTCGGTGATCTCGCCGGAGGGCTGCGCCTCGATCCTGTGGAAGAGCGCGGAGAAGGCCCCGCTCGCCGCGGAGGCGATGGCGATCACCTCGGAGCGGCTGCGCGAGCTCGGCCTCGTCGACGGCATCGTGCCTGAACCGCTCGGGGGGGCGCACCGCGATGTCGACACGTCGGCGCGCAACCTGCGGGCGGCCCTCGTCGAGAGTCTCGATCTGCTGGACCGGCTCGCGCTCGACAAGCTGCTCGACACGCGCTACCAGCGCCTGATGGGCTACGGCCAGTACGCCACCGGCTGACGCGCCGGGGGTGGCCGCTGCGCTGGCGCGCCTCGCCACCGTGCACCCGCTCGAGGACACCCTGCTCGCCGTGCTCCGGGAGCTCGCCGGCGTCTCCCGCCTCGTCGTCGCCTGCAGCGGCGGGCTCGACTCGACGGTCCTGCTGCACCTGTGCGTCGCCGTCCGCCCGACGCTCGGGGTCCCGGTGATCGCGGTGCACGTGGATCACGGCCTGCACCCCGACTCCCCCGTCTGGGCGGCGCGCTGTCGCGCGGCCGGCGAGCGGCTCGGCGTCCCCGTCACTGTGCTGCGGGTCGACGCCGCAGCGGGGCGGGCGGCCAAGGGCGTGGAGGCGGCGGCCCGGGACGCGCGTTACGCGGCGCTCGCGCAGCGGCTCGCGCCGGGCGAATGCCTGCTGACCGCCCACCATCGGGACGACCAGGTCGAGACGGTGCTGCTCCAGCTGCTCCGTGGCAGCGGGCCGGCGGGGCTCGCCGCCATGCCGAGGGTCGCGTCGCTCGGGCGCGGGCTTCACGCCCGGCCGCTGCTCGGCGTGGCGCGGTCGACACTGCGCGACTACGCCGTCGCACGCGCGCTCGACTGGGTCGAGGACCCGAGCAACGCCGATCCGACGCTGGGGCGCGGCTGGCTGCGCGGGCACGTGCTGCCCCCGCTGCGCTCGCGGTGGCCGGGCACCGACGCCGCACTCGCGCGGGCGGCACGCCACTGCGCGGACGCGGCGGCGATCGTCGAGGAGCTCGCGGCGCAGGACCTCACGCTGCTCGCCACCGCGAGTCCGTGGCAGCTCGCCGCCGACGCGCTCGCGCAGCTCTCGTGGCCGCGGCGCCGCGCCGTGCTGCGCCACTGGTGCACGCGCCAGGGCGTGCCCGTTCCCGACACCTCCCGGCTGGACCAAGCCCTGGGCCAGGTGGCGCACGCGCGCGGCGAGCGTACGCCCCTGGTCGCTTGGCCCGGCGCAGCGGTGCGGCGCCATCGCGACCGGCTCTACCTCGATCCGGGCCTCGCGCCGCTGCCGGCGGGCTGCACCGTGCCTTGGCCCGACGCGACGCGACCGCTGTCGCTTCCCGCCGGCCTGGGCGAGCTCGTTCTCGTGCCGGGCGGTCCCTTGAGCGCAGGCCTGGCCGGCGCCGCACTCGAGGTGCGTTTCCGGACGCCGGGGCTGCGCCTGGCGATCGCCGGCCGCGCCGGCCGCCACACGCTGAAGAACCTGTGCCAGGAGGCAGGCGTGCCGCCCTGGCTGCGCGGGCTCGTACCTGTCCTCCATGCCGACGGCGAGCCTGCGGCAATCGGCGATCGCTGGGTCTGCAAGCCGTGCGCGGCGACGACGCACGACGCGGGGCTGGCGCTGCGCTGGCAGCGCCCGCCGTGGCTCGACCACTGGCACGACGCCCCCGTTCGCCGGCCGTGGGGCGCGGTCACGGCACCGTGATGCTGTAGTACCATTCGCGCTTTCGCGCGGGGCCGTCATGCAGGACATCAACCCGATCACCAACAAGATTGCCGACCTCCGGGGGCGCCTCGAGGCCCTCAGGGGGTACCTTTGACTACGCAGGCAAGCAGGAGCGCCTGACCGAGGTCCTCCGGGAGCTCGAGGACCCGCAGGTCTGGGCTCACCCGGAGCGCGCGCAGGCGTTGGGCCGCGAGCGTTCACAGCTCGAGGGCGTGGTCGGCACCATCGACCGGTTGGCGCAAGGCATCGCGGACGCCGCCGATCTGCTCGAGCTCGCGGTCGCCGAGGAGGACGCCGGCGCGGTCGCGTCGGTCGCGGAGGAGGTCGACGGCTTCGAGCGCGACGTGGGCGGGCTCGAGTTTCGCCGCATGTTCTCCGGCGAGATGGACGCGCACAACGCCTACCTCGACATCCAGGCGGGCGCTGGCGGCACCGAGGCGCAGGACTGGGCCGAGATGCTGCTGCGCATGTACCTGCGCTGGTGCGAGAAGCGGGGCTTCAAGGCCGAGCTGATGGAGGCGAGCCCCGGCGAGGTCGCCGGCATCAAGTCGGCGACCATCTACGTCCAGGGCGACTACGCCTTCGGCTGGCTGCGGACCGAGACCGGCGTGCACCGCCTGGTGCGCAAGTCGCCCTTCGACTCCAACGCGCGGCGCCACACGTCGTTCGCCGCCGTCTTCGTGTCCCCCGAGGTCGACGACGACATCGAGATCGACGTCAACCCCGCGGACCTGCGCGTCGACGTCTACCGCGCGTCCGGCGCGGGCGGTCAGCACGTGAACCGGACGGAATCCGCCGTCCGCATCACCCACCTTCCCAGCGGCATCGTCGTCCAGTGCCAGAACGACCGGTCGCAGCACAAGAACCGCGACCAGGCGATGAAGCAGCTGAAGGCCAAGCTGTACGAGATGGAGATGCAGAAGCGCAACGCCGCACAGCAGGTCCTGGAGGACAGCAAGTCCGACGTCGGCTGGGGCAGCCAGATCCGCTCCTACGTGCTCGACCAGTCCCGGATCAAGGACCTGCGGACGAACGTCGAGATCGGCAACACGCAGGCCGTGCTCGACGGCTGGCTGGACCCCTTCATCGAGGCGAGCCTCAAGGAAGGCCTCTGATGGCGGGCGACGAGCGCACGGCCGTGCAGACCGAGGCCCAGGTCGACGAGAACAAGCTGATCGCCCAGCGCCGCGACAAGCTCGCCCGGCTGCGCGAGCAGGGCGTCGCCTTCCCGAACGACTTCCGGCGCAACGTCGTGGCCGGCGAACTGCTCGCCGAGTACGGCGAGCAGCCGGCGGAGCAGCTCGACGCCGTGGGGGTGCGCGTGCGCGTTGCCGGGCGCCTGATGACGCGCCGGGTGATGGGCAAGGCGAGCTTCGCCCACGTCCAGGACATGTCGGGGCGGATCCAGCTCTACCTGCAGCGCGACGGGCTGCCAGAGGGGACCTACGAGCAGTTCAAGCGCGACTGGGACCTCGGCGACATCGTCGGCGCCGAGGGACGGCTCTTCAAGACGAAGACGGGCGAGCTGTCGGTGCTCTGCGACGACGTGCGCCTGCTGACCAAGGCGCTGCGTCCGCTGCCCGAGAAGTTCCACGGCCTGACGGACCAGGAGAGCCGTTATCGGCAGCGCTATCTGGACCTCATCATGAACGAGGCCTCGCGCCGGACCTTCCGCACGCGCACGCGGATCGTCCAGTTCCTGCGCCAGTACCTCGACGGACGCGGCTTCCTCGAGGTCGAGACGCCGATGATGCAGGTGATCCCGGGTGGCGCGACGGCCCGGCCCTTCGTCACCCACCACAATGCGCTGGACATGCAGCTCTTCCTGCGCATCGCGCCCGAGCTCTACCTGAAGCGCCTGGTGGTCGGCGGCTTCGAGAAGGTCTACGAGATCAACCGCAATTTCCGCAACGAGGGGCTGTCCACGCGCCACAACCCCGAGTTCACGATGCTCGAGTTCTACGAGGCCTACGCCGACTACCGCGACCTCATGGATCTCACCGAGGACATGCTGCGTCGCCTCGCGGTCGAGATCCTCGGCACCACGACGCTCTCCTACCAGGGCGAGACCTACGACTTTGGCAAGCCCTTCGCGCGGCTGACGGTGAAGGAGTCGATCCTGCGCTTCAATCCCTCGCTCGCGTCCGCCGATCTCGACGACCTCGCGGCGGCGCGGCGCGTCGCCGGCTCGCTGGGCATCGCGCTCAAGCCGTCGTGGGGGCTGGGCAAGGTGTTGATCGAGATCTTCGAGAAGACGGTCGAGGGCCGGCTCGCGGACCCGACCTTCATCACGGCCTATCCCACCGAGGTGTCACCGCTCGCGCGGCGCAACGACGCCGACCCCTTCGTCACCGACCGTTTCGAGTTCTTCGTCGGCGGGCGCGAGATCGCCAACGGGTTCTCGGAGCTGAACGACGCCGAGGACCAGGCCGACCGTTTCCGCCGGCAGGTCCAGGAAAAGGACGCGGGGGACGACGAGGCGATGCACTTCGACGCCGACTACGTGCGCGCCCTCGAGCACGGCATGCCGCCGACGGCCGGGGAAGGCATCGGCATCGACCGCCTGGTCATGCTGCTGACCGATTCGCCGTCGATCCGCGACGTGCTGCTGTTTCCGCACATGCGGCCGGAATGAAGCCGCGCCGCGGCGCCCTCAGAAAGTCCGCGAGGGCGGGGCGGCGAGCGCGCCGATCCGGTTGCCGTTGAGTAGACCCTGTCGCAGGTCCACGGCGTAGCTCAGCTCGGAGCCCAGCCGCTCGACCTTCGCCACCACGGGGCCGTTCACGGGATCGCCGCAGACGAAGCGCGTGTGGGCGATGTAGAAGTCAGCGATCTCGGTCGTCGGCGTGACGCGCCAGGCGGCGGGGAGGAACGGCAGGATCGACGGCGCGTGCCCGCAGATCCGAAGCCGCATCGGCAGGGTGCGGGCCCGCTCGCCGTAGAGCTCCACGGCGTGCTCGGTCAGCTGCTCCGCGAGCTCGCGCAGCGAATTGTCCCAGTAGTCGAGGTCGAACTTGCCCTCGGCGCCGTCGACGCCGCCGACGAGCGCGTTGTAGTAGACGTACTGGTTCGGGTGCAGCGCGGCGACGACCGCCACGTGCACCGTGAGATACATGCCGGCGATGCCGACGAGCGCCGCGCGCAGCGCCGGCCGCCACCGCAGGCTGCGCTCGACCACGCGCGCCAGCCAGCAGCCGCCAGCGACCGCGACCACCGGCACCACGAACAGGAAGTGCCGCATCTCGTCGTAGAGGGTGGCGTCGCTCACCGTCGCGTAGACGACGGGGAAGAGGAAGGCGAACGCGAGCAGGCCCCACTCGAGCGGCGCACCCTGCAGCGTGGCGACCGCGACGGACCGCCGCCGCGACAGGTCGGCAAGCGTCCAGAGGCCAGCGAAGGTTGCCGCGACGCTCGTCAGCAGGACGATCTCCGGCAGCTTCACTCCGAAGAACACCGGCAGGTAGTACCAGGGCGGCGAAGACGAGCGGAACAGCTGGCCGTCGATGATCTGGGGGATGTCGTAGGGGAAGCGCGAGAAGTAGTTGAGCGCCTCCAGGGGGCGGACGAGAGGGTCGATCTGGGCCCAGGGCCAGAGCGCGATCATGACCGCGTACGCGAGGATTCCGCCGGGCAGCAGACGGAGCACGATCCGGCCCGCGTCCCGGGCCAGCGGGCGCCAGCCCTCGCGGCGCAGCCCCTGGAGCACGAGCCAGCCGGCGACGGCGGCCACCAGATTGACGACGATCAGCACGGCACCGACGCGCACGCCGAGACCGAGCCCCGCGGCCAGACCGAGCTTCAGCGCGAGGGTCACCGGCGGCCGCGGCATGGCCCGCAGGGCAAGCACTGTGTAGTACAGGGCCCAGACCGACGCCGCCGCGAAGGGGATGTCCTTCGAGTTGATGTACATGTGCCCGTAGTAGGACGGCACGGCGAGCAGCAGGACGGCGGCGAGCAGGCCGGCGAGCGGGCCGCCGAGCGCCTTGCCGAGCTTCCACGTGCCGACGATTCCGAGCAGGCCGATCAGGGCGTTGAGCAGGTGGCGGGTGTCGAACGGCGCGAGCGGGAGGTGCTCGCCGAGCCAGGCGGCGGTCGCCTCGAACAGCCCGCCGTAATAGAACATGTTATTGAAGGTTAGGGCGCGGGCCTCGACACCGTCGGTGCGGTAGTAGTCGAGGATCAGCTGCCCGTACTCCTGCGCCTCCGCCTCGTCCCACGCGATGCCGTAGTCGCGGAACGTCAGGACGATCACGAGCGCCACCACGGCGAACAGCAGCAGGGCTGCCCGTTCCAGCAAGCGGTGGTCGAGTCGCATGGCGCGTTGTTCTCCGATGGTGCGCAGTCAACCGCAACGCCCCGTGGTGGGGCGTTGCGGGAACGAAGGGACGCGCATACTACCAAAACCAAGCATAAGTCAAACAGGGGCAGGCCGTTGTTTTGAAATTAAATTCCACCCCGTCCTCCCGTCGGGAGGCCGGCCGGGCCACTCGCCCGTCGTTGCGGGAGGCGCCGGCCGGGGGTAGCCTGCCCTGCCTTTCCGCCCGGAACCCTCCCCGATGGAGCTGCTCACCTACCTGATCGACCTCTTCCTGCACCTGGACCGCCACCTGGTCGAGCTCATCCAGCAGTACGGGCCCTGGATCTACCTGATCCTGTTCCTCGTCATCTTCGCCGAGACCGGGCTGGTGGTGACCCCTTTCCTGCCGGGCGACTCGCTCCTCTTCGTCGCCGGCACCCTCGCGGCCGCCGGCGGGATGGACGTCGGACTGCTCATCGTCCTGCTCTGCATCGCCGCGATCCTCGGCGACTCCGTCAACTACGCCATCGGCAAGCACGCGGGAGAGCGGCTCGTCCGCCACGGCAGGCTGATCCGGCCGGAGCACGTCGCCCGCACCCACGCCTTCTTCGACAAGTACGGCGGCAAAACGATCGTGATCGCGCGTTTTGTCCCGATCGTGCGGACATTTGCGCCGTTCGTGGCGGGAATCGGCAAGATGACCTATGGCCGGTTCCTGTTCTTCAACGTCACCGGCGGCATCCTGTGGGTCGTCTCGCTGACGCTCGCCGGCTACTACTTCGGCAATCTGCCCATCGTGAAGGACAACCTGAGCCTGGTGATCATCGGCATCATCGTCGCGTCGATCATGCCGGCCGTGATCGAGTACCTGCGCCACCGCCGCGAAGCCGCCCGGGCGCGGACCGGGTCGTAGCCCCCGGTCGTCGCGTCCCCGGGACTCAGCCCTCGTCCGGCAGCGCGTAGGGCAGCGGGCCGAACTCGAGCACGGGGCCGTCCGGACCCCCGAGCCGTACACCACCCGCGGCCGCGCTCGCCGTCTCGACCACCGCGAGCAGCTCGCTGCCGCCGCCGGGGGACGGCCGGGCGTCTACCACTTTGCCGGCGCCCTGGCCCGACTCGCTGCCCGGCGCCCAGAGCTCGTCGCCCGGGCGCGCGGGTGATGCGACCCGTGCATAGCGCATGCGGCGCTTGAGCTTGCCCAGGTACTGCATCCGGGCGACGACCTCCTGGCCGGTGTAGCACCCCTTGGTGAAGCTCACGCCGTCCACCAGCTGCAGGTTGGCCATCTGCGGGACGAAGGCCTCGACCGTGGCGTCGAGAACGGTCGGGACGCCGGCGCGAATGTCGAGTAGCGCCCACCAGTCCGCCCCGGCAACCGCGGCCCCCGCGGCCTCGGCCTCCCGCCAGAGCGCCGTCACCTCGTCCACGGGCCCGATCGCCTCGACCCGGAGGGGGTCCCCCGGCAGCCGGACGAGCGTGAGGCCATGCCGCTGGGCGACACCGAACGGCTGCGGGGGCAGCGCGCCGCCGACCACGTCGGCCGCGAAGTCACCGGCCAGGCCGAGGCGCGCGAGCTCGTCGGATGCGTCGCCCAAGGTGACCTTCGCGCGCAGCACGAAAAGTCGCAGGCGCTTGAGCACGCCTTCGAGCCGCTCCGCGGGCAGCTGCAGGTAGAGGTCGCCGTCACGCACGAAGGCGAGGAGGGTCGCGAGCATCCGGCCCTTCGGGCTGCACGTGGCGGTCAGCTGGGCGCGCTCGGGGCCGAGCAGGCGCGTGTCGTTCGTGAGCTGGCCCTGGAGGAAGGCGGCGGCGTCCTCGCCGCGTGCGCGGATCAGGCCGAGGTGCGACAGGTCGCAGACAGCGGCGGGCGGGAAGCCGGTCGCGGCAGGGCGGGACGCGAGGAAGGCACGCCAGTTCTCGTTCATTCGTTTCTGCTCGGGCTGTACGCGGTTCGCCGCATCATAAGGAAAGGGATCGAGGTGAAAAAGCCGGCGGATCGGCGGGAGTCGCGTCGACAGCCCGGGCTTCCTGTGCTTTGCTTTCGCGGTCCCCGCCACTCCCGTCACGAGGTCGCGGATGGTGCCGACCGAACGGCTTGCGCAGGCGCTCGAGCGCGGAGAGCTGGTGTTCCACTACCAGCCGAAGGTCTCGTTTCTCACGGGCCGGATCGCCGGCGCGGAGGCGTTGCTGCGCTGGCCTCGCGACGACGGGTCCTGCGCGCCCGCCAGCGACTTCATGCCCGGCGCCGCCGCGGGCGGTCTGGCCTCCACGATCACGCGGCGCATGTTCCCGCGGCTGGTCGAGGACCTGCAGCGCATCCGCGCCTGCTCACCCGGGACGCGCGTCGCGTTCAACGTCTCCGGTCTGGATCTCGACGACGGCGCGCTCGTCGGCATGATCCGCGAGGCGGTGAGCAGCGGCGGCGTCGATGCCGGGTGTCTCGAGATCGAGGTGACGGAAGGCACGGCGGTCTCCGCGAGCCCGGCGGTGGTGCGCAGCCTGACCGGGCTGCTCGCCGCGGGGGTGAGCCTGTCGATGGACGACTACGGCGTCGGCTTCTCGTCGCTCGAGACCCTCAACCGGCTGCCGTTCTCGGCCCTCAAGATGGATCAGAGCTTCGTGCTGCGCATGCTGCGCTCGCCGAAGAGCGCCACCCTGATCAAGACCAGCATCGCGATGGCGCAGCTGCTCGGCTTGCGCACCGTGGTCGAGGGGATCGAGAACGAGGACGTCTACCGCACGCTCCTGCACTACGGCTGCGACGAAGGGCAGGGCTACTGGATCAGCCCCCCGCTGTCGCTCGAGGGCTACCTGGCGCTGCTCGAGGCCGGCCCGCGCTGGGCGTGCTCGCCGGTCGGCATGCTGCGCATGGCGCAACTCACGCACAACTGGCAGCTCAAGCTGCTGATCGACACGATCCTCGACTACGTCCAGGACGCGGGGCAGGCGGGCGCCGGCGGCGTGCCGGCCGCGCTCCACCTGGGGCACCACGACTGCGCGCTCGGCCAGTGGTTCTACGGCGCCGGCCGGGCACTCGCGCGCTACCCGGGCTTCGCGAGCCTCGAGGCACCGCACCGCGAGCTGCACGATTTCTGTGGTGCGCTCGTCGCCGAGATCGCGGCGGGGCTCGACCGGGCGACGCTGCGCACGCGGCTCGCGGAGCTCAGCGAACGCGCCGCCGAGCTCGGCTCGGCGCTGCAGCGTCTCGAGACCCAGCTCCTGCTCGCCGAGCTGGGCTGAGCGCGCTACCAGCGGAAGGGCTTCTTCGGTGGTGGCGGGATGGCGCCGGGCGGGGCGTCCCTGCCCGCCGGCGCAGGCCCGGCCGGCGCGGTCGACGGCGCGCTGGGGGGGAGCGCGTCGGGGGCGGTCGGGTCGAGACGCACGAGTACGCCGATGGACGGGTCGTCGAGGTAGCTGACCTCGCCCGGACGCACCGGCCGCTTTACCTGCACGCGGTACTGGTCCGACGGGTCCGGCAGGTAGGAGAGGACGATCTCCACCTCGGGCTCCTTCCGTAGCCCCGCGCGCAGACAGCCGGCGAGCTCGGTCGTGGCGGGCAGCTGCAGCCAGGGTCCGGTCTTGCCGTCCGGGATGTCCTGCTCCCAGGCGACGTGCAGGAGCAGGCGGAAGCCCGACCCGCGACGACGCAGGGCCTGTGCCTCGTTCACCATCAGGTGCCGTGCGGCCGGCACGGTCCGCGGCAGCTCGGCGGAGGCGGGGTCGGTGCCGATCGGCGTCGCCCGCGCGAGGCAGGACAGCTTGGCCGGCTCTTCCGGCGCCGCCTCGCTGTCCTCCCGCGCGAACGCCAGCAGCTCCACGCGGTAGGGCGCTGCAGCTGCCGCGCCGCTGGCGAGGGCGGCGAGGAGCAGCACTGCGCGCAGCGGCCCTGGGCGGCCGACGCCGCGGCGGGTGGGCGGGACGGGGTGCATCGGGGCAGTGAACACGAGGCCCGTGGCGAATTCAATGTGCCGCGCCGGAAAGCGTGGCCAGCAGGGCGCCGACGTAGCCGATCCGCGCCTCCGGCATGGCGAGGTCGGCGCTGAACCGGAGTTTGTCCCCACCGTCCAGCTTGAACTCCTTCGGCTTCGACTGGATGAGCCGGATGACGCGCAGCGGGTCGATCGCCGGCTCGGGCTGGAACAGCAGCCGTCCGCCCTTCGGCCCCGCCTCGATCTTGCGGATGCCGAGCGGCTGGGCCGCGAGCTTGAGCTCCGTCACCGTGAAGAGGTGCTTCGCCGCCTCCGGCAGCAGGCCGAAGCGGTCGATCATCTCGACCTGCAGCTCGCGCAGCTCCCCGGCGTCGCGCGCCGACGCGACGCGCTTGTACTGGATCAGGCGCGCGTGCACGTCCGGCAGGTAGTCCTCCGGCAGCAGGGCCGGGATCTGCAGGTCGACCTCCGCGCCGTGGTGCAGCGGGCCGTCGAGCTCGGGGAGCCGGCCGGCCTTGAGCGCCTGCACCGCGCGCTCGAGCAGCTCGATGTAGAGCGAGAAGCCGACCTCCTGGATCTGTCCGCTCTGCTCTTCGCCCAGCAGCTCGCCCGCGCCGCGGATCTCGAGGTCGTGCGTCGCGAGCGCGAACCCCGCGCCCAGGTCCTCGAGCGACTCGATGGCCTCCAGGCGCTTCACCGCGTCGGGCGTCATCGCCGCCGGGGGCGGCGTCACCAGATAGGCGTAGGCGCGGTGGTGCGAGCGGCCGACGCGGCCACGCAACTGGTGCAGCTGGGCGAGGCCGAGCTTGTCGGCGCGGTCGATGATGATGGTGTTCGCGCTCGGCACGTCGATGCCGCTCTCGATGATCGTCGTGCACACGAGGACGTTGAACCGCTGGTGATAGAAGTCGCGCATGATCTGCTCGAGGTCGCGCTCGCGCATCTGCCCGTGCGCGACCTGCACGCGCGCCCCCGGGGCGAGTGACTCCACCTGTCGGGCCTTGGTCTCGATGCTCTCGACCTCGTTGTGCAGGTAGTAGATCTGTCCCCCGCGCTTGAGCTCGCGCTGGAAGGCCTCGCGGATCAGCGCCTCGTTCCATTGGCTCACGAAGGTCTTGATCGGGTGCCGCTCGGCGGGCGGCGTGGCGATGATCGAGAGGTCGCGCAGTCCGGCCATCGCCATGTTGAGCGTGCGCGGGATCGGCGTCGCCGTGAGGGTGAGGATGTCCACCTCGCTGCGCAGCGCCTTGAGCCGCTCCTTCTGGCGGACACCGAAGCGGTGCTCCTCGTCGACGATGACGAGCCCGAGCGCCTTGAACCTCACGTCCTCGCCGAGCAGGCGGTGCGTGCCGATGACGATGTCGACCTCGCCCGCGGCGAGCGCCGTGGTGAGCTTTGCGGCCTCCTTTGCCGAGCGGAAGCGCGACAGGCTCTCGATGCGCACCGGCCAGTCGGCGAAGCGGTCGGCGAAGTTCTGGTAGTGCTGCTGGGCGAGCAGCGTGGTCGGCACGAGCACCGCGACCTGCCGGCCCGCCATCGCCGCGACGAAGGCGGCCCGCATGGCCACCTCGGTCTTGCCGAAGCCGACGTCGCCGCACACCACGCGGTCCATCGGCCGCACGCGCTGCATGTCCGCGAGCACGGCGTCGATCGCCGTCTGCTGGTCCGGCGTCTCCTCGAAGGGGAAGGCGGCGGCGAACTGCGCGTAGTCCTCGCCGGGTGGGGGGAAGGCAAAGCCCTGGCGCGCCTCGCGCCGGGCGTAGATGTCGAGCAGCTCGGCCGCCGCGTCGCGCGCGCGCTCGGCCGCCTTGCGGCGGATGCGCTCCCACTGGTCGCCGCCGAGCCGGTGCAGCGGCGCGGTCTCGGGCGAGGCGCCCGCGTAGCGGCTGATGAGGTGGAGCGAGGCGACGGGGACGTACAGCTTGTCGCCGCGATCGTACTCGAGGGCGAGGAACTCGACCTTCTGCCCGCCGACCTCGAGGGTCTGCAGCCCGAGGTAGCGGCCGACGCCGTGCGCCTCGTGGACCACCGGTGCGCCGACGTGCAGTTCGGCGAGGTTGCGGACGACGAGGTCGGGGTCGGTGGCCGCGCGGCGCCGCCGTCGCTGCTGCTGCACGCGCTCGCCGAGCAGCAGCGCCTCCGGCAGCACGACGACCGCCGGCTCCGCGAGCCAGACGCCGCGCTCCACGGGCGCGGTGGTGATGGCGAGCGGCTCGCTGCCGTCGAGGAAGGCCTGCCAGCCGGCGACCGGGGTCGGGCGGTGGCCGAGCCCCTGGAGCGTCGCGGCGAGCATCTCGCGCCGGCCCGGGCTCTCGGCGACGAACAGCACGCGTCCGGGGCCGCCGGCGAGGAAGTCGTCGAGCGCCTTTGCCGGCTCGGCGGTGCGCGGGTGCATGGTGAGGTCGGGAAAGGAGCGCGGCTCGAACACCGCCGAGCCGGCATAGCCGCGCCGACGCTCCGCCACGCCGCCGTCGAGCGCGACGGCCGCGCGCGTCTTCAGCGCGGCGAGCAGCTCCTGCGTGCCGAGGTACAGCCGGTCGGGCGGCAGCAGCGGCCGCTCGATGTCGTGGCGCCGCTGCTCGTAGCGCTCGAGCACCTGGGCGTGGAATGCGTCCGCGTGCGCGCCGGCGTCGAGCGGGTGGACGACGAGGGTGCCGGCTGGCAGGTAGTCGAAGAGGGTCGCGGTCGCGTCGAAGAAGAGCGGCAGGTAGTACTCGATGCCGCCCGGCAGGTGTCCGGCGCTGACGTCGCGGTAGATCGTCGCGCGCTGCGGGTCGCCCTCGAAGGCGGTCCGGAACTGCGTGCGGAACCGCTGGACGCCCGCCGGGTCGACCGGGAACTCCCGCGCGGGGAGCGAACGAACCGCGTCGACGCGGTCGGTGGTGCGCTGGGTCTCCGGGTCGAAGGTGCGGATGCTGTCGATCTCGTCGTCCAGCAGGTCGATGCGCAGTGGCGCGTCCGCGCCCATGGGAAAGAGGTCGAGCAGCGCGCCGCGCACCGCGAATTCGCCGTGCGCCATCACTTGCGAGACGCACTGGTAGCCGGCCTGCTCGAGCCGCCGGCGGGTGGCGCCGATGTCGAGGCGGTCGCCGGTCGCGAGAGCGATCGCGTAAGCGTCGAGGAACCCCGGCGGGCAGAGCCGCTGCATCAGGGTGGTGACCGGAACGACGAGCACGCCGCGGCGCAGGTCGCGCAGAGCGCACAGGGTCGACAGGCGCTGGGAGACGATCTCCGGCAGCGGCGAGAAGACGTCGTAGGGCAGCGTTTCCCAGTCGGGAAAGGCGAGCAGGTCGAGGCCGGACCCGGAGAAGAAGCGCAGCTCCTGCTCGAGCCGGGCCGCCCCCAGCGCGTCGGCGGTGACGACGAGCACGGGGCCGGCGTGGGCACGCGCCGCGCTGGCGATCGCGAGGGAGCCGAGGGCGTCGGCGACGCCCGCCCACTGCAGGCGCTCGCCCGGCGCCGCGGGCAGCGGCGGCGCGAAAGGGGAAGCGGCGCGAGCGCGTTGCTCCGGGATCACGGCACGATCGCCGGGCGGGTCAGGCGGCCCGGTGCATCGCTAGTCGCCCAAGGCCTGCCCCAGGTCGGCGAGCAGGTCCGCCGGATCCTCGAGGCCGATCGAGAGCCGCACCATGTTGTCGCCGATCCCGCGTCGCGCCCGCTCGTCGGGCCCCAGGCCGTAGTGGGTCGAGAACGCCGGCTGGATCGCGAGGCTCTCGGGCCCGCCGAGACTCGCGGCGAGCGCGAACAGGCGCAGCCGGTCCACGAACGCCGTGGTCTGCGCGCCCGACAACGCGAGCTCGAGAGTGACCATGCCACCGTAGCCGCGCATCTGGCGGCGTGCCACGTCGTGGCCCGGGGAATCCGGCAGGCCGGGATGGAACACGCGCGCCACGCGCGGGTGCCGCGCCATCGCCTGCGCCACGGCGAGCGCGGTGGCGTTCTGGCGCTCCACCCGCACGGGCAGCGTGCGCAGGCTGCGCAGCAGCAGGGCCGCGGTCTCGGGCGCGATCGCCGTGCCGAGGTTCTTGCGCCAGTTCCAGATCGGCTCGACCAGTGCCTTGGGTCCCATCACGGCGCCGGCCGTGACGTCGCTGTGCCCGCCGAGGTACTTGGTGGCGCTGTGCACCACGAGATCCGCCCCGAGCGCGAGCGGGCTCTGGTTGACCGGCGATGCGAAGGTGTTGTCGACGACGACGAGCGCGCCCCGGTCGTGGGCGACCTGCGCGACCGCGGCGACGTCGATCACCTCGATCCGCGGGTTGGTGGGCGTCTCGAAGAACACGAGACCGGCGCCCGCGGCGAGCGCGGCGTCGAGCCGGTCGATCTCGGCGACGAGCAGGAACCGGGTGGGCACGCCCAGCATCGGCAGCTGGCTCGCGAGCAGTTCCATCGTGCCGCCGTAGGCGTCGCCGACGCAGACGATGCCACCGCGGCCGTGCGTGAGGAAGAGCGCCGACTCCGCCGCCATCCCGGAGCAGAAGGCGAGCGCCGCCGCCGCGTCCTCGAGCGCGGCGAGCTTCTCTTCGAGGGCGAACAGCGTCGGGTTGAACCCGTACCGCGTGTAGATCGCGCCCTTCGCGCGGCCTTCCAGGATGTCGAGTACGGCCGCCGTGTTGGGAAAGCGGAAGGTGGTCGTGTTGTAGATCGGCGTGTGCGGCGCGCCGTGGGCATCATCGAGCTCGCCCGCGTGCACGCAGCGGGTGGCGAATCCGGGCCGATCGTTCATGCGGTCGATGTCCTCGGGCAACTAGCGAACCCGCGCCGCGGCGCGGCCGGAGTCGAGCACGCGGCGCAGGTGGTCGGCGGCCTCGCGCAGGGAGCCGTGCCGGCCCACGTGGCCGAGCACGAGCGCCCCGCCCAGCACCAGCGAATCGTAGGTCGGTCCCCGCTCACCCCGCAGGGCCGCCAGCCCCGCCTCGGCGGCGGCCTTCGCGGTGGCCTGGATGTCGACCGTGATGGCGATCTCGTCGCCGGGTCGCGCCGCCTTCGGCAGGTCCTCCGGCAGCGGGGCCGCGCGCACGGCCTGGGCGATGCCGAGCGCGTCGGGATCGACGGTCGCCGCGCACTCCTCGCCGCGGTCGTGATAGTAGAAGTACTCACCGGTCTGGCGCAGCGACGGGATCACCCCGCCCTCGGTGCCGCGGACGATCAGCGCGGTGTCGAAGCCCACGTGCCGGGCGAGCGTGGCGTAGACAGGGGGGTAGGGCGCGTGGGTGTACCCCGTGACGAAGTGGGTCCTCACGCGCCCCGCGATCGGCTTGGCCAGCACCTCCACGGTGGTCAGCGCCTGCCGCTTGACGATCAGCGAGCGCAGCGGCACCAGGTCGTGCAGTCGCGGGCAGAACCGGGACTGGTCGACGTAGGCCCAGCCCAGGGCGGGGTCGGCCAGTCGCGCCGCCGCGTCGGCGGGGGAGAGGTCGACCGGCACGCCCGCGGCCTCGAGCACGTGCCGGTGCGTCACGCCGTACTTCGGGCCCACTGCGTCGAGCCCGTGGGTGACGACGTGCAGACCGCACTCGGCGAGCAGCGCGGGCAGCAAGGGGGCGGCCGGCAGCGTGCGGTTGTAGCCGTCGTAGGGGTCGGCGATGTCGACGACCTCGTCCACTGGCGCCGTGACGCCCAGCGTCGCCTCGCGCACCGCGTCGAGGACGCCCCGGTTCTCGTCCGCCGTCTCCCGCTTCATCCGCAGGGCGATGAGAAAGATCCCGGCCTGCACCGGATCCACCATGCCCTCGAGGATGGCGCGCGTGCCCAGGTGCGCCTCCGCCTGCGAGATGTCCTGGCTCTGCTCGGGGCCGGTGGCGATGCGCTGCAGTATCGAGCGCATGGCCATGTGGTACGCGCCGGCGTCCTTCGCTGCGATCGGGGTCTTGGTCATCGGAGGCTCGGGCTGAATCCGGTGTCGGGCCGCGCCCGCAACGGCGCCAAGTCTACCCCCTGCCATCGGCCTCCCCAACCCGACGCCGCCGGGTGCGCGGCGAGACGCCCCGTCACGGCGGTGGTTGAAAGCCGTCGCGAACGGCGGTACCTCTGCCGAGGGTGGCCCAATCTTTTGCCCGGGCCAATAGTTGATTCCGTAGAGGGAGCATCGCGCACGCCATGGAGACGCTGGCCTTCACTGCCGTCACCTCATCGGGGCGGGCCTATGACATCGCTTTCCCGCTGCACCCGCAGACGCGCTCCGCGCAGGGCGTGTCCGACCTGCTCACGGCGGTGCTGGAGGCGGTGAGCCGCACGGCCGAGGGGCGGAACGATGTCAGCGACGGCGACGTGTTCCAGGCGCTCGCGATGGCGCTCGCCGTCCGGGCGCGCATGGTCGGCGGCAGTGCCGAGCACCTGGAGTCCCTGGTGACCGGCCTGTTCGCGGACGCTCACGCTGCGGCGCGGCAGGCGCAGCCTTACGCGGCGGGGCGGGCCTGAGCCCGTCCTGCCGGCCCAGGGCTGGGTGTCTGCCTCTGTCGATCGGGGTCGGCTCTGCGCGCACGTGGACGAAAAAGCCCCGGCGCGAGGCCGGGGCCTGGAGGGACAACGGCCGGGCCGGGTCGCGTCAGATGCTCTGCCCGACCGGGCCCGCCGGTGTCGTGGCCCCTGCCGTGACGGGGTTCGCGGAGGCCGCGTGGTCCGGGTAGCAGGGATACGACTGACAGGGTCCCTGATCGGTCTGCGCCGCGAGGTCGTAGACCGCGGCCGGCGTGCCGGTGTCGGCGACGCAGGGGTACATGGGGTCGCAGGCCGTCGAATGGGCGTCGGTGGCGACGGCGGCGGCGCTCGAGGCCAGGACTGCAGTGGCGAGCACCGCGCTGAGGAAGGGGGTGTGGCGGATCATTGTCGTGCTCCCGTAAGGTTTAGAACATAAGCATATTCTTATGAACAACCCTCCGGCACGCCTTGATACGGGTCAAGCGGCACGATCCGGTCAATGCGACGGCGCCGCGGCGTCGCGATAGCGCAGGAGAATGTCCCGGTACGCGTCGATGCGCCGGTCGCGCAGGAACGGCCAGATGCGCCGCACCTGCTCACTGCGCGCGAGGTCGACTTCGGCGAGCAGCAGGGTCTCGTCGCCGCCGGCGACGGCCAGCAGTTCGCCCTGCGGCCCGGCGACGAACGAATGCCCCCAGAAGCGGATGCCGGGCCCGCGGCCGGTCGGGTCGGGCTCGTCGCCGACCCGGTTGCAGGCGAGCAGCGGCAGCCCGTTGGCCACCGCGTGCCCGCGCTGCACGGTGACCCAGGCGTCGCGCTGGCGGCCCTGCTCGGCAGGGGCGTCGCGCACGTCCCAGCCGATCGCGGTCGGGTCGAGCGCCATGAGGCGCGCGGCCTCCGGGTACCACTGGTCCCAGCAGACGAGCACGCCGAGCCGGCCGACCGCGGTGTCGACCGGGGTGAAGCCGAGATCGCCCGGCGTGAAGTAGAACTTCTCCTGGAAGCCCGGGTCGTCGGGAATGTGCATCTTGCGGTAGCGGCCGGCGAGCCGCCCATCGGCGTCGAGCACCACGGCGGTGTTGTGGTAGAGCCCCGGCGCGCGGCGCTCGAACAGGGAACCGACGATTACCACGCCGGTGTCGGCCGCGAGCCGCGCCAGCCGCACGGTGCTCGGTCCGGGAATCGGCTCGGCGAGGTCGAAGCGGCCGGTGTCCTCCACCTGGCAGAAGTAGGCCGTGTTGTGCAGCTCCTGAAGGAGCGCCAGCCGCGCGCCCTGCGCGGCGGCGGCCCGTACCTGCGTCTCCACGTGCGCGAGGTTGGCGGCGGGGGAGCCCCGGTCCGCATGCTGGACGAGGGCAACCTTGAGAAGGGGGTCGGGGGTCATGGCGGCGGCGGATGCTAGCACGGGGTGCACAGGTCGACGGACGCGGGCAGCTGCATGGTGACGCAGTGCAGGCTGCCGCTCTGGCGGATCAGGGTTCGGCAGTCGATCGGCACGACCGCGCGGTCAGGGAAGCACGCGGCGACGGTGCGCACGGCCGCGGCGTCGTTCGCCACACCATACACCGGCAGCAGCACCGCGCCGTTGACGATCAGGAAGTTGGCGTAGGTGGCCGGCAGGCGGCGGCCGGCCGCGAAGTGCCGGCCGGGCGGTGGCAGCGGCACCAGCCGGTAGGGCTCGTCGGTGGCCGTGCGCAGCGCCGCGAGCTCCGCCCGCATCGCCTCGAGTCCCGGGTGGTCCGGGTCGTCGGGCGTGCTGGTCACGTGAAGCAGGGTGCGGGGGTCGGCGAACCGCACGAGCGTGTCGACGTGGCCGTCGGTGTCGTCGCCCGACAGCGCGCCGTGCTCGAGCCAGAGGAATCGCTCGATGCCGAGCTCGGCGCGGAGCGCCGCCTCGACGTCGCGCTGGGCGAGGCCCGGATTGCGCGTGCCGGTGAGCACCGAGTGTCGGGTCGCGAGCAGCGTCCCCGCCCCGTCCGTCTCCAGCGCGCCCCCCTCCACGACGAGAGCGACCTTGCGGCACGGCGTCGCGCCGAAAACGCCAGCGCGGGCCAGGGCGGACGGAACGTCGTCGTCCAGTGCCGCCTCGAACTTGCCCCCCCAGCCGTTGAAGCCGAAGTCGAGGATCTCCGCGCCTGCGGGGGTCTCGATCGCGAGCGGGCCGTGGTCGCGCGCCCAGGTGTCGTTCGACGGCGCCACGGCGAGGACGATCCGCCCGGCGTCGACGCCGAGCGCCGCCAGCCGGGCGGCGACGCGGGCGCGGACGGCATCGTCGTGACACGCGACCAGCAGCCGCTCGCGCGCGGCGATCTCGACGGCGAGGCGGTCGTAGACGGCTTCCGCGGCCGGCAGCACCTCGGCCCAGTCCGTCGCCGCGTGCGGCCAGGTGAGCATCACCGCAGACTGCGGCTCCCATTCGGCGGGCAGGCGGCGCGTGGGCATGGCGGGCGTCCCGGGCAGCGTGGCGGCAGCGCGCACCCTACACGATCGGCGTCGACGTCGGGACGCGAAGTTGATTCGGCGCGGCGCTCCGGTAGACTGCGCCCTCGCTTTCATGGCGGACCGTGCCGGTCCCCCCGCGACGATACGCTGTGAACCCGGTCAGGCCCGGAAGGGAGCAGCCGCAGCAGCGGATTCGGGCGCCGGGGTGCGGCTGGCGCGGGCCGCCACCCCACACCGGCGGGGTGCCTGGCGTCCCGCCCTTCCCGCCATCGGCTACACTCGACGCCCCGCACCGATCGACGCGTCCCCGATGTCCTACCTGGTCCTCGCCCGCAAGTGGCGCCCGCGCTCGTTCCACGAGCTGGTGGGCCAGGAGCACGTCGTGCGCGCGCTGGCGAACGCCCTCGACCACCAGCGCCTGCACCACGCCTACCTGTTCACCGGGACGCGGGGCGTCGGCAAGACGACGATCGCGCGGATCTTCGCCAAGTCGCTCAACTGCGAGCGGGGGGTGAGCTCGCAGCCTTGCGGCGTCTGCAGCGCCTGCACCGAGATCGACGCCGGACGCTTCGTCGACCTGCTGGAGGTGGACGCGGCGTCCAACACCGGCGTCGACGACGTCCGCGAGATCATCGACAACGCGCAGTACGCGCCGGTGCGCGGGCACTTCAAGGTGTACCTCATCGACGAGGTGCACATGCTGAGCAAGCCGGCGTTCAACGCGCTCCTCAAGACCCTCGAGGAGCCGCCACCCCACGTCAAGTTCCTGCTCGCGACGACGGACCCGCAGAAGCTGCCGGTGACCGTCCTGTCGCGCTGTCTGCAGTTCAATCTCAAACGCCTGCCCGCCGATCTCATCGGTGGTCACCTGCGCCGCGTGCTGGAGGCGGAGACGGTGCCCTTCGATGCGGGCGCGGTGGATCTCGTCGCGCGGGCGGCCGACGGCAGCCTGCGCGACGCCCTGTCGCTGCTCGACCAGGCGATCGGCTTCGGCGGCGGCACGGTGCACGAGGCAGAGGTCCGCGCGATGCTCGGCACCGTGGCGCGCGAGCGGGTCTGCGACCTGCTCGACGCGGTCGCGGCGGGCGACGGGGCCGCCGTGCTCGGCGTCGTCGAGACGCTCGCGGAGACGGCCCCCGACTTTGCCGACGTGCTCGCGGAGCTGCTCGCCGCGCTGCACGAGGTCGCGGTCGCGCAGGTGGTCGCGCCGGCCGGGGCGGCCGACGCCGTCGCGGCGCGGCTGGCCGCCCTCGCGGTTCGCCTGCCGCCGGAGGACGTGCAGCTCTATTACCAGATCGGTGTCCTCGGCCAGCGCGATCTGCCCTACGCCCCCGACCCGCGCAGCGGACTCGAGATGGTTCTGCTGCGGATGCTCGCCTTCCGTCCGGCGGCGGAAGCCGCCTCGCCGCCTGCCGCGCGCACGGCGCCGCCGGCGAGTCCCGGGGCCACGGCCCCTCGGGCGGAGTCGGGCCGCGCGGCGCCATCGGCCGCCGCGCCCCGGGACACCGGATCGGCCCCCGCGGGCGCCGGGGCGGCGTCGGCGGCCGGGCCGGCGTCGCCCGCCACGGCCCTGGACTTCGCCGACTGGCACGCCGTCGTCGAGCGGCTCGGTCTCGGCGGGGTCGCGCTGCAGCTCGCGCGCAACTGCGTCGTCAGCGCCTGGGACGGAGAGTCGCTCGCGCTGTCCCTCGACCCCGTGCACGCCCACCTGCTCGGGTCGCTCGCCGAGAACCGCCTGCGCGAGGCGATCGGGCGGGTCGCCGGACGGCCGGTCGCCCTGCGGATCGCGGCGGGCGCCCTGCCGGACGAGACGCCGGCGCAGCGCGCCGTGCGCAACGACGCCGAGCGGCGCGCGGCCGCCGTGGGGACGATGCGCGAGGACGAGCTCGTGCAGGCCCTCGGCGAGCGTTTCGACGCGCGCCTGCTGGAGGACACCGTGCTGCCGCTGGGCGATCCGGCGGCCGGCGGAGCCGGGAAGTGACCCATGGGCAAAGCGGAGATCTGAGGAGATGAAAGGCGCCATAGGCAACCTGATGAAGCAAGCGCAGAAGATGCAGGCCGACCTGCAGCGCGCGCAGGAGGAGATTGCCCGGCTGGAGGTGGTCGGCGAATCGGGCGGCGGGCTGGTCAAGGTGACCATGAACGGCCGCCACGAGGTGCGGCGCGTACAGATCGACCCGAGCCTCGTCGGCGACGACCGCGAGATGCTCGAGGACCTGGTGGCCGCGGCGTGCAACGACGCGGTTCACCGCGTCGGCGAGGTCACACAGGAGCGGATGGCCGGGCTCACGGCCGGCATGGCCCTGCCGCCCGGGCTGAAGATGCCCTTCTGAAGTGGCCGGCGATTCGCCGCTCATCCAGCGCCTGGTCGAGGCCCTGCGGTGCCTGCCGGGCGTGGGACCGCGGTCTGCGCAGCGGATGGCGTTCCACCTGCTCGAGCGCGACCGCGAGGGCGGACGCCGCCTCGCCGCCGTGCTCGGCGAGGCGATGGAGCGGGTCGGCCACTGTCGCCGGTGCCGTACCCTGAGCGATCGCGAGGTGTGCGCCCTGTGCGCGACCCCCAACCGCGACGACGGGCTGCTCTGCGTGGTCGAGACGCCGGCGGAGGTCCTGGCGATCGAGCAGGCGACCGGCTACAAGGGCCGGTACTTCGTGCTCGGCGGGCGGCTGTCGCCGCTCGACGGCGTCGGGCCCCGGGAGCTCGGGCTGGACCTGCTGCGGGCGCGCCTGGCCGAGGGGACCGTGCGCGAGCTCATCCTCGCCACCAATCCCACGGTGGAGGGGGCGGCCACGGCGCACTACATCGGAGACATGGCCCGGGAGTCGGGGGTGCTGGTGACGCGCATCGCGCACGGCGTGCCGCTCGGCGGCGAGCTCGATTACGTGGACGGGGGTACCCTGGCCCACGCCTTTGCCGGCCGGCACCGCGTCGGTTGACCGGGGCCCTGGCCTCTACGACGGAGCTGACAGCATGACCCACTGCATCTTCTGCAAGATCGCGAGCGGGGAGATCCCGTCCGCCGTCGTGTACGACGACGAGCACGTGGTGGCCTTCCGCGACCTCAATCCGCACGCGCCGACGCACGTGCTGGTCGTGCCGCGCAGGCACATCCCGACGCTGAACGACCTCGCGCCCGCCGACGCCGAGCTGGTGGGGCGGATGTACCTCGCCGCCCGCGAGGTGGCGCGGCAGGAGGGGATCGCGGAGACCGGCTACCGCACGGTGTTCAACTGCAACGCCGATGCCGGCCAGACGGTGTTTCACCTGCACCTGCACGTGCTCGGCGGCCGCAGCATGATCTGGCCCCCCGGTTGACGAATCTCGTTCCCGAGTTGCGCCTGTTTTCTCGGCACGGCAGGCGCTTGCCGGTTATCGTTGCACCGGGACGGACGTGTCCCTGCTCGAGGCGCGGGCGCAGGTGGCCCGATGAGGATCGACAGCCAGCTACCGGCGGTGTATCTCGGGTCCGCGTCCGCGGTGCCGAGGACGGTCGTGCCGGTCGCCGCCACGGCGCCTGCCCCGCCGCCGCAGAGGGAGACCGCGCGCTCGGCGGAGGCGCCGGCCCTGGCGCGCTGGGCGAGCGGGGCCTGGCCGGCCGCTGCGATCGACGCCCGCCAGGCCGGCCTGCGGGTCCGGCAGGCCATCGAGGCCTACACCGCGGTCCGCGACGGCGAGCAGCGCGATTACCTGCGGCGCGTGATCGGGCTCGAGGCCACCGCCTGAGGCCGGCGGCGACCCGCGACCTTGAAGCGGTCCCCCGGGGCCGTCAGAATACGCGGCCTTTCCGCCACGCCGCCGTCGAGCCAATCCCTCCAGAATGAGCGTCACCGCCCCCGAGTCCCGCGCGGAGCCGGCGTCCTTCGAGCTCAGGGCGACGACGTTCACCCTTCCGACGCTGCGCCTGTTCGCCGGCGACCTCGCGGCGCTGTCCCAGTTCCTCGAGCCGAAGATCGCCCAGGCGCCGGAGTTCTTCCGCAACGCGCCGGTGGTCGTCGACCTCACCCACCTGCCGACCGAGGTGGCGCTCGACTTCCCGCTGCTCGTCGGGGTACTGCGCGGACTCGGCATGCTGCCGATCGGTGTGCGCGGCGGCAGCGCGGCGCACCGCGAGACGGCGCAGCTCATGGACCTCGCCATTCTGTCGCAGGGCTCGCGGGGCCCGGCGGCGGCCGTCGCGGCCCGCGCGGCACCGGCGGTGGCGGCGCCGGCCTCCGCGGCGCCGGCCGCGGCCCCCGTCCCCGTGCCGGCCGGGGTCGGCAAGATCGTCACCCGGCCCGTGCGGTCGGGGCAGCGCATCTACGCCCACGGCGGCGACCTCGTCGTGCTCGCGGCCGTGAGCTCCGGCGCCGAGCTGATGGCCGACGGCCACATCCACGTCTACGGCGCGCTGCGCGGCCGGGCCCTCGCGGGGGTCAAGGGCAACGCGGACGCGCGGATCTTCTGTTCGGACCTGCGCGCGGAGCTGGTGTCCGTTGCGGGGCACTACCGCGTCAGCGAGGGCCTGGATCCGGGCCTCGCGGGCCGCCCGGTCCAGGTCGCCCTGCGCGACGGCCGGCTGATCATCGAGGCGCTCTGAGGCGGCTCGACCAGGCAAGGGGAGGGATTGCGCTTTGGCACGCATCATCGTGGTGACATCCGGAAAGGGCGGGGTCGGGAAGACGACGACCAGCGCGGCCTTCTCCATGGGGCTTGCGCGGCGCGGCTACCGCACCGCCGTGATCGACTTCGACGTCGGGCTGCGCAACCTCGACCTGGTCATGGGGTGCGAGCGCCGCGTGGTCTACGACTTCGTGAACGTCATCAACGGCGAGGCGAACCTCAACCAGGCCCTGATCCGCGACAAGCGCTCCGACAACCTCTACGTCCTGCCGGCCTCGCAGACCCGGGACAAGGAAGCGCTGACCCGCGAGGGCGTCGGGCGGGTGCTCGAGGAGCTGGCCCAGACTTTCGATTACGTCGTCTGCGACTCGCCCGCCGGCATCGAGCGGGGCGCGACGATGGCGATGTACTATGCCGATGACGCCCTCGTGGTGACGAACCCCGAGGTGTCGTCGGTGCGCGACTCGGACCGGATGCTCGGCATCCTGGCGAGCAAGTCGCGACGCGCCGAGAACAACGAGGAGCCGATCCGCGAGTTCCTGCTGCTCACGCGCTACTCGCCCGAGCGGGTCCACAAAGGCGAGATGCTGAGCGTGAAGGACGTGCAGGACATCCTGTCGCTCGACCTGCTGGGCGTCATTCCGGAATCTCCCGCGGTGCTCAACGCGTCGAACTCGGGGGTGCCGGTGATCCTCGACGACCACAGCGACGCGGGCCAGGCGTATCAGGACATGGTCGGGCGCTACCTCGGCGAGGAGCTGCCGCACCGGTTCGTCGACCTGCCCAGGAAGGGCTTCTTCAGCCGGCTGTTCGGGGGTTGAGGCATGGGTCTGCTCGACTACTTCCGCGCCAGCCGCAGCAAGAAGGGATCGGCCGTCGTCGCCCGCGAGCGGCTGCAGATCCTCGTCGCCCACGACCGCGCCGAGCGCGATCGCCCTTCCTACCTGCCCAAGCTGCAGGAGGAGCTGATCGCCGTGATCAGCAAGTACGTGAAGATCGACCGCAGCAAGGTGTCGGTCAACCTCGAGCGCGGCGACCGGCAGGACATCCTCGAGCTGAACATCGTGCTCTCCGAGGACACCGTGCCGTCGCGCTGAGCGCACTATCGCAGTTCCACCGCAATCCAGCTCCAAGGGAACGCCATGAGCACCCCCCAGCCCCAGACGGCCGCCGAGCGGCCCCAGTGGAAGCTCGATTCTCCCGAGCTCTATCTCAACCGCGAGCTGACCTGGCTCGCGTTCAACCGCCGGGTGCTCAACGAGGCGGAGGACGAGCGGGTGCCGCTGCTCGAGCGGCTCAAGTTCGTGGCGATCGTCGCGTCGAACCTCGACGAGTTCTTCATGAAGCGCATCGGCGGTCTCAAGCAGCAGCGCGGGGCCGGCGTGTCGAAGCTGACGGTGGACGGCCGCACGCCGGAGCAGCAGATCGCCGAGGCCAACGCGGTGGTCCGGGACCTCGAGGCCCGCGCCATCGCCGTTCTCGGCGGCATCCTCGGCAAGCTCGCGCAGCACGAGATCCACATCGTGGACTACGCGTCGCTTTCCGCGGGCGAGCGGTCCTACCTGCGGGACCACTTCTTCGCGAACATCTTCCCGCTCATGACGCCGCAGGCGATCGACCCGGCGCACCCGTTCCCGTTCGTGTCGAACCTGTCGCTGAACGTCCTCGTCGCCGTGCGGCTGCCCGGCGAGGACCGCGTGTCGCTCACGCGCATCAAGGTGCCGGCGGGCGGCGACGTGCCCCGGTTCCTCAAGCTGCCGGACGGCTACCGCTTCGTGCCGCTCGAGCAGGTCGTGATCCAGAACATGGACATGCTACTGCCCGGCGTCGAGGTGCTGTCCTGCGAGATGTTCCGCGTCACCCGCAACGCCAACACGGAGCGCGCCGAGGAGCAGGCGGACGACCTGCTGTCGCTCATCGAGTCGGAGTTGCGCGACCGGCGCTTCGCTCCCATCGTCCGCCTGCAGGTGCAGGAGAGCATGGATCGGGTGCACCGCGGCATGCTGGCCGCCGAGCTCGCGCTGGACGAGACCGAGGACGTGTTCGACGTACCGGACAGCACGCTGATGGCGCGGCGCGACCTCTTCCAGCTCGCCGGATTGCCCATTCCCGAGCTCCACGACGCACCGCACCAGCCGGTGGACCACCCCGAGCTTGACGACACGCGGAACATCTTCCACATCATCCGCGATCGCGGCCCGCTGCTGCTGCAGCACCCCTACGAGTCCTTCGGCACCTCGGTCGAGCGCTTCCTGGCCGAGGCAAGCCGGGATCCCAAGGTCCGCGCGCGCCGCGCGCAACGGCAAGCAGGTCGCGGTGGTGGTCGAGCTCAAGGCGCGCTTCGACGAGGCGGCCAACATCCGCTGGGCGAACCGGATGGAAGAGGCCGGCGTGCACGTCACCTACGGCGTGGTCGGCCTCAAGACGCACTCGAAGATCATCCTGGTCGTGCGCAAGGACTACAACGGGCTGCGCCGCTACCTGCACGTCGGCACCGGCAACTACCACGCCGGCACCGCCCGTCTGTACTGCGACCTCGGCCTGCTGACGAACGACGAGGACCTCGGCCGCGACGCCACCGAGCTGTTCAACTTCCTCACGACCGGCTACACGCCCGAGCGCAAGTACCGCAAGCTGCTGCCTTCCCCGCGGATGCTGAAGCAGGCGCTGCTCGCGAAGATCGACCGCGAGCGCAAGTTGCACACGGCGGAGAAGCCGGGCCGCATCCAGTTCAAGATGAACGCCCTGGAGGACGTCGACATCGTCCGCGCCCTCTACGAGGCCGCGCGCGACGGCGTGCAGGTCGACCTCATCGTGCGCGACACCTGCCGCTTCCGCCCGGGCCTCGAGGGACTGTCGGAGTCGGCGCGGGTGACGAGCATCGTCGGCCGCTTCCTCGAGCATACCCGCATCTACTACTTCCAGAACGGCGGCGAGGAGGAGTACTTCATCGGCTCCGCCGACTGCATGAAGCGCAACCTGGAGTCGCGCGTCGAGGTGGTCGTGCCGGTCGAGGCCGCCAATCTCCGCAAGGAGCTGCGCTTCATCCTGGATGCCCAGCTGGGCGATCGGCGCAACGGCTGGGAGATGCAGCCGGACGGCAGCTACGTGCAGCGCCGCCCGGGCACCGAGGCGGAGAAGGTCGGCAGCCAGGAACGGCTGATCCGCGCCGCCGAGAAGCGGGTCAAGGACGCCGCGAAGTTCCGGGACCGCGGGGGGCGCCGCCGCCCCGCCCGGGCGCCGCGCTGAGCGTCAACGGGAAATTTGCTGCCGCCATAAAAATAAACTTGGGCGGCAGCGGGTTTTCCTGTGCTAACGTCTGACGCCGATCCGCTGGCGTCGGCCTGACGTCAGAATATCTCAAGCTAATTCAAAGAGTTATAGAGTTTCTAGCCCCGCTGCGGCGCCTGCCCGGTGCCGCGTCGGAAGAGTCTGCGCGGGCGGCGGAGGGGACAGCACGCCGGATGTGCGCAGCGTCGAATCGAGACCAAGGAGACCCACATGATCAAGCCCATCGGTTCCGACACCCTCAAGCCGCTCTTCGTCTACGACCCCGAGCAGCATCACGCGCTATCGCACGAGGCCGAGGGACTGCCCTCGGTGGTGATCAGCTCCCAGGCGGCGGGCAACGCCGTGATGATGGGCGCCGGCTATTTCAGCCCGCTGCCGGGCTTCATGAACGTCGCGGATGCGATGGGGGCGGCGGAGAAGATGACGCTGACGAACGGCGCGTTCTTCCCCGTGCCGGTGATGTGCCTGCTCGAGAGCGTCGACGCGATCAAGGGCGCCAAGCGCATCGCGTTGCGCGACCCGAACATGGAGGGCAACCCGGTCCTCGCGGTGATGGACGTGCAGGCCATCGAGACCGTCAGCGACGAGCAGATGCGCGTGATGACGGAGAAGGTCTACCGGACGCAGGACACGGAGCACCCCGGTGTCGCGACCTTCAATGCCCACGGCCGTCACGCGGTCTCCGGTCCCATCAAGGTCCTCAACTTCTCCTACTTCCAGAGCGACTTCCCCGACACTTTCCGCACCGCCGTCGAGATCCGCAACGAGATCACGGAGCGCGGCTGGAAGAAGGTCGTCGCCTTCCAGACCCGCAACCCGATGCACCTGGCCCACGAGGAGCTCTGCCACATGGCGATGCAGCGCCTCGGCTGCGACGGCCTCGTGATCCACATGCTCCTCGGCAAGCTCAAGCCGGGCGACATCCCGGCGCCGGTGCGCGACGCCGCCATCCGCAAGATGGTCGAGCTCTACTTCCCGCCCAACAGCGCGATGGTCACGGGCTACGGCTTCGACATGCTCTACGCCGGCCCGCGCGAGGCGGTCCTGCACGCCTACTTCCGCCAGAACATGGGTGCGACGCACTTCATCATCGGCCGCGATCACGCCGGCGTGGGCGACTACTACGGCGCCTTCGACGCCCAGACGATCTTCGACACCGAGGTGCCGAAGGGCGCGCTCGCGATCGAGATCTTCAAGGCGGACCACACCGCCTACTCGAAGAAGCTCAACAAGGTGGTCATGATGTGCGAGGCGCCCGACCACTCGAAGGAGGACTTCGTGCTGCTGTCCGGCACCAAGGTCCGCGAGATGCTCGGCAAGGGCATCGCGCCGCCGCCGGAGTTCTCGCGCCCCGAG
>JALORY010000030.1 GCA_025458675.1 Gammaproteobacteria bacterium | reverse complement strand
CATCAAGGCCCGCTGCGAGCAGATCCGCATCCAGATGGAGGAGACCACCTCCGACTACGACAAGGAGAAGCTGCAGGAGCGCCTGGCCAAGCTGGCCGGGGGCGTCGCGGTGATCAAGGTCGGTGCCGCGACCGAGGTCGAGATGAAGGAGAAGAAGGCCCGCGTCGAGGACGCCCTGCACGCGACCCGCGCGGCGGTGGAAGAGGGCATCGTCCCCGGCGGTGGCGTCGCGCTGATCCGCGCCCTGCAGGCGATCAAGGACCTCAAGGGCAGCAACCACGACCAGGACGTCGGCATCACCATCGGCCGGCGCGCCATGGAGGAGCCGCTCCGTCAGATCGTCGCCAACTGCGGCGACGAGCAGTCGGTGGTCCTCGCCAAAGTGGTTGAGGGCAGCGGCAACTTCGGCTACAACGCCGCGACCGGCGAGTACGGCGACATGGTCGCGATGGGCATCCTCGACCCGACCAAGGTTGCCCGCTCCGCGCTGCAGAATGCCGCGTCGGTGGCCGGCCTCATGATCACCACCGAGGCGATGGTGGCGGAGGAGCCGAAGAAGGAGTCCGCTCCCCCGATGCCGGGCGGCGGCATGGGCGGCATGGACGACATGATGTAAGGCGTGCCGGCACGCCGACCTTCGGGTCGGCACGGCGCACCCGAGAGCCCCGCCACGTGCGGGGCTCTTCGTTTTCCGGCGCGCCGGCTCTATGCTCGGACCGCGACCGGCCGCGTCGCGCCGCCGTCTGCCCACTCCGCGAGGCCCGATGATCTCGATCCGTGCAGCGAACGACGACGACGCTGGCCGGCTGATCGGCTTCTTCGAGCAGAGCGCAGGCGCCGAGACCGCGCGGCGCATGGAACGGCGCTGGCACTGGCAGTGGCACCTCGATCCGCGGCTCGACGCGCCCGGTTACCGGGGCGTGATCGCGGAGTGGGAGGGCGCCATCGTGGGCAGCGTGAGCTGCATCCCGGCCGGTCTCCATCTCCACGGCAGCCCGACGCCGGCGGTCTGGCTGGCGGACGTCCGGATCGACTGGGCGACGGCGCGCCGCGCCCTTCGGGCGGTCCGTGCATCCGGTGGCGGGCGCGACCCGGGGCTGTCCCAAGGGATCGCCGCGGCGATGTTCGACCACTCCGCGGCCGCCCCCGCCCAGCTCGGCAAGCACATCGCCGAACCGATGATGGCGATATGCCGCCGCATCGGCTTCGTCGACGCGCCCGACGCCGGGAACTACATGCGCCGCACCTCGTACGCCTGGCCGCTGCGGAAGGCGCTCGGCGCGGTGCCGGGTCGGCTGCTCGGCGCGCTTGCCGACACCCTCGCGCTTCGCTTGCCCCGCCCGTCGCTGGCCGTCCAACCATTCGAAGGGGCCTTCGACGGCCGATTCGACCGTCTCTGGGAACGCGCGCAGAGCGAGCACCCCGCCATCACGCGGCGCGACGCGGCCCTGCTCAACTGGCGCTACCGGCAGCACCCGGACACGCGGTATCGCGCGCTGACCATCGACGACGGCGCCGAGACGGCGAGGCGGCCCGCTCCCTCGTCGCGACGGCGCTGCGGGAGTGCCAACGTGAGGCCGTCGAGCGGACCGACTTCTTCGCAACCGGGGCGGACCTCGTTGCCCTGCTGGCAGCGGCCGGCTTCGCGCCGCGGCTGACGGCCGCGAAGAAGCCCCAGCCGCTGCTCGTCCGCCACCTGCCCGTCGTGCCGTTCCACGTCACGAGCGGCGACGGCGACGTCGGTTAGGGTGTCGCGATGAGCTTCCTCAGGCGGTGGCGCCAGCAGCGCGCGCGGCGGGCGGGTCGTCGGGTCGACGAGCGGGAAGAGCGCGGGCGACTGCGCCAATGGTTCCTGCTCGCAGGCCGCTGCGACGCCTCGCAGCTGACCGCACCGCCCGTCGCGTCCCTGGCCCCGATCTACCCGCCGGACGACGCGTTCTGGGCGGACCCCTTCTGCTGGCCCGCGCCTGGCGGCTACGTCGTGTTCTTCGAGGAACTGCCTTTCGCTACCGGTCGCGGTCACATCAGCGCCCTGCCGCTGGACGGCGACGGCAGGCCGGCCGGAGCGGCTGTCCGCGTGCTCGCGGAGGACTGCCACCTCTCCTATCCCTTCCTGTTCGCGCACGGTGGCGAGCTCTACATGATCCCCGAGAAGGGGAGCGCGCGGCGCGTGGACGTCTACCGCTGCGTGCAGTTTCCGGAGCGTTGGGAGCGGGTGCGCACGCTCATCGACAGCGCTGCGCTGCGCGATGCCACGCTGTTCGAGCACGAGGGCCGCTGGTGGCTGTTCTGCTCGATGACGCGTGGGCGCCTGCGTGCCAACGAGTCGCTGGTCGCCTTTCACGCAGACAGCCCCCTCAGCGACCGCTGGATCCCGCACCCGGGCAACCCGCTCGTGCGGGACTTCAGCCGTGGCAGGCCTGCCGGCCGCATCCTGCGGCTCGCGGACGGCGCGCTGCTGCGGCCTTCCCAGGACTGCGTGCGGCGTTACGGCCACGGCCTCAACCTGAGCGAGATCGTCACGCTTTCGCCGCGCCGCTACGCAGAGCGCCTCGTCTGGAAGGCCAGCGGTGAGCAGGTCGGCGGCTGGCATGGCCTGCACCACCTGGACTGGTGCGACGGCATGCTGGTGATGGACGCGCAGCGGCTGATCCCCGCGCCGGGTGCGGGTGGCTGAGCGGGTGCGCGTCCCGGCCCGCCTTGCCGCTCCACGCGCCGCCGCGTAGCCTGCCCGACACCCCGGCCGCGCCGAGCGTCATGCAGATTCCTCCCGACCAGCACCCCGAGCACCTGGCACGGCGCCGCTGGGCAGAGTGTCTCGAGGCCGCGGCCGCGGCCGACGTGCCGCTGCCGGCGCAGGCCCTCGAGGCGCAGGCGCTCGCGGTCTTCGAGGCCAGCGAGTTCGCGGCGCTCGCCTGCACCCGACACCCCGCCCTCCTGCAGGCCCTGGTCGCGAGCGGCGACCTCGCGCGTGCCTACGGCGCGGGCGAGCTGCGGTCGCGTCTCGCCGTCGCGCTCGACGGGGCGGCAGACGAGCCGGCCCTGCACGCCGCGCTGCGGCGATTCCGCCGGGCGCAGATGGTCCGCATCGTCTGGCGCGATCTCACGCTGGCGGCATCTCTTGCCGAGACCCTCGAGGACCTGACCGAGCTGGCCGACGCCTGCATCGACGCCGCGCTGGAGCGTCTCCACCACTGGGCCGTCGCGCAGTACGGGACGCCCCGGGACGCGGAGGGGACGCCCCTGCGCCTGGTCGTCATCGGGATGGGCAAGCTCGGCGCACGCGAGCTCAACCTGTCGTCGGACATCGACCTCATCTACGCCTACCCCGCCGCGGGGGAGACCGACGGCCGGCGCGCGCTCGCCAACGAGGAGTTCTTCACCCGCGTCGCCCAGCGCCTGACGCGCGCGCTCGACGCCGTCACGGCGGACGGCTTCGTCTTTCGCGTGGACCTGCGCCTGCGGCCGTTCGGCGACTCGGGCCCGCTGGTGGTGAGCTTCGACGCCTTCGAGGACTACTGCCAGGCCCAGGCGCGGGAGTGGGAGCGCTACGCGATGATCAAGGCGCGGGTGGTCGCCGGCGACCGCGATGCGGCGGGGCAGCTCGCGACGACGCTGCGGCCGTTCGTCTACCGACGCTACCTCGACTTCGGCGCGATCGAGTCGCTGCGCGACATGAAGCGCCTCATCTCGCAGGAGCTGCACAGGAAGGGCATGGACGCGAACGTCAAGCTCGGTCCGGGCGGCATCCGCGAGATCGAGTTCATCGGCCAGGCCTTCCAACTGGTGCGTGGCGGCCGGGACGCGGACCTGCGGATCCGTCCGATCCTGCCGGTGCTCGAGCAGGTGGGCGCAAAGGGGCTGCTCCCCCCCTTCGTGGTGCGCGAGCTGACCGAGGCCTACGTCTTCCTGCGGCGCGTCGAGAACCGCATCCAGGCCTGGCGGGACGAGCAGACGCACCTGTTGCCGGCCGACCCCGCCGGGCGGCTGCGCCTCGCGCACGCCATGGGCTTCGGCGACTGGGAGTCGTTCGCGGCCGTCCTCGAGCGGCACCGCCGACGCGTGCAGGCGCACTTCGACGGCGTGTTCGCCGCGCCCCACACGGAGGAAGGCCCGCAGGAACGGCCGCTCGCCGAGGTCTGGCGCCAGCCCGGCAGCGAGGAAGACACCCGTCTCGCCCTGGCGGCGGCGGGCTTCGACGACCCGGCGCAGGCGCAGGCGCGGCTCGATGCCTTCCGCGACGCCCCGGCCGTGCGGGTGCTGGGGCCGCGCGGCCGCGAACGCATGGATCAGCTGATGCCCCTGGTCCTCGAAGCCGTCGCGGTCAGCGGGCAGCCTGCTCTCGTGCTCGACCGCGTCCTGCACGTCCTCGAGGCGATCGCGCGTCGCACCGCCTACTTGGCGCTGCTGGTCGAGAACCCGCTCGCGCTGTCACAGCTGGTCCGGCTCACCGGCGGTAGCCTCTGGGTCGCGAACGAGCTCGCGGCACACCCCGTGCTCTTCGACGAGCTGCTCGACCCGCGGCGGCTCTACACGCCGCTGCGTCTGGCCGAGCTGCGCGAGGAGGTCGCGGCGCAGCTCGCCTCGGTCGACCCCGACGATGACGAGCAGCAGATGGAGCGGCTGCGCCAGTTCGCCCGCAGCAACCGGTTGCGGGTTGCGGCGGCCGACATGGCAGGCGCGATCCCGCTCATGGTGGTCAGCGACTACCTGACCTGGATCGCCGAGGCGGCCACGGCACAGGTCCTCGAGCACGCGTGGCGCTATCTCGTCGCACGGCACGGCCGGCCGACCGAGGTCGAGGGCGCCGACAAGGGCTTTGCGGTGATCGCCTACGGCAAGCTCGGCGGGCTCGAGCTCGGCTACGGCTCGGACCTCGACCTCGTCTTCCTGCACGGCAACCGGTCGGCGAGCGCCGCGACCGACGGTGCGCGGTCCATCGCCAACGACCTCTACTACGCCAGGCTCGGGCAACGGATGATCCACCTGTACACCGCGCGCACCGCCTCCGGCGTGCTCTACGAGGTGGACGTTCGCCTGCGCCCGAACGGCAACGCCGGCCTGCTGGTCAGCTCGCTGGACGCCTTCGCGGCCTACCAGAAGAACGATGCGTGGACCTGGGAGCACCAGGCGCTGCTGCGCGCGCGGCCCATCGCGGGTGACGCGCGGGTCGCGGCGTCCTTCGAGGCGATCCGGCGCGAGGTGCTCGGCCGGCCGCGCGACGCCGCGGTGCTGCGGGTCGAGGTCCGGGAGATGCGCGAGAAGATGCGCGCGACGCTGGACCGTTCCGGCCACGGTCGCTTCGACGTGAAGCAGGGGAGCGGCGGTGTCGCCGACATTGAGTTCATGGTTCAATATCTTGCGCTCCGGTGGGCCCACGAGCACCCCGCGCTGCTGGACTGGACGGACAACATCCGCCAGCTCGAGACGCTCGCCAGGCTCGGCCTGATCGACGCCGCGACGGCGCAGCAGCTCACGGACGCCTACCGGGCGTTCCGCGGCGTGATCCACCGCAATGCCCTGCAGGAGGAGCCGGCGCTCGCCCCCGACCGCCTGCTCGGGACGGAGCGGCGGCTGGTGCAGGGGCTCTGGCGCACCCTGATGGAAGGTTGAGGGCCTCGCGCGCCCAGATCGACGGGAGACAGACGAACATGGGGACGATGGCCGACCGCGACGGCGTGATCTGGCTCGACGGGCAGCTGGTGCCCTGGCGCGAGGCCAAGATCCACGTGCTCACCCACACGCTGCACTACGGCATGGGGGTCTTCGAGGGCGTGCGGGCCTACCGCACCGAGCGCGGCACGGCGATCTTCCGCCTGCAGGAGCACACCGAGCGCCTGTTCCGCTCGGCGCACATCCTGGGGATGCCGATGCCCTACGACCGCAAGACGGTGAACGAGGCGCAGCGCGCCGTGGTGCGAGAGAACGGGCTCGCGACCGCCTACATCCGGCCGATGGCCTTCTACGGCTCCGAGGGCATGGGGCTGCGCGCCGACAACCTGCAGGTGCACGTGATGGCGGCCGCCTGGGAGTGGGGCGCCTACCTCGGCGAGGAGAACATGAAGCGCGGCATCCGCATCAAGGTGTCGTCCTTCACCCGCCATCACGTGAACATCACCATGTGCCGGGCCAAGGCCAACGGCAACTACATGAACTCCATGCTCGCGCTCAAGGAGGCGCTGCAGTGCGGCTACGACGAGGCCCTGCTGCTCGACGCCGAGGGCTACGTGATGGAGGGTAGCGGCGAGAACATCTTCATCGTGCGCGACGGCGCGATCTACACGCCCGACCTCACCTCCGCGCTGGACGGCATCACCCGCAAGACGGTGATGGCCCTGTGCCGCGAGCTCGGCATCCCCGTGGTCGAGAAGCGGATCACGCGCGACGAGGTCTACATCGCCGACGAGGCCTTCTTCACCGGCACCGCGGCCGAGGTGACCCCGATCCGCGAGGTCGACGGGCGCGCGATCGGCCAGGGCACGCGCGGGCCGATCACCGAACGTCTGCAGGGGCTGTACTTCGACGTGGTGCACGGCCGGCACGAGGCGCACCCGGACTGGCTCACGCTGGTCTGACCGACGGAGGACGCCATGACCGAGACCGCCACCCAGCCGACCCGGGCGATCAAGGTGCACCGCGACGAGCTGCCGCTCGCCTGCCCGCGCCGCCACGACACGCTCTGGAGCATGCACCCGCGCGTCTTCCTGCCCATCGAGAAGACGGGGGAGGCGACCTGCCCTTACTGCGGCGCGCGCTACGTGCTCGAGGACTGACCGTCCCGCGGGTCGCCGGAGCCCAGCAGCCGCAGGGCGAGCAACAGCAGGATCGTGAAGAACCGCATGTCCGGGTGCGACAGGCGGTAGTCGGTCAGCGCCCAGACCGCCGTGAACCCCAGGACGGCCAGAATCGCCGGCACGAGTGGGCGCAGCCGGGCGTCGCGGCGCGCCCGGCGGATCAGGTTGCGCACCAGCAGCAGGCCCAGCGTCGCCCACAGCACGCACCCGATCAGTCCCTGACCGTAGAGGGTCTGCAGGTAGGTGCTGTGCAGGTGGTCCTGCCGTTCTCCCTCGAGCAGCGCTGCGCCACCGCGCAGGTCCCGCCCGAGGACGTCCTGTACCCGGCCGAACCCGTGACCGAACAGCGGGGCATCGGGCACCCGGCCCAGGGCGTAGGACCAGATCCGCAGTCGGATCGTGATCGACGTCGGCGCCGCGGTGTCCAGGCCCTGCGCGAGCACCGTGTCGACCGCCTGCCGCTCGACCTCGGTGCGGGACTCGATCGGGCCCTTGAGAATCGCGACCGTCCCGGCCAGCAGTGCCGTTGCGGCCAGCAGCAGGGCGTACCGGCGGCGCCGGTCGCCGCGCTGCCGCAGCGCGTGCACGAGCACGACGCCGGCCGCCGCCACGCCTACCGCGGCGAGGCCCAGCCAGGTGCTGCGGTTCTGCGCACCGACCAGCACGACGGCGCACAACAGGATCACGGCGATCGCGCCGACGCGCGCGGGCCAGCGCCATCCCCCCTCGACGCGCCACCACAGCGGCGCGGTGAACGCGAGCGACAGCAGGAAGGCGCCCGCGTACAGGCCGACCCCCAGCGGGCGGCGCAGGTGGAAGCCGAGGCGCTCGCCGGCGAGCAGCGGCCCGACGCCTGCGGACAGGAAGTAACCTCCCACGCCGGCCGCGAAGCCGGCCATGGCCAGCAGCCAGAGGGTCTGCACCCGCTGCAGAGGGTTGCGGCGGTCCACGGCGAGCGGCGCGAAGAGCAGCGGCCAGAGCCAGTCGAGGAAGCCGCCGCGCGTCTCGATCAGCATCGGCTCGCCGACGCCGGCCAGCTGCAGGGCATACCGGGCCACGAGCCAGCAGGCCAGGAGGCTCGCGACGGTGTCGACCGAGTCCCAGCGGGGTCTCGGGCCTGTCGCGAGTCCCGCGAGGGCGCCGAGCAGCGCGAGCGCGGCGCCGACGTGGGCCGGCGCGGTCTTCCACACGCTCGCCAGTGCGAGCAGGCCCAGGCCGAAGGCCAGCAGCGCCCGCCAGCGGTCCTGCGCCCCGATCATCGCAGGCCGAGGAGCGCCGCGAGGCGCCGGCCCCGCGCCTGCCAGCTGAACTCGGCGGCGCGCCGTTGCCCGGTCTGGCCGATGGCCAGGGCCGCCTGGGGGTGGGCGCGCACCCAGGCGATCGCGTCCCGCCAGGCAGCGACGTCCGTGGGGCTCGCGAGCAGACCGTCGACGCCGTGGGTGATCACCTCGCGGATCGGCGCGAGGTCCGAGGCGATCACGACGCGGCCGGCCGCCATCGCCTCGAAGAGTTTGATGGGGCTGATCGAGGCGGCGTGCTGCAGGTCGGCCTGGTAGGGCATGAGCGCGAGCTCGGCCGCCGCGTAACAGGCGGGGACGCCGACGTGAGGCACGGGGGCGGCGACCTCCAGGCCTGGTACGCCCGCGGCGGGAGCGTCGTCCGCGGGGCCGACGAGGCGCACCGGACAGCCGTCCCGCGCCACCTGCTCGAGGATGCCGAGCCCGCGGTCGCGGCTGATGCGTCCGACGTACACCGCGCGCGGGCTGGCGAGCCGCTCGAGGCGCAGCGCCGGCACGGCGCCGAAGGCCGCGAGGTCGGCCCCGCTGGGAAGGACGTGGACCGAGGCGGGGTCGGCGCCCGCCGCGATCAGGGCGTCGCGGCTCGCTCCGCTGATGGCCACGAGGCCGAGGACCCGGCCTGCCCGGCACGCGGCCAGGAGGGGAACGAGCAGTCCGCGCTTCTCCAGGGTCGCGGTGTCGTGCACCTCGTGCCAGTGCCGGATTCCGGTTCGCGCGAGCGCCAGCGTCACCTGCGGTACCCGCGTGTACACCGCGTCCGCGCGCCGCAGCTCGCGGTGGTGCAGGAACGCGAAAGGCCAGCCGCCCCAACGGCGGTGCAGGCTCAGCGCGCCCCGCAGGTCGACCGGGCGGTACAGCCCCATGCGCCGGAAGAAGTCCGCGCGGTCCAGGCGTCGCGGCACCGGGGGGACGTAGAGCCGGGTGGCGATGCCGAGATCCGTCAGTGCCTCCACGGTGTGCAGCGTCTGGATCAGGTTCGCGCGCGGCCGCTGCACCCTGCCCCAGGCGAGGTAGATTAGAGTCGACATCCGGCGTCCGGCGCGGGAAAGCCCGATTATAGCGACGCCGCCTCGCGACCGGCCGGGGCGGTGGTCCCGCCGGCCTCGGGAAGACGTGGAGCAGTCTCGTTGGAAGACCGAACCGAATCCCCTGCCCCCCGGGTCGCCGTTTACGCCCCCAGCTTCGACGCCGGCGGGGTCGAGCGGAACATGGTGCTGCTCGCTTCGGGCTTTGCCGAGGCAGGGGTGCCGACGGACCTCGTGGTCGCTGGCGATGGTGCCAGGCCGTTCTTCGATCGGCTGTCGCCGGCGGTCGCCGTCATCCGCCTGCCGCCCGCCCGGCGGCAGCGCCTCGGCGCCACCGTGGACTATCTGCGGAACGCGCGGCCTCACGCGCTGCTGTCCGCCAAGCAGGACGACGACGGATACGCCCTGCAGGCGCGGCGGGTCGCCGGTGTCGGCACCCGGGTCTTCGTCCGCTTCGGCACGCACGTGTCGGCGCAGCCGCAGATGCGGTCGTGGAACCCCCTGCGCCGGTGGTGGCACCATCGCCGGCTGCGGTGGATTCTCGGCGCCGCCGACGGCGTGATCTGCGTCTCGGCCGGCGTGGCCGAAGACCTCGTGCGGGTCGGCGGGGTGAGCGCCGAACGGTTGCGCGTCGTACGCAACCCCGCGCTGACCCCCGACCTCGAGCGTCTGGCGGGTGCCCCCGTGGATCACCCGTGGTTCCAGACCGGCCAGCCGCCCGTCGTCCTGGCCGCCGGCCGCCTCGCCGGGGTGAAGCGCTTCGACGACCTCGTCCGCGCGTTCGCCGGCGTGGCCGGCGCGGTCGACTGTCGCCTCGTGATCCTCGGCGAGGGCAGGGAGCGGTCGCTGTTGCAGAGGCTCGCGGCAGGTCTCGGCGTCTCGGCGAGGGTCGATCTGCCGGGTCACGTCGCCAACCCGCTCGCCTTCATGCGCCGGGCCGCCGTGTTCGTGCTGAGCAGCGAGCGCGAGGGGTCGCCGAACGTCCTGGCGGAGGCGCTCGCGTGTGGCACGCCGGTGGTGGCGACCGACTGCCCGAGCGGGCCGCGCGAGATCCTGGCCGACGGACGTTACGGCACGCTGGTCCCGGTCGGCGACGTGGACGCCCTGGGCGGCGCCATCCTGGCCGTCCTGCGCGACCCGCCCGCGCCGGCGCTGCTGCGCGAGGCGGTCGCCGCGCACACCGTGTCCGCGGCCGTTGCCGGCTACCTCGCGGCGTTCGGTGTACGGGTCCGCGACGGCGGACCGTGAGCGTGTCCGCCGCGCCGCGCTGTCACGCTTCGGGCGTCACCCAGTCCAGCGGGTCTTCGTCGGGCGTCGGCTTCGTGCCCGGGCGCTCGATGAACAGCTGGTGCCAGATGGCGAACTGCATGAGCCCCCAGAGCTCCCGGCTGCCGCCGCGCCCCGCGCGCCGTGCCGCGATCAGCTCCGGGATGCGCTCGGCCTGAAACCACTCGCGGACGCCGCGGTTGGCGCCGAGCCGCCGGCCGAGCTCGTCGAGCCACGCGCCGCGCAACAGGTCGCCGGCCGGCACGTGGAAGCCCCGCTTCGGGCGGTCGAGGTGGCCCGCGGGAAGCAGGGGGGCCGCCCAGCGCTTCAGCACCCACTTGCCCTGCCGGCCCCGGATCTTCAGATCGTCCGGCAGCGACAGTCCGAACTCCACCACGCGGTGATCGAGGAACGGAACCCGACCCTCCACCCCGAAGCCCATGAGCATGCGGTCCGTCTTCACCAGCAGGTTGTCCGGCAGCGCGGTGGCGATGTCGGTGTACTGTCTGCGCTGCACGTCGCTCCAGCGGGCGGGTGTGGCCCGCCAGGCGCGCAGGAACGGCTCCCGGTCCCCGGCCGTGCGGGCGGCGCGCAGCGCGGGGCCCATGAGCCTGCGCGCCCACTTCCCCTGCCACTGGCCACGGGTCCTGAATCCCCCCGTTCCGGGGCGCAGCAGCCCCTTCAGCCAACGCTCCGCCAGGCTCGGCCGGTAGCGGCGGTAGCCGGCGAAGACCTCGTCTCCCCCCTCGCCCGAGAACACCACCTTGAGCTCCCGGCACGCCTCCTCGGCGAGGATGGAGGTCGGCAGGCAGGCGTAGTCGCGCATCAGCTCGTCGGCGGCCCAGACCGTGTGCGGGATGCGGCGGACGAGGCGCGGCAGGTCGATGGCGATGGGGGTGTGCGCGAAGCCGAAGTGGGCCGCGACGCGGCCCGCCTCGTCGAGCTCGTCCGTCATCGCCGTGCCGCGGTAGCCCACCGAGTAGCTCCTGATGCGTCCGGCGCCGTGCCGGTGCAGCATCGCGGCGAGCACCGCGGAGTCGACGCCGCCGGACAGGAACAGGCCGAAAGGGACGTCGGAGCGCATGTGCTCCCGCATCGCCCCGTCCATGAGCTCGCCGAGGCGTTCGACCGCCGTCGCGGCATCGACGTCCCGCGGGGCGACGTCGAGGGCCGACCAGTAGCGGCGACGCTCGATCCGCAGGTCGTAGTCGATCGTCAGCACCTCTCCCGGCATGACACGGCGGATGCCCTGCAGCACGGTGTGCTCTCCCGAGGCGAATTGATGCTGCAGGAACAGCCGCAGCGCCACGGGATCGACGCGCGCGGTGCCCGGCAGCAGCGGCAGCAGCGCCTTGATCTCCGAGGCGAAGGCAATCCTCCCCGGGAGCTCGATGTAGAAGAGGGGCTTGATGCCCAGGCGATCTCGCGCGAGGATCACCCGGCGCTGCGCCACGTCGTGCAGGGCGAAGGCGTACATGCCGCGCAGCTCGTCGAGGAAGGCGCTGCCGAGCTCCGCGTAGGCGTGCAGGATGGTCTCTGAATCGGAGTCGGTCTGCAGCCGGCGCCCGCGTTTGCGCAGGACGTCGTTCAGCTCGACGTAGTTGTAGACCTCGCCATTGGCGACCAGCGCGAGGGTGCCGTCCTCCGAGACCATGGGCTGATGCCCGGTCGCCAACCCGATGATCGAAAGGCGGGTCTGTGCGAGGCCCACCGGCCCGGCGCAGTGAAGGCCGCTGTCGTCCGGGCCCCGGTGGGCGAGGGCGTCCGCCATGCGGCGCAGGTCGGATGTCCGGGAAGCCGCGTCGGTACGCGAGATGAAGCCGGCGATGCCGCACATGGGGACGTCTGCTGCGCGCTCCTCGAGGGCCGTGGGTGCCGCCCGGCCGGCGCGGCTATGGTAATGGACTCAGGCCCGGTGGTAGCGCTCGCGCGCAGGCCGGAGGGCCCCGGCAGGCCCGGAGCAACCGCGATGAACCGTCTGGCCGTGCTCGTCTCGCTGTCCGGTGAGGGCGGGGTGGAGCGCATGGTCCTCAACCTCGTCCGGGAGTTTGCCGCCCGACCGGGGCTCGCGGTCGACCTCGTGCTCATCCGCGAGGAGAGCCGGCACCTGCAGGAGCTGCCGCCGGGCGTCGAGATCGTCCGTCTCGGCGTGCGGCACAGCGCGCTCGCCGTCCTGCCGATCGCCCGCTACCTGCGCCGCGCCCGCCCGGACGCGCTGCTCGCCGCCAAGGACCGCGCCGGCCGCGCCGCGCTTCTCGCCCGTCAGCTGGCCAGGGTGCCGACCCGAGTCGTCATCCGGCTCGGCACGACGCTGTCGGAGGCGATCAAGGGCAGAGGGCGTCTGCAGCGGTGGCTGCGTTACCTGCCGATCCGCACGCTGTACGGCCTGGCCGACGCCATCGTCGCGGTGTCCGAGGGCGTCGCCGCCGACACGGTGGCGATCGCCGGGCTGCCCCCGGGCCGCGTCCACGTCGTGCGCAACCCGGTGGTGACCCCCGCGCTCGCCGCGCAGGCGCGGACCCCCGTCGACCACCCCTGGCTCGCGGACCGCGCCGTGCCGGTGGTGCTGGGGATCGGCCGACTCACCGCGCAGAAGGACTTCGCGACCCTGGTGCGCGCCGTCGCGCGCGTCCGGCGGGCCCGTCCGGTCCGCCTGCTGATTCTCGGCGAGGGGCGCGACCGGCAGCCGCTGCTCGACCTCGCGGCGGCCGAGGGCATCGCCGCGGACGTCGGTCTGCCGGGTTTCCAGGCGAACCCGTACGCGTGGCTCGCCCGGGCGAGTGCCTTCGTGCTGTCGTCCGCCTGGGAAGGGTCCCCGAACGCGCTGACCGAGGCGATGGCGCTCGGCGTGCCCGTGGCGGCGACCGACTGCCGCAGCGGGCCGCGGGAGCTGCTGGCCGGCGGCCGCTTCGGGCCGCTCGTCCCCGTGGGCGACGTCGCCGGCCTCGCCGCCGCCATCGTCGAGGTGCTCGAGCACCCGCTGGCTGCCGACGACCTGAAGGCCGCGGTGCGCGAGTACGACGCGCCGACCAGCGCAGGCCGTTACCTCGACGTGCTGGGCCTATAATCGCGACCCATGCTCCTCTCCCCGCGACACAAGTTCCTCTTCGTGCACATCGCCAAGACGGGCGGCACCAGCGTGCGGGACGCGCTCGAGCGCGTGCGCTGGAGCGACCCCTGGTACTGGCTGATGTGGCCTTGCCACCGTCTGAGTCACCTCGCCGGCCACCGGCTCGGCACCAAGTTCCCGCGGCACGCCAAGGCGATCGCCGCGCAGGAGATGCTGCCGCGCGATCTGTACGACGCGCTGTTCAAGTTCGCCTTCGTCCGCAACCCCTGGGACCTGCAGGTCAGCTCGTTCCACCACATCCGCCGCGAGCGGCCGCACTACATGCAGGGGCACGAGGACTTCGACTCCTTCCTGCGCTGGAAGCTGGACCCCGAGCGCCCCTACCAGTTCCACCTCGACACCTCGATCGAGCGCCAGAGCGACTACGTGATCGACCTGCACGGCAACCTCATCGTCGACTTCGTCGGGCGCTACGAGCGGCTGCACGAGGACTTCGCGGTCGCCTGCGAGCGCATCGGCATTCCGTGTCCCGAGCTGCCGCACCGCCGCCAGGCCACCGACCGCAAGAAGGACTACCGCTCCTACTACAGCGACCAGACGGCGGCGCTCGTGGCGGGGCACTTCGCCGCCGACGTCGAGCGCTTCGGCTACAGCTTCGACCCGCCGGGCGGGGGCTGAGGCCGGGACCCCACCGGCCGGGCACCCAGCAGATGAGCGGCGGGCCGCCCCTTCGAGCGATGCCGCGTCGCGTGCTGCTGATCCGCCTGTCGGCGATCGGCGACGTCATCATGTCCTCCGGCCTGATCCCGGTGCTGCACGCCGCGTGGCCGCAGAGCGAGATCGTCTGGCTCACCGAGGAGGGCAATGCCCCGCTGCTGCGCCACAACCCGCGGCTCGCGGAGGTCGTCGTCCTGCCGCGTGGTCGCTGGGCGGCCCTCTGGCGGCAGGGACGGCGGCGCGAGGCGGCCGGCGAGGTGCGGCAGTTCGCCCGCGCCCTGCGAGCCCGGGCCTTCGACCTCGCGATCGACCTGCAGGGGCTGCTCAAGAGCGGCGTCTGGGCGCGTCTCAGCGGCGCGCCGGTGCGCATCGGCCTCGGGTCGCGGGAGGGCAGCGCCCTGCTGATGACCCGCGTGGTGGACCGCGCGGTGCGCGACGACCGGCTCGGCAAGGAGTATCGGCGACTGGCCGAGTCGCTCGGACTCGACGCGGCGCGGTTCGCGATGGACGTCGTGGTGCCGCCGCGGGACGCGGAGCGCGCGCGGGCGGTACTCGACGCCGCCGGCGTCGGCGGTCGCTACTGCGTCCTCGCGCCCTTCACCACGCGTCCGCAGAAGCACTGGCTCGACGACCGCTGGGCGGCGCTCGCGCAGCGGCTCGCGTCCGCGTACGCCTGGCGCGCCGTGGTGCTGGGCGGCCCGGGGGACCGCGAGCGCGGGGCCGCGATCGCGGCGGCCGCCGGCGACGGCGCGGTCTCGCTCGCTGGCCACACCTCGCTCACCGAGGCGGCGGCCGTGATCCGGGAGGCCGGCTGCCTGGTGGGCGTCGACACCGGCCTCAGCCACCTCGGCGTCGCGATGGGCACGCCGACGCTCGCGCTCTTCGGCTCGACCCGGCCGTACCTCGACCCCGGCGTCCCGCGGGCGCGCGTGCTCTACCACGCGCTGCCCTGCTCGCCCTGCCGGCGCCGCCCCACCTGCGACGGTCGCTACGATTGCATGCGCCTGCACACCGTCGACGCGGTGGCGCAGGCGGTCGCCGAGATCACGGCCGCGTGAAGGTCGTCCACGTCGAGCTCGGACGGCACCTTTACGGCGGTGCGCGCCAGGTCGCGTACCTGCTCGACGGCCTCGCCGCCTGGCCGGGCGAGCACGTGCTCGTGTGCGCCGACGGCGCGGCGATCGCGACGGCGGTGCGCAACCCCGCGGTGCGCGTCCGGCCCGTCGCCTTCGGCGGTGACCTCGACGTCGGCTTCCTCGCGCGCCTGCGCCGCCTGCTCGTGGCCGAGCGCGCCGACCTGCTGCACGTCCACAGCCGCCGCGGCGACCTTCCTGCCGTTCTCGCGGGCCGGCTCGCCGGGGTCGCGGTGGTGCTCAGTCGCCGCGTCGACAACCCCCCGAACTGGGCCGACAGGCGCCTCAAGCTCCCGCGCTGCGACCGCGTCGTGACCATCTCGGCCGGTATCCTCGAGGTCCTGCGGCGCGCGGGCGTCGCGCCCGAGCGGCTGACGTGCGTGCCGAGCGCGATCGACCTCGGCCCCTTCGGCGAGCCCCGCGACCGCGCCTGGCTCGAGGCGGAGCTCGGCATCGCGCGGGACGCTCCGCTGGTCGGCATCGTCGCGCAGCTCATCCCGCGCAAGGGGCACGACGTGCTCTTCGCGGCGCTGGCTGCGCTCGCGCCACGCCACCCCGGCCTTCGCGCGCTGGTCCTCGGACGCGGCCCGCTCGAGGCCGAGCTGAAGGCGCGGGCGCGCTCGGCCGGTCTCGGCGACCTCGTCTGCTTCGCCGGGTTCCGGCCGGACCTGCCGCGCCTGCTTCCCTGCCTCGACGCGCTGGCTCACCCGGCGTGGATGGAGGGGCTCGGCATCGCGTTGCTCGAGGCCGCCGCTTGCGCCGTGCCGATCGTGGCGAGCCGGGCGGGCGGCATGCCCGAGGCCGTCGAGGACGGGCTGAACGGCTTCCTGATCGCGCCCGGCGACGCCCACGCCCTCGCCGACCGGCTGGACCGTCTGCTCGGCGACCCCGCCCTCGCCCGGCGCATGGGACAGGCCGGCCGGCAGCGCGTCGCGCAGCGCTTCGCCGTGCCGCGCATGGTCGAAGGGAACTACCGGGTGTACGAGGCGGTGCTGCGCGAACGCGCGGCGCGGGCCTGACCGCGGGGCTACCGCGGCGCCTTGGGACGGTTCTTCGCGGTCAGCTTCCAGGCGTAGCCGAGCAGGTTGTCGCCGTAGGAGATCGCCTTGCGCGGGAGCGCGAGCAGATCCGCGCCTGGCGTTGCCGCCGCGCGCACGCACGTGACCGCGCTCGCGTAGCCGGCGGTGCGTGCGGCCTCGACCACCACGGCGTCGTGGCTGCCGTAGGGGTAGCAGAAGTGGCGCACCTCCTCGCCGAGCAGCGACTCGAGCTCGTGCCGGCTGCGCGTGACCTCGTCGCGCATGCGCGCACGGTCGACCTGCGCGAGCTTTACGTGGCTCACGCCGTGCGATCCGAAGTCGATGCCGGCGCGACGCAGCTCCCGGATGCGGTCGGCGCTCATGAGCGGCGGCGTGTCCCGCCCGTCGGCAGCGAACCACTCGGAGTCGCGGCCGACGAAGCCCGAGATCAGATACACCATCGCCGGGAAGCCGTGCCGCGCGAGCTCCGGGTAGGCGTACTCGTAGAAGTTCTCGTAGCCGTCGTCGAAGGTGAGCGCGACGGCGCGCGGCGGGATCGGCCGCTCGCCGCGCAGGCAGTCGACCACCGCGTCCATGCCGAGTACCGTGTAGCGGAAGCGGTGCAGGTAGGCCATCTGCGCGGCGAAGCGGCGGTGGTGGCAGTACGTCGAGCGGTGCCCCTGCATCGGCGCGAAGTCGCCGACCTGGTGGTACATCAGGATCGAGAGGCGCGGCGCCACCCAGTCACTCCCCCAGCAGCCGCCGATACAGCGCGAGGTACGCCTCGACCACCGCGTCGCGGCTGAACTCGCGCGCCGCGCGCGCGTGCCCCGCCGTGGCGAGGGCCGCGGCGAGGGCCGGGTCCCGCAGCACGGTCTCGATGCCCGTCGCGAGCCCCGCCGCGTCGCCGCACGGCACCTGCCAGGCGTCCTCGCCGTGCCGGGTGAGCTCGCGCGCCCCGCGGAAGCCCGCGGTGACGAGCGGCTTCGCGTGGGCCCACGCCTCGAGGATCACGTTGCCGAAGGTCTCCTGGTCGAGCGAGGGAAACACGACGAGGTCCGCCATCGCGAAGTAGGGGGCGGGGTCCGTCTGCCAGCCGGCGAGCACCACGCGGTCTGCGACCCCCGACTGAGCGATCTGCCGCTCGAGCCCAGCGCGCAGCGGGCCGTCGCCGACCAGCACCAGACGTAGCGTGCGTCCGCCGACGGCCGCCGGCAGTCGGGCCAGCGCGTCGATCAGGAAGGCCAGGCCCTTGACCGGCACGAATCGACCCGCGGTGACCAGCAGCCAGTCGTCGGCGGCGACGCCGAGCTGCGCGCGCAGGGCAGCGGATTGACCGCGAGTCACCGACGCGGGCAGGTCGATGAAGTTGCCGATGTGGAACACGCGTGCCCCCGGCAGCCCCTGGGCGACCAGCCAGTCGCACAGGCCGCGCGTGTTGCCGACCCAGGCGTGCGCGTGGCGGTAGCCGTCGAGCTTGTAGTAGCCGCCGAGCCGTGCGACGTGCACCGGCCGGCCGCCCGGACGCAGGTGCGTGAGCCGCGTGGCACGCCCCATGTAGGTCTGCACGACGTCCGGCTGGGCGCCGCGCAGCGCCCTCGCGAGGGCGTGGCGCGACCACGGGTCCCACACCGTGCGCATCGGTGTCTCCGTGACGGCGACACCGGCGGGCAGGTGGGGCGTCACCTCGCTGCCGCGGCGCAGGAAGGCGTGGACAGGCTCGCCGTGCCGGTGCAGGGCATCCAGGAGCCGCAGGAAGAAACGCTCGGCGCCGCCGAGGGTCTTGCTGCCGATGACGTGCGCGCTGCGGATCATGCGGCGCGGCAGCGCGGGCGCGGGGCCGCGTCACCCATCGGTCGCCGCCCCGGGCTCGCCGAACTGCTTGCGGTGGAGCTCCGCGTAGACGCCGCCCCGGTCCAGCAGCTCGGCGTGCGTGCCGCGCTCGACGATCCGACCCTCCTGCATGACCAGGATCTCGTCGGCGTGCTCGATGGTGGACAGCCGGTGGGCGATCACCAGCGTGGTGCGGTTGCGCTGCAGGTTCTGAAGGCCGGCCTGGATCTGCCGCTCCGACTCGGTGTCGAGCGCCGACGTCGCTTCGTCCAGGATCAGGAGCGGCGCGTCGCGCAGCAGCGCACGGGCGATCGCGATGCGCTGCCGCTGGCCGCCGGAGAGCAGCACGCCGTCCTCCCCGACCGGGGTGTCGAGGCCGGCGGGCATGCGCTCGATGAACTCCAGCGCGTGGGCCGACCGGGCGGCCTCGAGGATCGCCGCGTCGGAGGGTGGCGGCACGACGCCGTAGGCGATGTTCGCGCGCACGGTGTCGTTGAACAGCACGACGTCCTGGCTGACGACGGCCAGGTTGGCGCGCAGCGAGCGCAGCGTCAGGTCGCGAATGTCGACGCCGTCGAGGAGGATCCTGCCGGCGGACGGGGCGTAGAACCTCGGCACCAGGTTGGCGATCGTGGTCTTGCCGCTGCCCGACGGTCCCACCAGCGCCACGGTGTGGCCGGCGGGGACGGCGAAGCTCACGTCCTGCAGCGCGTCGGTGCCCCCCGAGGGGTAGCGGAAGCGCACGCCGTCGAACGCGAGGTGGCCCTCACAGCGCCCCAGGTCGCGCGTGCCCGCGTCGAGCTCGGGCGGCTGATCCATCAGCGCGAAGATGTTCTCGGCCGCGGCGAGGCCCTTCTGGATCGGCTGGCTCACGTTGGTGAGCGACTTGACCGGCGCCATCAGCAGGCCGATCGCGGTGAAGAAGGCGACGAATTCGCCGACTGTCAGCGACGCGCTGCCGGCGAGCGCGGTGCCCGCGTAGATGAGGCCGGCGATCAGCATCGCGGCCATGAGCTCCACGATCGGGACGTTGGCGGCGCCGGCAGCGCGGACCTTGTACTGGAAGCGACGCACGCGGTTCGACGCCTCCTCGAACCGGTGCCGCTCGTAGGTCCCGCCGCCGAACACCTTGACCACCTTGTGCCCCTGCACGGCTTCCTCGACGACGTGCGTGAGGTGCCCCACCGAGTCCTGGGCGGCGCGGCTGAAACGCCGCATCCGTTTCGCGAACAGCCGTACCGCGATCACGATGGGCGGGGCGATGAGGAAGATCGCCAGGCTGAGCTGCCAGTTGAGGTAGAGCGCGAAGGCGAGCAGGCCGACCACTTTCAGGCTGTCGCGCACCAGCACGGTCAGCGCGGTGGTCGCCGCGTTCGTGACCTCGGCGGTGTTGTGCGTCACGCGCGCGATCAGCACGCCGGTGAGACTCGTGTCGTAGAACGCCGTGGGCAGGACCAGGAGGCGGCCGAAGAGGTCCTGGCGCAGGTCCTGCACCAGCTTGCCGCCGACCCAGACCACCGCCATCGTGCTCGCGAACGCCAGCAGCCCGCGGACCGTGAACAACGCGACGAGCAGGACCGGCATCCAGAACACGAAGACGGGGTCCTTCTGGACGAAGGTGCCGTCCAGCAGGGGTTTCATGAGCGCGGGAATGCCCGGCTCGGTGGCCGCGAGCAGGATCATCGCGACGATGCCGCCGGCGAACTGCCGACGGTAGGGCCGCACGTACCGCAGCAGGCGCAGGTAGAGGTCGCTGGACTTGGGCTTTCGCATCGCAGCCGTGCTCAGTAGAAACGGGCCTCGCCCGGAGGCCTGGTCTTGAAGCGGCGGTGGCTCCAGAGGTACTGCTCGGGCGCCTCGCCCACCCACCGCTCGATCAGCGAATTGAGACGCGCGGCGTCCGCCTGGTGGTCGCCGCTCGGGAAGCCGTCGAGCGCGGGCTCGATGCGCTGCACGTAGCCCGCGCGGTCGGGCAGCCGGTAGGTGAAGAAGGGGACCACCGCGGCCCCGGTCGCCTCCGCCAGCCGCGACGTCGCCGTGTTCGTCGAGGCGGGCACGCCGAAGAACGGCGCGAACACCGCGTGCCTGCGCTTGTAGTTCTGGTCGAAGGCGTACCACACGGCCTCGTTCTTGCGCAGCGCGCGGAGCATGGCGCGCACGTCGTCGCGGGCGATCGGCTCCCCGAACTGGCGGCGGCGGCGCGCGCGCAGCGCGCGCTCGAGCACCGCGTCGTCGCTGCGCCGGTACATGGCGTTGAGCGGGAGCCCGCTCGTGCTCATCGCGAGGAAGCGCCCGCCGATCTCGAGCGTGGTGAAGTGCGCGGACAGCAGGATCACGCCGTTGCCGCGCGCGAACGCCGCGTGCAGGTGGTCGAGCCCCTCGAGGCGTACCCGGTGCCGCAGCGCGCCGTCGCTCGCCCACCAGCCCAGGCAGAACTCGAACAGCCCCATGCCGACCGACTCGAAGTGCCGCTGCAGCAGGGCCTCGCGGTCGGTGTCCGGCAGGTCCGGGAAGCAGAGCGCGAGGTTGATGGCCGTGATGTTGCGCCGGCGGCGGGCGAACGGAATCGACAGCCGGCCCAGCCACGCGCCGAGCGTCAGCTGGGCGCCGACGGGGAGCGCCGCGGAGGTCGCGCGCAGCAGCCCGAGGCCGAGCCAGCTCAGCCAGTGGCGGGGCGCGAGCAGCGGCAGGAGTGGCGCCTCGGACATGGGTCGGCAGTCTAGCGGCTTTCGCCCTGCGGTCGGAGGGGGGCGCCCGTCTGCTATGATCGGCCGCACGCTACCGCGCGCGCCCAAGGCCGCATGAGAGAGCTTCCCGACTTCTCCAGGACACGCCTGCTCGTCGTCGGCGACGTGATGCTCGACCGCTACTGGCACGGCGCAACCTCGCGCATCTCGCCCGAGGCGCCGGTGCCGGTCGTGCGCGTGGATGCCGAGGAGGCGCGGCCCGGCGGCGCGGGAAACGTTGCGCTCAACCTGGCCGCGCTCGGCGCCGACGTCACCCTGCTCGGCCTCACCGGCGACGACGACATGGCCCGTCTCCTCGAGCAGCGGCTCGGCGACCGCGGGGTGCGCTGCCGCTTCGACCGGCTCGAGCGCTTCGCGACCATCACCAAGCTGCGGGTCGTCAGCCGCCACCAGCAGCTCATCCGCCTCGACTTCGAGGACGGCTTTCCGGGCTACGACGCCGCGGACCTGCGCGCCGACTACGAGCGCCAGCTCGGTCTCGCGGACGTCGTCGTGCTGTCGGACTACGCGAAGGGGACCCTGCGGGACA
>JALORY010000083.1 GCA_025458675.1 Gammaproteobacteria bacterium | reverse complement strand
CGCATGATGCGCGGCAGCTCGCGCAGCGGGATCTCGCGGTGCACCAGCACCTCGATCGCCAGCACGTAGAGCACCGTCGCCGCCGCCGCCTCGGACACCGCGAAGTAGCCGCCGTAGATGCCGCCGAGCACGACGAGCGGCAGCGGCAGCTCCCAGCGCGCGGCGTGCAGCGCGGCCTTCGCCTCCGCCCAGGTGAACGGCGTCAGCGGCTGGGCGCGGCTCGCCCACACGCTCCAGCCCGACAGCAGCACGACCATCAGCAGGCCGGGCAGGAGCCCCGCGAGGAACAGCTCGTCGAGCGTGATGGGCCGGCCGACGCCGAGCTGCTGCACGACGATGCCGTAGAGGATGAGCGGCAGCGAGGGCGCGAACAGCAGGCCGAGGCTGCCGGACGTGGTCACGAGACCGAGGCTGAAGCGCTCGCCGTAGCCGGCCTGGCGCAGGGCCGGGTAGAGCAGCGCGCCGATCGCGACGATGGTCACGCCGGAGGCGCCGGTGAACGCGGTGAACAGCGCGCAGGCGACCAGGGCCACCAGCGCGAGCCCGCCCGGCATCCAGCCGAGGAACGCGCGCGTCAACGCGACGAGGCGGCTCGGCGCCTGGCTCTCGCTGAGGACGTAGCCGGCCAGCGTGAACAGCGGGATGGCGAGCAGGACCGGCATCTCGGCCAGCCGGTAGAACTCGATCGCCACCGCGCTGAGGTCGATGCCGGACTCGTGAAAGCCCCACAGCGCCGCGGCGGCGATGACGGCGAACAGCGGCGCCCCGAGCAGCGCCGCGAGCACCAGGCCGAGGGCGACGATCATCCGGGCGCCGGACCCTCCGCCGGGCCCCGGAACCGCGCGGGCGCGAGCGCGAGGTAGCGCAGCCCGATCACCGCGAACCCGGCGGGAACGATCAGCTGGGCGACCCAGGTGGGAACGCCGCCGACCGCCACGGTCCCCGCCTCCCACTCCATCGCGACCAGGCGCGCGGCGTGCCAGGCGAGCAGGCCGCACACCGCGGCGGCGAACAGGTCGGTGAGCGCGCGGACCGGCGCGGCGAGGCGCGGCGGCAGCACGCGCGCGACGAGATCGACGGTGATGTGCCGGCCCTGGCGCGCCGCCGCCATGGCGCCCAGCAGCGCGACCCAGAGCACCAGCACGCGCACCGCCGGGTCGGCCCAGAGCAGGCCCGAGTCGAACAGGTTGCGCAGCACGATCTGCGCGCCCGCCAGCGCGACGAGCGCGCCCATCAACAGGACGAGGACCGCGTCCTCCACGCGCTCGAGCGCGGCGGCGACCCGCTCAAGGCGCACGGTGCGCGGCCCGGTAGTCGGCCACGTGCCGGCGCAGGGTCTTGAGGATCTCGACGGAGAAGCTGCCCGGCTGGCCCGCCAGCCGGTCCATCGCCTGGCCGACCGTGCCGGTCCAGCCGGCCACGTCCTCCCGCGACGGCTGGAGGACCTCGATGCCCTGCTTCTGCAGGGCCTTCATGGCGCGCTCGCCGTCCTCGCGGCTGCGCCGGTTGAGCTCGGCGGTGTTGCGCTCGAGGACCTCGCGCACGGCCGCCTGGTCGGCCGGGCTCAGCTTCTCGAACGCCTTGCGCTCGATGACGAGGCCGCCGCTCAGGTACGAGAGCGGCAGGTCCGCGAGGTACTTCACGCGCGTGTGCCACTGCAGCGCGATGGCGCCGACGGCCGAGGTCCCGACGGTGTCGACCAGACCCGTCTGCAGGCCGGTCAGCACGTCGGTGAGCGGCAGCGGGACCGGCGAGACGCCGACCGCCTGGAAGGCCGCGGCGCTGATCGGGTCGCCCTCCGGCACCCACACCTTGTGGCCCTTGAGGTCTTCGACGCGCCGCACCGGGTGGCCGGACAGGAGGTAGGCGAAGCCGTTCTCGGTGAGGCCGAAGCCGACGAACCCGCTCTTCTTCAGGCCGTCGAGCAGTTGCGCGTCCATCTTGCCGCGCACGTAGTCCGCCTCCGCGTACGAGCGGAAGTTGAACGGCAGCCCGTACACCGCGAGGTCCGGGTAGACGTCGGACAGCCCGCCGGCGCCGATCGCGCCGCCCTGCAGCTGGCCGACCCGGATCTTGCGCAGCACGCTCTTGTCGTTGCCCATCACCCCGCCGGGGTAGAAGGTGAACTGCACGCGACCGTCCGTGCGACGCCCGATCTCGTCGGCCGCGCGCCGCATCGCCTCCATCCACGCGGTGCCCTCGGGCGCGGTGGTCGCGATCTTGAACGTGGTGGCCGCGGCGGCCGCGCCGCAGACGGTCAGCAGGGACAGGGCGAGCGCGGCGAGCAGGCGTCTCATCGGGTCACTCCGGGAAGTGCTGCGGGGCGGAGGCGAGCAGCTCGCGCGCCTGCGTCTTGGCGATGGTGTTCGCGAGGGTGAGGCCGGGCGCCTCGGCAGGCGCCGCGACGACCTCGTTCAGCAGCCGGTCGTGCAGCGGGCGGTCGAACACGAGCCGCGCGTAGCGGCGCGCGAACTCCACCTTGGCGGTCAGGTTGCGGCCCTGCGACAGCTCGATCGCGCGCTCGAAGTGCGCCCGCCCCTTCTCGGGCTGGCCGCCGAGCGCGGGCGGCACCAGGCTGTCGAGCGCGCCGAGGTAGACGTGGGCCTGGCCGTTGTCGTAGCCCTCGTCGAGCACGACGACGCGCTCGAGCACGGCCTCGACCCGCGGCAGCTCCGCGACCTGCTCCCAGCCCGCCTGCTGCTGGATCACGCCGGCCCAGGTCGTGCCGTAGACATAGAGCACCGGAACGTCGCCCGCGCTGGTCCGCTGCAGCGCCGCCTCGAACTCGTCGAGCGGGCGTTCCGCCGCGTCGCACAGCGCTTTGCGCTTCAGGCACACCGCTTTCTTCGCGTAGCCGTGCGCCTTCACCGCCAGGCGCTGGGCGCGCTCGCGATCGTCGACGAAGATCGCGGCGTAGGCGCCGTTCAGGCGCGCGTTGGCGACCAGCAGGTCGACGTTGTCCGGGTCGCCCTCGAGCAGGCCGTCGAGCAGCAGCAGAAACGCGGGGGCGCCGGCGCGCACCGTCGCCGGGTCGTCCTGGTTCGTGACCGCGCGGCCGAGGTTGTCGGCGACGCTCTTCTGCGCCATCGAGGCGCAACCGCCGGCGGCGAGGGCGGCGGCGAGCACGAAGGCGAGCGGGACAGCGGGCAGGCGCATGGTCGGCTCCGTTCCGGTGGCGCGGGCATAACCCTATCGGCTCGGGGTGAGACCGACAAGGGCGCAGCGCAGGCCGTCAGGCGGATCGGCCGAGCACCAGCGAGACGTTGAGCCCGCCGAAGGCGAACGAGTTGGACATCGCGACCGCCACGACCGCCTCGCGCGCCGCGTTCGGGCAGACGTCGAGCGCGCACTCGGGGTCCGGGCCGAGGAAGTGCACCGTGGGCGGGATCCAGCCGCCCTGCAGGGCGCCCACCGTGATCACCGCCTCCATCGCCCCGGCCGCGCCCATCGTGTGGCCGGTCGCGGCCTTGGTCGAGCTGACCACGGGCAGACGGTCGCCGAACACGTCGTGCACCGCCGCGGCCTCGGTCGCGTCGTTGAGCGAGGTGCCGGTGCCGTGGGCGTTGACGTAACCGACGTCGCCCGGACCAACCCCCGCGTCGGCGAGCGCGTTGCGCATCGCCCGGCCGATCGAGGCGCGGTTCGGCTTGACCAGGTGATCGGCGTCGGCCGACACGCCGGCCCCGAGGAGCACCGCGAGGATCGGCGCGCCGCGCGCCCGCGCGTCCGCCAGCCGCTCGATCACCAGGCACGCGGCCCCCTCGCCCATCACCAGGCCCCTGCGGTCGACCGAGAACGGCCGGCAGGTGTCGGGCGCGAGGATGTGCATCGCCTTCCAGGCCATCATGAGACCGTAGGCAAAGGGCGCCTCGGCCCCGCCCGCCACCATCGCGTCGGCCGCGCCGAGGCGCAGCCAGTGCATCGCCTCGACGATCGCGTGGGCGGACGAGGCGCAGGCGCTCGACACGACGAACGACGGTCCCTTCAGCCCGAGCGCCATGCTGACGGCGCTCGCCGCCGCCGAGGGCATGATCTTCGGGATCGCCAGCGGGTCGGGCTTGCGATCCTCGGCGTAGAGCCGGTGGTAGGACTCGTCGGTCGTGCGGATGCCGCCGATGCCGACGCCGATCACCGCGCCGATCCGCTCGGGCGGCGCCGAGAGCCCGGCCTGGCCGAGGGCCTCCTCGGCGGCGAGGCAGGCGTAGACGGAGATCGGGTCCATCGCCGCCGTGAGCCGCTTGCTGATCCCGGACGCAGGCGGATCGGCGAAGGCCACGCCCGGCCCGCCGCCCAGCGCCTCGGGCAACGGCCCGATCGCCGACCGGCCGGCGCGCACGGCGTCCCAAAGCGCCGGCGCGCCGCGGCCGAGCGGCGAGAGCGCGCCCACGCCGGTGACCGCGTACACCACCTACCCCTTGGCCGCCAGGGCCGCCGCAAGCGCGTCGACCAGGCCGCCGATGTTGTTGCCGCCGCGCGCCGCGTCGTCGTCCATCGTCACCCGCCAGGCGTCCTCGATCTCGTTGAGGATCGCCACCTGATCCATCGAGTCCAGGTCGAAGTCGCGAACGTTCGACGCCTCGCCCAGGTCCGCCGCGTCGATCTCGATGCCGCGCTCGCGCGCCATGCGCACCACGATGTCGATCACGCCCGCCACCAGGTCGGCGCGGGAGGGGGTATCTGTCATTCAGGACCTCACCGGAAAGGGAGCCCGCGGCGCAGCCCTGCGCCCCGGAAGGCCGGCAGTGTAGCGATTGCTGCGGTGCGGCAGAAGGGCGGAAACGAGCTAGACTGCCTTCCCCCGTGGCCGCCCACCGGCGGCTGCTCCCCCGACACCAGACGCCACCCGCCCGCGGCGGACCGGCAGAGGAGACAACCGCGATGATCGAGATCGAAGTGACGGGCATGACCTGCGGCCACTGCGAGATGGCGGTGCGCAAGGCGCTCACGAAGGTGCCCGGCGTGACCGCCGTGACGAAGGTCGACCGCACGACCCGGCGCGCGGCCGTGGAGGGGACGCCCGACGTCGCCGCGCTCGTGGCGGCCGTCAAGGCCGAGGGCTTCGGCGCCCAGCCGCTCTGAGACGATGCGCGACGGCTCCCGCACGGCGGCCGCGCAGTCGCTCGAGTTCCCCGTCGGCGGGATGACCTGCGCGAACTGCAGCGCCCGCGTCGAGCGGGCGCTGCGCGCCGAGGCCGGGGTGAGCGAGGCGGCCGTCAACCTCGCGACCGGCGTGGCGCGGGTGCGCTTCGCGCCCGACGCGGTGACGCCGCAGCGGCTGCGCGAGGTGGTGCGCGACGCGGGCTACGAGGTCCCCGAGCCCGAGGCGCCGCCGGTCGACCTCGCGGCGCAGGAGCTGGACTCGTTGCGTCGCACGCTCGTCTTCGCCCTCGCGCTCACGATCCCGCTGCTCGTCGAGAGCATGGGACCGATGCTGGTGCCCGGCGGCCACCACGTCGTGAACGAGTGGCTCGGCGCCCGCACCCGCGGCGTGATCGAGCTCCTGCTCGCCACCCCGGTGCTGTTCGGCGCCGGCGCCCGCTTCTTCCGTCACGGCTTCGCCGAAGTGCGCAGCCTGAGCCCGGGCATGAGCACGCTGGTGATGCTCGGCGGCACCGCGGCCTGGGCCTACTCGGTGCTGGCGCTCGTCGCGCCGCAGGTCTTCCCCGAGGGCACGGCGCACTACTACTTCGAGGCGGCGGCGACCATCGTCACGCTGATCCTCCTCGGCAAGTTCCTCGAGGCCCGCGCGAAGGGCCGCACCTCCGACGCCATCCGCCGCCTGCTCGGGCTGCAGCCGCCGACCGCGCGCGTGGTGCGCGACGGTGCCGAGGTCGACGTCCCGGTCGCGTCGGTCGTGCCGGGCGACCGCGTCGCCGTGCGGCCGGGCGAGCGCGTGCCGGTCGACGGCGTGCTCGAGCGCGGCGAGAGCTACGTCGACGAATCGATGATCACGGGCGAGCCGATGCCGGCGGCGAAGACGCCCGGCAGCACGGCGGTCGGCGGCACCGTGAACCAGACGGGAGCGTTCGTGCTGCGCGCCACGCGCGTCGGCGCCGACACGGTCCTCGCGCAGATCGTGCGGATGGTGCAGGACGCGCAGGCCGACAAGCCGCCGATCCAGGCGCTCGCCGACCGCATCGCGGGGGTGTTCGTCCCGGCTGTCATCCTCGCGGCGGTCGCGACCTTTCTCGCCTGGATGGCGCTCGGCCCCGCGCCCGCGCTCAACCACGCCTTCGTCGCCGCCGTGAGCGTGCTGGTGGTGGCCTGCCCCTGCGCGATGGGGCTCGCGACGCCGACGGCAATCATGGTCGCGACCGGCCGCGCGGCGGAGCTCGGCGCCCTGTTCCGCAAGGGGCCCGCGCTCGAAGCCCTCGCGCGCGCCGACACCGCCGTGCTCGACAAGACCGGTACCCTGACCGCCGGGCGGCCGCAGCTGACGGCGGTGCGCGCGCTCGCCGGCGACGAGGCGCAGGCGCTGCGTCTCGCGGCGGCGGCGGAGTCGGCGAGCGAGCACCCGATCGCCCGCGCGATCACCGCCGCGGCCCGCGAGCGCGGGCTCGCGGTCCCGG
>JALORY010000082.1 GCA_025458675.1 Gammaproteobacteria bacterium | reverse complement strand
GCTGGAGTGCCCGTCCGGAGACCACCTGGGGTGCTCGCCGATGAGCGACGTGAAGCGGACCGGGGGACCGCCCTCGCTCGAGACCTTGAAGAGCCCGTAGTGCTCCTCCTCGACGTCCTCGAACACGAGAGTCCTGCCATCGGGAGACCAGGACGGGAACCCCTCCTGGTGCATCGCGGTGGACATCTGCCGGACCGGGTACCGGTCGTGGGCCTGGGCCCATGCGGGCTGGAGGGGCGACAGGCCTACGCACGCGAGGAGCGCAACGGTCCTGAAGGACATGCCTCACCTCCCAACTCTGCGGTCGCATCTTAGCGCCCGCTTCCCCGCGCTGCGGCACGATTCGATTCGCGACGCCGGACGGCCCGGCGCGCCCCAGCCGTCGACGTGCTCGGCGGCACGGAGCAACTCCGGGTCGGCGGGGGCGGCTTGGCCGCCTGGGGCGTGCCGAGGCCGAGGTGGTCGAGGATCTTGCCGATCGCCATCTGGTCGGTCACGAACGCGATCAGGCTCATGCGCTGGCCGCATCGGGTGCAGACGAGCGGGTCCGCCTGGTGGACCTTGGCGATCAGCCGCGCCCAGGTGGGCGAGCAACGCCTTCGCGGCTCGGGCGCTGGGCCGGCTTGCGCCTCAGCAATGTCGTGGTGTGCGGAGCCTCGGCCCGATTGGCTGCGGCCCAGGGAGGGGTTCATGCGGGAGCGGTAGGGGACGGCCTGCACACGTCGTCGCCCGCGACAGGGTGGTCGAGACGCTCGCGCCGATCCGGCGCTGAGGCGTCAGACGCCCCGCGTCGAGACGAGCGCGTGCAGCGCCCGGGCTCGCCGTGGTGTATCCTCCCCTCCCTGACGCGCGACGACGCGGTCGGCGGGGAGGCGCGCGCATGAGCCGCAGCTCGAGCCCGAAATCCGCCTTTGGCGCCTCCGAGAGGGGACCCCACGTCACCGTGCTCGGCGCCGGCATCGCCGGCCTCGCGCTCGGCTACTACGCGCGGCGCAGCGGCATCCGAGCCACGCTCTACGAGCGCGAGCGGTCCCCCGGCGGCCTCAGCGTGACCTTCGCCCACGACGGCTTCCTCTTCGACTCCGGCGCCCACCGCTTCCACGATAAGGACGCCGAGGTCACGCGCGACGTCCTTGGACTGCTCGGCGACGACCTGCGGCCCGTCGATCGCCCGAGCATGATCTTCGAGGACGGGCGGCTGATGCGCTTCCCCTTCGGCCTGCGCGACGTGCTCGGCCACGTGGGGCCCGCCGTGCTCGCGCGCGGCGTCCTCGAGGTCGCGGCGGAGCGCTGCCTTGCCCGACCGAGCGGCCGCGAGAACTTCGCAGTTCACGCGCGGCGGCGCTACGGGCGCACGATCGCCGAACGGTTCCTGCTCGGCTACTCGCGCAAGCTCTGGGGCGTGCCGTGCGAGGAGCTGTCGGCGCAGGCCAGCGGCGGGAGGCTCAACGGCCTGGACGTGCGCCAGTTCGTGCTCGACACGCTGCTCGGGAGCGGCACGGCCGCCCGCCACGTGGACGGCCGCTTCTACTACCCGACGCGGGGCATCGGCATGCTCGCGGACGCGCTCGCCCGGGGCTGCGGCCCGGGCGCGGTGCGCACCGGGGTGGAGGTGCGGGGCATCCACCACGACGGGCGCCGCATCGCCGGCGTGACCCTGGCCGGGGGCCAGCGCGTAGGCGTGGAGGAGCTGGTGAGCACGCTGCCGATCGAGGTGCTCCTCGCGCGGCTCGACCCGCCCCCGCCGGAGGCCGTGCGGCGCGCGGCGAGCGCCCTCGAGCACCGGGACCTCGCCGTCGTGGCGCTCATGCTGCGCCGGGAGTCGATGACCCGCGCGGCCACCGTCTACTTCCCCGACCCGCGCGTCCCGTTCACCCGCCTCACCGAGCCGCGCAACCGCAGCGCGGCCATGAGCCCCCCGCGCCACACCTCGCTCGTCGCGGAGATCCCCTGCCGGGCGGGCGACGCGCACTGGCGTGCCGACGACCGCGAGCTGGTCGCGGCCGTGTGCCGCCCGCTCGAGCGGATCGGCTGGCTGCGCGTGGGCGAGGTCGTGGGATCGCGCGTGGTGAGGATGCGGCACGCCTACCCCGTGCTGTCGCTCGACCACGACCGCTCGCTCGCCGCCGTGCGCGGGTATCTGGACACGCTCGAGAACCTCTCGCTCGCGGGCCGCAACGGCCGCTTCGAGTACGGGTGGATGCACGACGCCCTCCGCGCGGGCCGGGACCTCGTCTCGAGCTGGAGCGCCCGCGCGCCGGGCTCCCGCGCGTCGCGGCGGATCGCGTGAGGGTCCTGCTCGTCCACCCCGCCCGCGGCGAGTCGATCGACCACCTAGTCCGGCTGCCCCCGCTCGGGCTCGCCTGCGTGGCGGGCGCGCTGCGGGAGGCCGGGCACGAGCCGCGCATCCTCGACGCCGCCGTCCTGCCCTCGTGGGGGGCGCGGCTCGACGCGGAGCTGCTCGAATGGCGGCCGCAGGTCGTGGGCCTCTCGGCCTCCACCGCCGTCTTCGGGGCGGCCTGCGAGGTGGGCGCCCGCGTTCGCCGGGCGCTGCCGCAGGCCGCCGTGATCCTCGGCGGCGTGCACGCGACCCTGTTCCCGGCAGAGGTGCTGGGCGAGCCGGCGCTCGACTACGCCGTCCACGGCGAGGGCGAGCTCACCGCGGTGGAGCTGGTCGGCGCCCTCGCCCGCGGCGAGTCCCCGCGCGCGGTCGAGGGCATCGCCCTGCGCGACGCGGGCGGGCCGCGCGTCAATCCCCCCCGCGCACCGGTGGCCAACCTCGACTCGCTGCCGCGCCCCGCCTACGACCTGCTCCCCATGAGCGAGTACGCGACGCCCTTCTCCGCGGCCGGGCGCGTGAGCTCGCTGGTGACGAGCCGGGGCTGTCCCTACCGCTGCCGGTTCTGCGACGGGTGGGTGGTGATGGGCCGGAAGTACCGGGCCCACTCGGCCGACCGCGTCGTCGAAGAGATCGCCTGGCTCGCCCGCGACTTCGGGGTGCGCGAGGTGCTGTTCAAGGACAGCGAGTTCACCCTGGACCGCGCGCGCGTCCTGCGCTTCTGCGAGCTGATGCGCGAGGGGCCGCGCGTGAGCTGGACCTGCAGCGCGCGCGTCGACGCCGTGGACGAGCCGCTGCTGCGCCGCATGGCGGCCGCCGGCTGCCGCGTCGTACAGCTCGGGGTAGAGTCCGCAGACCCCGAGGTGCTGCGGGCGCTGGGCAAGGGCATCCGGGTCGAGCAGGTGCGCTCCGCCTTCGCGGCGGCCCGGGCGGCCGGGGTCGAGACGGTCGCCAACCTGATGGTCGGCACGCCGCGGGAGACCCGTGACTCGATCGAGGCGACGCGGCGGCTCGTCGCCGAGATCCGGCCCGACCACCTCAACGTGCAGGTGTTCGTCCCCTATCCCGGGACCGAACTGCATCGCACGCTCGGGGGGCTCTGCCCCGTGCCCGCGGACGAGTCCCGCCGGCGCCGCCGCCGGCTGCTGCGCTCGTTCTACCTGCGCCCCGGCCGTGTGGCCGGCCGCGTGCTCACCCTGCGCCCGCGGCACTGGCGGCAGAACCTGGCCGCGGCCGCCCAGATGCTGGGCCTGGCCCGGGGCTAGGGCAGGGCCACCTCGAGCACCCGCGCCTCGAGCCTCACCGGCAGGGGCGGGGGAGGGAACTCGCCGTCGGCCACGAAGCGCACCCCCTCGAAGGTGACCGCGGGCCGGGCGACCAGCCGCAGGTCGAACCGTGCGGCCAGCCAGCCCGCGGGCTCGCCGCGACGAGCCAGCACCAGGCACACCCGGCGTCCCCGTCGCAGCTGCCGCTCGAGCCACGTCGCCGCCACCTCCACGACCGCCGCGGGGGTACCCGGGACCACCGGCACGAGCAGCGCGCGCCGTCCGCCCGCGTAGGCGAGGGCCGGCCCGAGATGCAGGCCCGCGCTCGAGTCCGGCAGCAGGACGATGGCGTCCTGGGGCAGCGCGCCCACGAGAGCGTGCACGGCCGCGAGCGAGGGCCCGCAGCGACCCGCGGCGCCGGCGAGGGCGGCGGTCGAGCGCAGGAAGCCGACGGACGCCGCCAGGCAGAGCAGGGCGGCGGCCGCCCCCGCGCGCCGTCCGATCGTCCGCTCGGCCGCGTCCTTCCACCCCTGCACGGCCAGGAGGAAGAGCAGCGGGAAGACGATGGGCAGGAAGCGGCGGACGGCCCAGGGCTGCACCGGCAGCACCATCGGGTCGACCAGGTAGCACAGCGCCGGGCCGGCGAAGAGCGCCGCCGCGAGCGCGAGCGCGGGCCGGCCTGGGCGGCGGAACGCAGAGGGGAGCGCGTGGGCGGCGCCCGCCGCGAGCAGCGCGAGCAGGAGAGGCGTCGCGTACGAGGCGATCCAGCCCACGTGCCCGGCCACGCGCCGGAACTCGAGACGCGCGAGGAAGGCTGCGACCGTCACCGTGGCGACGGCCACGGCGATTCCCATGACGATCGAGCGCGGCCGGCTCGCGTCGTCGGCCGCGACGCGGCGCACGGCCGCCCCCCCCGCCAGCACGAGCACGAGCAGCGCCACACCGCGCAGCCAGGGCCGGCGCGCCGCGGCGAGAGCCAGCGTGGACGCGAGCTCCGGGTGGCCGACCGCCCCGACGTAGTCGACCCCGTGCGAGAGCTGGTGCACGACCGCCAGCGCGCCGAACGAGCCGGTCACGACGAGGGGGATGGCCCAGTCTCGGGGTCGCAGGCCCGAGCGCGCCGGGAGGAGCGCCGCTGTCGCCAGGCCGAGCCACAGCAGCGGCAGAGAGTCCACGCGGCAGAGGCAGAGCGCGCCCCACAGCAGCGCCGCGAGCACGACGTGCGCGAGGCGCTCCCTTCCCTCCCGCTCCAGCCCCGACGCCAAGGCGCAGAGGCCCCCGAGGAACAGCGCCTGCGCGAGCAGCTCCGAGGTGGGGAAGCGGGTGAAGAAGGCCTGCGGGTAGAAGCAGGCCAGGAGCGCGCAGGCCCCCAGGCCGCCGGCCGCGCCGAGCGACTGCCGGCCCACCCGCCAGAGGCAAGCGAGCGAGACGGCGGCGAACAGCGCCATCGCACCCAGGAACGACTCCCCGGCCAGGAGCCTGGCGCCGGCGAGCCACGCGGGGAACAGGTGGTAGAAGTAGAACCCGACGAGGGCGTGCTCCGGTGAGACGAGCGTGACGCCGCCCGGAAAACGGGCGTACGCGCCGCTGTGATCGCCCTCGTATCGGTTGAGGAAGAGGCGATCGCGCTCCCCCGGCGTCATTTCCGCGACCAGAGCGTCCTCGTGCACGAGCCGGCCCCCGGAGGCCAGCTCGCGCGACGCGGCGAGGTACACCGAGCTGTCGCTGCCGGCCAGCGTGGTGTCGATCGGTGGCAGGAAACGGCCGATCGCCAGCGCGAGCACCGCGATCGCCGCAGCCGCGGCGAGGTCCGACGGGAGCGGGGCGAGGACGCCCCGCAGCGCCCCGCAGCGCCAGGCCACCAGGGCCGAGGCCGCGCCGACCGCGGCCAGCGCCCCGGCCAGGCTGGCCGCCGAGAGCGCGCCGAGGTCGGCGAGCACGAAGAGGACCGACGACACGACCGCTAGAGAGGTGAGCAGGGCCGGCGCGGAGCCCCCCGGACGGCTCCCCGGCGGCCCGGCCGCGCCCGCGCCGGCGAGCAGGGCCTCCCAGCCGAGACGGCCGACGACCACGACGGCCACGGCGGCGGCGAGGATCGACATGACGGGCGTCACGACGGGTGGAGAGTAACCGAGCGCGGCCCCTGCGCCCAATCCGTCCTCTCGACGAGCGCGCCGGCTCTGAGCACCGCGTCACGCCGCGGGGTGTCGACGCTCTTTCGCTGCGGGTGGCGAACAGCAGGGGCCGAAAGCACGATGGGACGCGCCGGGCCCTGCGCCCTCGGCGGGCCGGCTCAACCGCGAGGCCCCTATGCCCCGCCGCGCCGCCCTTTGACCCCTCGCCGTCCTCGTCGTCATGCTGCGGCGTCTTCGTGACGTCGTCGGGGAGAAGCTCGGCCAGCTGCTGATGCTCGACGCCCGCGGCGAAGACCTGTCGTTCGTCAACACGCGCCAGCCGTGCGCGCTGCTGCACATCCTCGGCGAGAAGATCGTCCGCGCCATGGACCTCGCGGCGAAGAACCGTCTCGCCATCCCCCTGCTGGTCGGCGAGGACGGCATCCACGGCCACTCGTTCTGGAGGGACGCCAACATCTTCCCCACGCAGCTCGCCCCGGCGTCCTCCTCGACGCCATCGCCGACGGGTTGCTGGACCGGCTGTAGGCGGCCCGCACCCGCCTCTACAGCCAGCCGTCCGTCGGGTCCGTGGACAGCGCGCGCCGCATGCCGGCGGCGGCGAAGCGCTCGTAGGCCGCCTCGGCGGCGTCGGTGAAGTCGACGACCCCGGGCACGACGACCGGCGAGGCGCAGTCGTCGAGGAGGACGATCCTCCGCGCGAGGCTCGCGTCGCGCGCGCGGATCTCCGACAGGAGGTCCTCGACGGTCCACTCCACGCAGTGGCTCTTCGCCTCGCCGGCGACGATCACCGTGTCGAAGGAGAGCAGGTGCTCCACGAGGGCGCGGTTCGGGGCGTCGATCGCC
>JALORY010000134.1 GCA_025458675.1 Gammaproteobacteria bacterium | reverse complement strand
TTCACCTCGGGGGTCACGCGCTTCTTCGGGCCGCGCAGATTCATCGCCGCGGGCTCACTTCTCGCGCTCGCCGTGCATGACCTCGACGAGCTTGAGCGCCTCCTCCTCCATCCGCACGACGAGCGAGTTCACCCGCCCGATGAGGAGGTAATAGAAGAAGACGGCGGGAATCGCGACCGAGAGGCCTCCTGCGGTGGTGATCAGCGCCTCGGCGATGCCACCGGCGAGCGGCGCGGCGTCGCCGACGCCGGACACCGTGATCGCGGTGAAGGTCCGGATCATGCCGAGCACCGTGCCGTACAGCCCGAGCAGGGGAGAGATCGCGCCGATCATGCTCAGCATGTGGAGGTAGCGCTCGAGGTCGTGGACGACCTGCCGCCCGCTCTCCTCGATCGCCTCCTTCATGACATCGCGCGGGTGGTCGCGGTTGGCCAGCCCCGCGGCGAGCACACGCCCGAGCGGCGAGCCCTCGCGGATCTCCTCGATCTTGGCGGCCGTGAGCTGACGGCGACGGATCAACTCCCACACGGTGGGCACCAGGTCCTCGGGGATCACGCGGCCGCGGCGCAGCGCCCAAAGCCGCTCGAGGACGATCGCCATCGCCCCGATGGAGCAGGCGATGATGGGGTACATCACCCACCCGCCTGCGCGGATGATCTCGAGCACCTGCAACCTCCCTCGTCGCGTGACCAGTGACCGGCGCGGGCATGATAACCGATGGCGGCGGGGCGCCGTTTCAGTCGCGGCGCCAGTAGCGTCGCTGCTCGAGGCGCACCAGTCGCGGGGCGTCGACCACGCCCTGCGGCCCCACTTCCAGCACGACCGCGCCGACGGCCTGCGTGTCGAGCACGTCGGCGCCGCGCGCGCGCCAGCGCTCCACGACGTCGGGCTTCGGAAAGCCGAAGCGGTTGCGGAAGCCGGTCGACAGCAGCGCGAGCTGCGGTGCGGTGGCGACGACGAAGGCGGGATCGGAGGACGTCCGGCTGCCGTGGTGCGGGACCTGCACGACCCTGGCGGTCAGGTCCCGGCCCCAGCGGACGACGAGGCGCCGCTCCACCGCGGCACCGACGTCTCCCGTGAGCACTGCGCGCGACTCGCCCGCCGCAACCCAAAGCACGCAGGAGCGGTCGTTGCCGCGCAGGGTCTCGTCCGCCGGGTTGAGGAAGCGGAAGCGCACGCCGTCCCACTCCCAGGCCTGCCCCTCGGCGCAGGCGCGCGCGCCGAGGGCCGCGAAGCGCTCGGGCTCGCCGGAATAGGTCGCGTCGACGGGCAGCGCGGCGACCAGCGCCCCCGGCACGCCGGCGTGGTCCGCGTCGCCGTTCGACAGCACCAGCGCGCCGACGCGCGACACACCCTCGCGGCGCAGGAACGGCACGACGACGGCGTTCGTCGCATCGAAGCTCGCCGACAGGCGTGGCCCGAGGTCGTAGAGCAGGACGTGGTTGCGCGTCTGCACGACGGCCGACATGCCCTGTCCGACGTCGAGCAGGGTGAGGCGGAAGTGCCCCGGCGGCAGCGGCGCCGGGGCCTGCCAGGCGAGCGGCAGCCACAGGGCGAGGCCGACGGCCCGACCGGGCGCGCCGGACGGCAGCGCGACCAGCAGCGCGCCGACCACCGCCGCCGCCGTCGCCTGCCAGGACGGGCTCGGCAGGTAGATCTCGGCGAGCGGGAGGGCAGCCATCGCATCGAGCCCGCGCAGTCCCCAGTCGGCGAGCGCGACGGCGAACGCCGTCGGCGGTCCCGCGGCGGGCGGCCACACGAGCGCGACGGCCGAGGCCGCCAGGGCCGCGGGCACCACGACGATGCCGAACCACGGAATCGCCCAGGCGTTTGCCAGCGGCGACACGAGGGAGACCTGCTGGAACAGGAAGAGCGTGACGGGGGCCATCGCCAGCGTGATGGCGAGCTGCACGCGGGCCCAGGAGACCACGCGGTCGCACCGCGAGCACGGCGAGCGGGTCGAGCAGCAGCACCGCGCCGAGCGCCAGGGCGAGGACGTGCGCGGGGCGCTGGGCGCGCCGCAGCAGGACCGCACCGAGGACCGCGGCGCCCATCAGCAGGGAGCGCTGCGTCGGCACCGAGAACCCCGCGAGCGCGCTGTACGCGAGCGCGGCGGCGAGTCCGCACCACGCGCCCGCGTGCTGTGCCGGGAGGCGGAGGGCGCAAGGGCCGCAGCGGCGCCAGAGCCAGGCGCCGACGGCGACGGCCAGCCCGGCGACGAGGCTGACGTGCAGACCCGAGATCGACATGAGGTGAGTCGTACCGGTCCGTCGCATCAGGTCCCAGAAAGCGGCGTCGAATCCCCCGCGATCGCCGACCGTGAGCGCCTGCACCGCGGCTGTTGCGCGGCGGTCGGCGTCCGGCGCGGCGAGACGGTCGCGCACGCGCTCGCGCAGCGCCGCCAGGCGCCAGCGCCCCGCGGGCGCGGCGAGCTGCTCGGGTGTCCCGTCGTCGGCGACGTAGCCGGTCGCGCCGATGCCGGCACGGAACAGCCACGCCTCGTAGTCGAAGCCCCCGGGATTCGCGAAGCCCCGTGGCGGTTTCAGGCGCACCGGGAGCCGCCAGGTCTCGCCGAGGCGCGGCGCGAGCGTGGCCCGGCGCCAGGACAGGCGCACGAGACC
>JALORY010000029.1 GCA_025458675.1 Gammaproteobacteria bacterium | reverse complement strand
CGCGCAGCCGGGGAAGGCGAGCAGCGCCTCCTCGAGCGCGCGCAGCGTCTCGACGTCGAGATCGTTGGTCGGCTCGTCGAGCAGCAGCAGGTTGCCGCCGGCCTGCAGCAGCTTGGCGAGGTGCACGCGATTGCGCTCGCCGCCCGACAGGTCGCCGATGCGCTTCTGCTGGTCGGTGCCCTTGAAGTTGAAGCGGCTGACGTAGGCCCGCGACGGCATCTGGAACTTACCGACGGTGATGAGATCCTGCCCGCCGGACAGCTCCTCCCAGACGGTCTTCGCGCCGACGAGGCTGTCGCGGCTCTGGTCGACGTAGGCGATCTGCACGGTATCGCCGATGCGCAGCGTGCCGCCGTCGGGCTGCTCCTGCCCGGTCAGCAGCCGGAACAGCGTCGTCTTGCCCGCGCCGTTCGGCCCGATCACGCCGACGATGCCGCCCTTGGGCAGACTGAACGAGAGGCCCTCGAAGAGCACGCGGTCGCCGTAGGCCTTGGCGAGGTTCTTCGCCTCGATCACCAGGTCGCCGAGGCGCTCGCCCGGCGGGATGTAGATCTCGTTGGTCTCGCTGCGCTTCTGGAACTCCTGCGACGACAGCTCCTCGAAGCGCTGCAGGCGGGCCTTGGCCTTGGCGTGCCGGCCCTTCGGGTTCGACCGGACCCATTCGAGCTCCTGCTTCATCGTGCGGATGTGCGCCTGCTCCTGCTTCTCCTCGATCTCGAGGCGCTTCTCCTTCTGCTCGAGCCACGACGAGTAGTTGCCCTGCCACGGGATGCCGTGGCCGCGGTCGAGCTCGAGGATCCAGCCTGCGACGTTGTCGAGGAAGTAGCGGTCGTGGGTCACCGCGATCACGGTGCCCGGGTAGTCGTGCAGGAAGTGCTCCAGCCAGGCCACCGACTCGGCATCGAGGTGGTTGGTCGGCTCGTCGAGGAGCAGCATGTCGGGCTTGGAGAGCAGCAGCCGGCAAAGCGCCACGCGGCGCTTCTCGCCGCCCGACAGCCTCGTGACGTCCGCGTCCCAGGGCGGCAGGCGTAGCGCGTCGGCGGCGACGTCGAGCACGCGGTCGAGGTTGTGGCCGTCGTGCGCCTGGATCAGGTTCTCGAGCTCCGCCTGCTCCTTGGCGAGCGCGTCGAAGTCCGCGTCGGCCTCGGCATAGGCCGCGTAGACGGCGTCGAGGCGGGCGAGGGCGGCCTTCACGTCGGCGACGGCCTCCTCGACGTTGCCGCGCACGTCCTTGGTCGGGTCGAGCTGCGGCTCCTGTGGCAGGTAGCCGATCTTGATCCCCGCCTGCGGGCGCGCCTCGCCCTCGATCTCGGTGTCCACGCCCGCCATGATCCGCAGCAGCGTGGACTTGCCCGAGCCGTTGAGGCCGAGCACGCCGATCTTGGCGCCGGGGAAGAACGACAGCGAGATGTCGCGCAGGATGTACCGCTTGGGCGGCACGACCTTCGCCACCCGGTTCATGGTGTAGATGTACTGGGCCATCGGCGGGTCCTCAGTGTCCGGCGTGGAGCTCGGCTGCCTGCAGCGTGTTCTCGAGCAGGGTTGCGACGGTCATCGGGCCGACGCCGCCCGGGACAGGCGTGATCCAGGACGCGCGCTCGCGCGCCGCCTCGAAGTCCACGTCGCCGCACAGCGTGCCGTCGGCGAGGCGGTTGATGCCGACGTCGATCACGATCGCGCCCTCCTTGACCCAGTCTCCCGGCACCATGCGCGGCTTGCCGATCGCCGCGACCAGCACGTCGGCGCTGCGCGCCTTGTCGGCGAGCGCCTTCGTCCGGCTGTGGCAGACGGTGATGGTGCAGCGCGCGGCGAGCAGTTCGAGGGCCATCGGTCGGCCGACGATGTTCGACTGGCCGATGATCACCGCGTCGAGGCCCTCGAGCTTCCCTTCGGCGTGCAGGACCGCAGCAGCGGCTGGCGCAGCGCGAGCCGGCCGACGTTGTAGGGGTGGAAGCCGTCGACGTCCTTGCTCGGGAGGATGCGCTCCGTGACCGTGTCGGGGTTGATCTGCGGCGGCAGCGGCAGCTGGATCAGGATGCCGTCGATCGCCTCGCGGGCGTTGAGGTCGTCGATCAGGGCGAGCAGCGCGGCCTCGGTGGTGTCCGCGGACAGGACGTGCATCTCGGAGTGCAGGCCGGCCGCCTCGCAGGCGCTGCGCTTGTTGCGCACGTAGACCTGCGACGCCGGGTCGCCGCCGACCAGCACCACGGCGAGGCCGGGGCGGCGCTGCCCACGCGACACCCGCTCCGCCACCTGCACCCGCACCTGCTCGCGCAGGTCCGCGGCGATCGCCTTGCCGTCCAGCAGCCGTGCTCCCATGGGGCCGAATTCCCGTGCCGTCTCGTGAGGCGCGCGATCATAGCGGAAAGCCGCCGGTCGGTGGCCGGCCGCGTTGACGGCTCCGGGGAGCGTGGCTATAGTTCGCGTCCTTCGCCGCAGGGCGGCCCGCCGAGCGGGGTATAGCGCAGTCTGGTAGCGCGCCTGCTTTGGGAGCAGGATGTCGGGGGTTCGAATCCCTCTACCCCGACCATCTGCAGGCACGCGATTCGAGTTTGCGCCCGTAGCTCAGCCGGATAGAGCATCGGCCTTCTAAGCCGAGGGTCGCAGGTTCGAGTCCTGCCGGGCGCGCCAAGCGTCGGGGAAACCAATGGTGAGCGTAGCTCAGTTGGCAGAGTCCCGGATTGTGGATCCGGTTGTCGTGGGTTCGAGTCCCATCGCTCACCCCAGGCAAGTGCAGTTGCAGGTTTGAAGGGCCATTAGCTCAGCTGGTAGAGCAGCGGACTCTTAATCCGTTGGTCCAAGGTTCGAATCCTTGATGGCCCACCAATCGCAAGGACCTAGTGGCAGTGCCGCTAGGTCCTTTTTTTGTTTCGGGTCGCGCGGCCGGCTGCTCCCGTTATCGGATCCGTGATTCTCAGGGTCCGGATGGGGGTCTTGCCGCACGATCTCCACGCGCTGTTCAGCATTCCCGCTCCAGCAGCTCGGTGTCGTCATGGCTGTAGGCAGGCGCACAGCAGCACAACAGGCGCAGGGGCTCCTCGCCGATCGCCTCGATGCAGTGGACGGTGCCTGGCGGGATGAGGACGGTGTCGCCCGGTCCGACGTCGAGGCGCTCCATCCCGAGCGTCATGCGCCCCATTCCGGCGGTGATGTGATAGAGCTCCTCGCTCAGGTCGTGCCGGTGCAGCAGGGTGCGGGTGCCTGCCGGCACGGTGGCCTCCGCGAGGGATTGCGCCCGGTTGCCGTGGACATTGGGGTGCATCAGCTCGCGAATCTCGGAGCCGTCTCTGGTGCGGTAGGCCGGCACGTCGGCGTAGGGCTGGATGATCATCGCGTCGACCCGAGGCTGTGTCGTGGCAGGCACTCTGCCCGGGCGGGGATGCCGGTGGGGCATCCAGGCTCAGGACGGTCCTACACGATCCGGGAACTCACCGTCGAGGTAGTACCAGCGCCCGTCCTCGCGCACGAAGCGGCTCGTCTCGTGCAGGCGCTGCGCCCGGTTGCCGAGTCGGTAGCGCGCGGCGAACTCTACGACGGCCCTGTCTGCGCCGGTCGCGGCATGACGCCTGACCTGCAGTCCAAGCCAGCGCACCGCCGGCTCGCTGGCGAGATCGAGCGCCAGCGGTCGGGTCGTCGGGTGCCAGGTGGCGAGCAGGTAGTCGGCGTTGCCGCGCACGTAGGCGCAGTAGCGGGAGCGCATCAGCGCCTCGGCGTCGGGCGCGGGCTCGCCCGCGTGGAATCGCCCGCAGCAAGCGTCGTAGCCACGCCCGCTGCCGCACGGGCAGGATGCGGCCGTGTTGTCGGGACGGGCTCTGGGCGTGCGATCTTCCCTTCGCAGAGGAAATGCCCTCCCGCGGCCCGGACCCGGTGTCGGTCGTCGAGGAGCAGGTTGCCGACAGGGCCCGGCCGCTATCGCGCTCGCCCCGCGCCGTCGGTCAGAGACCGACCATCTGGGCGTGAAAGCCCCAGCTCCGCACCGAGTCGACGATCGCGCTCGGACGCAGCGCGGCGGGGTCGTAGTCGACCACCAGCAGGTGGCGCGTCTTCTCCGGCACGCAGGCTGCGTGCACGCCGCGTTCGGCCCCGATCTGCCGCTCGAGGTCGTGGATGTGCTCGTCGCTCAATGTCTCGTCGATGTGGATCACGATGTCGCTGCTGTTCACGTTGCCGACTCCCCGCCCAGTGGGCGCTGACGGGCTTTCGCCACACGCTCTTCTATAGGCCAGCGCCGACGGGCGATTGCAGGGATTCTGTGGGGGAATGCGCGGCCGCCGTCGCCGCGCGGCAGTCCGATGAATCCCGACTAGACTGGTGCAGTATGTCGGGAACCACCGAGGGCATTGCCGGGCAGGCGTCGCGGGACGGCGCCGGGGGCAGGGCCGGCCGCGCGGCGGCGCGCCCCGAGCATCGCTTCTACACGGGGATGGCGTTGGCGATCCTCGCCACCGTACTCGTCGGCTTCGCCCGCAGCTTCTACCTGAAGCCGGTGTTCCCGGCCTGGCCTGCGCCGCCCGAGCCGATCTTCCTCGTGCACGGCCTCGCCTTCACGGCGTGGGTCCTGTTGCTCCCGCTGCAGGCGACGCTCGTCGCGCGTCGGCGCGTGGACCTGCATCGCACCGTCGGCGCCTACGGCGCCGCGCTTGCGCTCGCGATGATCGTGCTCGGCGTCCTCGGGGCGCTCGTGGCCGCCACGCGCCCGGGCGGGTTCGTCGGCGTCCCGGTACCGCCGCTGCAGTTCCTCGCCGTTCCGCTGTTCGCCATCGCCCAGTTCGCGCTTTTCGTTGTGCTGGCGATCGCGCGGCGGCGCGACGGACAGGCCCACAAGCGGCTCATGCTGCTCGCGAGCTTCCAGATGGTGACGCCGGCGCTCGCCCGCTGGCCCGTGGTGATGGACTACGGTCCGCCGGCGTTCTTTGCCGCCACCGACCTCTTTCTCGTGGCGCTTGCGATCTGGGACCTGCGCACGCGGGGCCGGCTGCATCCGGTGACGCTGTGGGGCGGGCTGCTGATGGTCGCGGCACAGCCGATCCAGCTCGTGGTGTCCGGCACGGAGCCGTGGCTCACGTTCGCGCGCTGGGCGACGGGGCTGCTCGGCTGATCGGTCGCGCTCGACCTCACGCGCTCAGCTTGTCCCACTGCGTCTCGCTCAACTCCTCCATCGGCCGCTCCAGCAGTTCGCCCACGGCCCGACCGAGCTCGTGCGCCTGGACGATGTCGTGCGTGGTGATCAGCACGGTCCAGTCCTGCGGGGTCGCGTAAAGGTAGAGGTCGTAGCTGTCCCGCCTGCCGTCGGCGTCGACAGGGGCCTTGCGGACCCGGATGACGCGGTTGAAGTCGGCGAGTGGACGTCGGTGGCTGCGTGCGAGGCCGAAGATCGATCCCGATTCGTCGTACGCATTCGCCGCCGCGTCGAGGCGGCGCACGCCACGATAGCCGAAGACCCAGGCGCCCACGGCGACGAAGCCGAGGGCGAACAGGAGCATGCCGAGGAAGCCGGCGCTGAGGGTCGGGCCGCCCGCCGCGCGCAATTGTCCCCCGATCGCCAGCGTCAACATGGCCAGTCCGGCGAGCAGCAGCACCAGGCCGAAGCCGCGTACGGCCCAGGCGTTGGTGTGCACTATTTCGATGCCGCGGGGGCCGAGGGTTCTCCAGCGTGTGCTCATGAGTCTCCCCGCGGCGCTTCCCGCTAGCCGCCGTTGCCCGTCAGCCCCACGGCGTGCGCGCGGCGTGCCGCCTTCTCCTCTGCGATGGCCTCGAGGGCCGCTTCCTCGCGCACGCTGAAGGCACTGCGCGCCGTGTCGAGCTGCGCGAGGGCATCGCGCGTCGCGTGCTCGGCGGCGGCGAGCTCCTGCCGCGCGGCATCGACGGTCCGGTTCGCCTCGGTCTCCTGCTCGGAGAGGCTGTTGCGCGCGGCCGTCATCTCGCTCACGGCGTCACGCACCGCCTGCTCGCGGGCCTCCAGTTCCGCGCGCGCCGACGCGAGGCGGTCGCGCATCGCCTGCTCCTTCTCGGCGTGGGCGGTACGCGTCATCTCGAGTTGGGCCAGCGCCTCCCGCGTCGCCTTCTCGCTGGCCGCCAGCCCCTGCTTGGCGACCTTCGCGAGCTTGATCGCTTCACGCGCCGCCTCTTCCTTGCTCGCCAGGAGCTCGAGGGCGGCCTGTTCGCGCTGTCTCGCCTCCTGCGCCGCCATGTCTCGTGCCCGCGCCTCGGCCTCGGCCTGCTCCTTCAGCTGCTGTTCCCGCGCGGCCTGTTCGCGCACCAGGGCCTCCTGGGCGGCCTGCTCGCGCACCAAGGCCTCCTGCGCAGCCTGCTCGCGCGCGATGGCTTCCTGCGCGGCGGCCCGCTCGCGCTCGAGGGCTTCCCTCGCGGCCTTCTCGCGCTCCAGGGCCTCCTGTGCCGCCTTGCGCTCGCGCTCGAGGGCCTCCTGGGCGGCACGTTCTCTCGCCAGCGCCTCCTGCGCCGCGCGCTCTCTGGTCAGGGCCTCCTGCGCGGCCGCGGTCTCCCGCGCCAGGGCCTCCTGGGCGGCGCGCTCGCGCGCCAGCGCCTCCCACGCCGCCTTCTGCGCGGGGGTCAGCTGCGCGTCGTGCTCCTCCAGCCAGCGGAAGGCGGCCTCGACCTTCGCGTACACGCGCTGGCAGCGCGGGCACTCGTACTCGGGCGCGACGTCGTTGTCCTGTCGTTCGTAGCCGCAGCTCAGGCAGGTCTTTCCCATGCTGTTTCCCTTCGTCACGTGGTGGCACGCCCGGTCGTCGGGTCCCGTGACTCACCGATTATTCGACGCCACGGGGCTTCGCCATGAACGCGCCGTTCTGCCGCTGTGACCTGAGTCAAGAAACCGGAGTCCGACAGGGTGGGCGACGCGCCGACGCGGCCCCTTCTCAAGGCCGCATCCGCCGGTCGACGCTGTCGCGCCAGACCGCGCGCTCTTCCTGCGTCCAGGGCTGGGAAGGCGTCGGGTCGGCGGGCCGCTCGGCAGCCGGCTTGGCGGGCGAGTGAACGGTGGTCTGCCGATCGGGCTGCTGCGAGGCGAAGAACCAGACGAAGAAGCCGGCGACGGCGAGGAGAAACAGGAGTCGACCGATACCGCGCATGAGGGGCTCCGCGGGGGGATGCTCGAAAGACTCTAGCCCAATTGCGCGCGACGCACCTCAGCCGCGCCGGTGCTATCGTCGGAAGCGGGCCCCGTCGCTCTGCCTCCCCGCGCCATGTGCGGCCGATACGCCATCGCCACCGAGCGCCTGTCGCGCATCGAGAATGCCCTCGGCGTCGGGCTGCCGGACGTCTCGCCGCGCTACAACGTGGCGCCGACGCAGCACGTGCCGGTCCTGCGCGTCGCGGCAGGGGACTACGAGCTCGTCACGATGCGCTGGGGTCTGGTGCCTGCCTGGTCGAAGGAGCCGCGCACGAGCTACGCCACCTTCAACGCCCGCGCCGAGACGGTCGCCACCAAGCCGGCCTTCCGCGCCGCGTACCGCGCGCGCCGCTGCCTCGTCCCCGCCTCCGGCTTCTACGAGTGGGAGCTGCAGGGCGGGCACAAAGTCCCCTGGTACGTGAGCAGCGCGGATGGTGGGGAGCTCGCGTTCGCGGGACTGTGGGAGGAGTGGCGCGGCCCGGGCGGTGACTCGCTGCTGTCCTGCACCGTCATCGTCGGCGAGGCGAACGCAGTGGTTGCGCCCATCCACGACCGGATGGTCGTGATCCTCGGGCCCGACGGCTACGCGCCCTGGCTCGACCCTCGCACCGATCGCACGAGGCTCGACGGCCTGCTCAGACCCTGCCCGGCCGGGTGGCTCCGCCGCTGGCGCGTCTCGACGGCGGTGAACAGCGGGCGCGTGGAAGGGCCGGCGCTCGTCGCGCCGCTGCCGGCCGGCGACCAGACCTGACGCCGTGCGCCGGCTGCGGTCACTCGGCCGAGCGGTCCCACAGGTTCGGCAGCACGGCGAGCGAGTAGCCCGACACGAACGGCCGGGTGCCGCCCGACGCAGGGTCGTAGACGTGGCGGCGAACGGCGCCGATGTTCGCGCCGTAGACGTGGATGCTCACGGAGGGGCGGTCGGGCAGGGCGTTCGAGACGCGGTGGATGTCGCCCACGCGCGGCGACACGCGGTCGATCGCCCCTGCGGGCAACGGGTGGCGCGGCCCGGCGACGAGCCGCCCCGTCCCCGGTTCGCGGCTGAATTCCTCGCACGTCTCGACGCCGCGCAGCACGCCCACCATGCCCCACACGGTGTGGTCGTGGATCGGCGTCTGCTGGCCGGGCCCCCAGACGAAGCTCACCACGGAGAAGCGCTCGAGCGGGTCGCACCACAGCAGGTATTGCCGGTAGCGCTCGGGGTCCGGCTGTGCGAACGCGTCGGGCAGCCAGTCGTCGTGGGCGACGAGCTCGTGCAGCAGCGGCTCGCCGTCCGCGAAGATCCGCGGCTCGTCGTCGCCGTGCGCCGAGACGAGCCGCGTGAAGGCCTGGACGAAGCGCCGCAGTCGCGTCGGGTTGGCCATCGTGGGTCTCCTGCCGTGAGGGGTCACGGCAGTGTACGAGATCGCGTCCCGGCCACGCCGCGACGCGTTCAGCGTCGCGGTCGCAGCCCGGCCATCTCGCGCTCGATGGAGCGCCGCTCCTCGGCGAGCGCCCGCTTCTGCGCCGCGCCGCCGATCGCGCTGCCCATCTCGCCGGCAATGGCGTCCTTGCGCTTGCGAAGCTGGTTGAGCCGCAGCTCGCCCGCGCTGTTGCGCGCCACGCGCTCGTGGCGGGCGCGCTCCTGGTCGTCGCGCCGGTAGGCCCGCGCGAGCATCTCGCGCTCGCCCGGTCGCAGGCCTTCGGCTCCGGCGTCGCGCGGCGACGGATCGGGCGCGATCGTCGTCGCTGCGGCGGCCGGCGCACAGGGGGTGTCGGCGTAGGTGACGTGCCCGTCCTGCGCGACGCAGCGGTAGAGCGCGGCGGGTACGGGGGCGCTGCCCAAGGCGAGCAGCAGGGCGAGAGACGTCCTTTTCATGCGCGGGGCCCTCCTTGGCCTCGGTCGTTGATCGCTCCGGTATCGGACCCCAATCCCGCGGGGATGTCCAGCGGGGCGCGGAGGGGCGTGTCGGGAACGCCGGCACGTCGCCCGGCGCACCGGTCGTCGATCGCTTCCCGCCACGGCCTTCGGCCTCGCGGTTCGCAATGACGGGGGATTGCCGCGACGACGACCCCTGCGTCGCGTCGCACCACGAGAGGTCCGTCAGTAGGGTTCCTACGGGCGTGTCTCGAGCGCCCCGAGCCGTGCCCGCGCTTCCGCCGCGAGGCCCGGTTGCCGCGCCTCCCGGGCCAGCTGTTCGGCGCGCGTGAGCCAGCGCCTGGCCTCGACCGGGCGCTCGCGGGTCGCGAAGGTGCCGCCGGCGCGCAGGTAGAGGGCTGCCGCCCGGGCGGGGTCCCGGCCGCGCTCCGCGGCCTGGCCGGCCGCGACCAGCAGCCGGGCCATGCCGCCGTAGTCCAGCGCCTCGCGGCGCCGGTCGGCGGCACGCTCGAATGCGCTCGCCGCCTCCGCGTCGCGGCCCTGCAGCAGGGCAAGGCGACCCCGCAGCTCTTCCGCCTCGGCCCCGGTGGGGTCGGTCTGAGCAGTCAACGCGGTCTCGACGCCTGCCGCGTCCCGGCGCTCCGCCGCCACCAGGCCGCGCAGGTACGCCGCGCGCGCGGCGACCGCCCCGTCGCCCGCCCGGGCATCGGCGGCGAGCCGCAGCACGGTGTCCCACTCGCCCCGCCGGTACCGCAGCGCCGCCTCGAGCAGGTCGAGCTCCGCGAAGGTCGGCCGGCCGGAGAGCCGCAGGGCGGCGCGGGCGCGGTCGACCTCCACCAGCGCCGCGTCCACGTCGTCGAGCCGCAGCAGGCTCACCGCGAGGTCGTAGCGCGCGTCGGCCGCCGCGGCAGGGTCGTCGCGGGCCTCGGCCCGCAGCGCCGCGTCGCGGTAGAGGTAGGCCGCCTGGCGATGATCGCCTGCCGCATAGGCCGCGCGGGCCAGGCGCTGGGCGCGCTCGGCCGTGGGGTCGGGGGCCGCGGCAGGCGGCTTCGGGGGCGCCGACGCGCAGCCGGCGAGCGCGAGGGCGAGAGCGGCGACGAAGGCGAAGGGGAACGCGCTCACGGCCGCGCCTCCCGTGCGGGCAGGCGACCGGTCGGTTCCGGCACGGCGCCGCCGCCCCCGCCGCCGAGCAGCCAGTGCGTGCGCAGCTGAGCGAGCAGCCGCTCGAGCTCCAGGGTCGTCTGCTGCACCTGGGTGAGCAGCGCGGGGACGTTGCGCGTCGCGGCGCTCGCGTTCTTCGCAATCGCGGGCAGCTCCGGCGTCGTGCGGGCGAGGTCCGCCATCACCCGGTCGGCCGAGGTCAGCAGGCTCTGCGTGCGCTGGACGAGTGCCGGCAGGTCGCCGGTCGTGGCCTTGACGTCGCCAGTCACGTCCTCGAGGTTCGCGAGCGTGCCCACCAGCGGCCCGTCGTCGCGGTCCAGGCGCTCGATCAGCGAGGCCGCGGCGCGCACCGTGCGCTGCACGTCGTCGATCACCGGAAACACCTTCGCGCGCAGCTCTTCGAGCAGCTCGCCGACGGTCTCGGTGGGCGCACGCTCGGCGACTGCGTTGATCACGGCGAAGGCCCAGTCGGTGGGCTCGCCCTGGCCACGGGTGATCTCGAGGTAGGACGCGCCGGCCACGCCGAAACGCTTGCGGATGACGGCCTCGGAGTCGCGGCGGACGAACGGCTGCATGCTCCGCTCGATGCGCACGTCGGCGTACATGCGCCGTTCCGGGTCGATGACGATCCGGCGCACCTTGCCGGCCTTGGTGCCGAGGATCTCGACCTCGGCACCCTCGGCGAGGCCGAACAGGCCGTCCTTGGGCAGGACCACGCGCAGCGTCGCGCCGGGATCCATCCACTCGCGGACGCGGCCGCTCAACGACATGGCGGCGAAGAAGATCACGAGGCTCAGCACCACCAGGGCGCCGACGGCCTCGTGGGCGTAGCGGTAGCGCACAAGTCCCTGCACCGTGCGGCCCTCCTAATCGGACACCAGCGTACCGCCGGCCAGATGGAGCCGGCGGTCCGCGGGCAGCGAGGCGTCACGCCAGATCCGGCGCGACGCGGTCATCCAGATCACCACCGCCCCGCGGGCCAGCGTGGCCAGGGCGGCGTTCACCAGCGGCTCGAGCAGGCCGGGCTCGCCGGCCAACGGCTCGTCCAGCAGCACGACTGCCGGCTGGCCCAGGAAGGCGCGCACGCAGGCGCTGCGCCGCAGGTCGGAGGGACTGTGCTCCCGCGGATAGCCGAGGGGAACCCCCGGCAGCCCGAAGTGGCCGGCGAGTCGCATCGCCTCGGCGCGCAGCCGCGCGTCGTCGCCGCGGTGGTGGTGTCGCTGCTGCAGCAGCACGTTGTCGATCACCGGCAGGTGCTCGATCCAGCCGCCGTGGGCGAATGTCTGTCCGATCCGCCCGCGCAAGGCATTCGCGGCGTCGGGAGCGAGGGCGCTCCAGTCGTGCCCCAGGAACCGCACGGCGCCGCGCGCCGGCGGCACGAGACCGCAGCAGGCGTCGGCGACGGTCGCGGCGTGGGCGGGCGAGCCGGGGTCGAGGAGCACGAGCTCGCCGGGCTCGAGGGCGAGGTCGAGGCGGGCCGTCGCACGCACGGCCGCGTCCAGTGTGACGACCGCGTCGTCGAAGGTCAGCGTCGCGGTGACGTTGCCCGGCGTGGCCATCACAGCACCGCCGAGACCATCGCCGACACCAGGAACGTGGTGAGCACCGCGAGCACGAACACGCGGGGCAGCTTGCGCTCGGGGCCGAGCACGCCGGGCGCGGGCGCGAGCCCGCCGAGGCAGACGACCAGGCCGACGAGGAAGCCGATGCCGAGCGACTTGATCGCCACCAGCGCGAACTCGGCCGGGCCCATGGCGCCGAGGACGAGGTCCGCGAGCTCCGTCGGTCCCATGTCGGAGAAGCCGGCGATCAGCGAGCCGAGGTTGCCCGCGACGAAGGCGACGGCGAGGAACGCGACGGTCAGACAGAAAGTCGAGACCGCCATCGCCAGCACGCGGGGCAGGATCAGATAGAGGAGGGGATCGACGCCCTGCGCGTCGAGCGCCCGCAGCTGGCCGCCCGCCTCCATGCGGCCGAGCTCGATGACCATCACGGAGCCGGTGCGCCCGATCACGATGAAGGCGACGACCAGGGGCGCGATCTCGCGCACCAGGACGAGCACCAGGATCTGGCCCACGAGCTCCGGCTGGCCGGCGAGCTCGAGCCAGTAGAGCGCCTGCGAGACCATGGCGAGGCCGATCAGCAGGGCGGCGATCGCCGTCGCGGCCAGGCCGCCCACCCCCGTGTGCAGGCACTGCCGCAGCAGCTCGGCACGCACGGTGCGCCGCCAGCTCACCGGACGCAGCGCCTGGTGCAGCACGGCCACGGCGACGGCCGCGCCGCGCACGATCGCGACCGGGGTGCGCAGCACCCGGTCGCCCGTCGCCACGAGGAAGCGGCGCGGCAGCGAGGCGTCGTCGACCGCCAGCGGCCGGTGCGGTGCGCCGCTCACGTGCGCCCCGCCAGCAGGTAGGTCGCCGTCTCGCCGATGCCTTCGACGTAATAGGCGCCGCGCGGCCTGAACAGGTAGGCGTCGCGCAGCAGCCGGTAGCTCGCGGCGGTGACCTGGATCTCACCGGGCACCCCGGAGTCTGCCATCGCTTCGGCGATGCGCACGGCGTCCCCCCACAGGTTGTAGCCGCGCGCGGCGCCGCCGACGGGGCTGCCGATCACGGTGCCGCTGTCGAAGCCAATGCGGAAGTCGAGCCGCGTTTCGTGGCGGGTCTGAAGCCGCACGCAGCGTTCCTGTATGGCGAGCGCGAGATCCGCGAGCCGATTGGCGCCGCCCTGGGTGTCGCCGTCGATGCCTTCCGCCGCCAGCACCTGGTCGCTCAGCACCTTGACGAAATCGATGCCGAGCTCCGCGGCGCGCGTCTCGACCCAGCGCACCAGCTGGTCGGCCACCGAGATCCCGGCGTCTTCGCGACTGCGCTCGGCGAGCCCGACGTGGTCGGCGAAGCGCAGCACCATCACCGAGCAGTCGGGGTGCACCTTGGCGGCGAGCAGTTCCGCCTTGCCACCGCGCTCCGCGAGCTGGCGGGCGAGGGTGGTGCCGCCGCCCGGGCCGGCCGGCGCCACGTCCACGCCGGCGTGGCGTGGCGCCGCGCTGGGGGCGCCCGCGGGCGCCTCCGCCCGGGTCGCGGGGCCGGCCGAGAGCCGCAGCCCGAGCAGGTCGGCGACCGCCTGGGCGAAGCCCGCGGCCTGGTGCAGCTCGTCGCCCGTGAGGTCGCTGTCCTCGAGCCAGAGCTGGCCGACGACGTCGCCGCCGGCGCGCACGGGCACGGCGGCCAGGCTGCGGCAGTCGAAGCGCCGCAGGTAGAGCCGGTGCAGTTCGGCCGTCGCCGGGACGTTCGCCGCCTGGGTCGCCACGAGCTCGCGGCCTTCGGCGAGGCGTGCGAACAGCTGTGGCAGCCGGTCGCCCGGCAGCTCGAGCCCCGCGACGTGGCCGCCGCCGTCGCGGTCGTAGGCGTCCAGGCAGCGCAGCACGCGGGCCGCGGCGTCGAGCTGCCAGGCGCTGACGCGGCGCACGCCGGTCGCCGCGGCGACGCGCTCGGTGAGCGCCGTGAGCGAGGCGCGGTCCTGCGGCTCGAAGGTCGCCGCCCGGCGGGCGAGATCGGCGAAGGCCTCACCCTGGCGTGCCATCGCCTGCTGGCGGTCCAGCACCAGCTGCGCGTTGCGGTCGGCCCGCAGGCCCTGCAGGATCAGCCACCAGGCCATCAGCGCGGCCAGCGCCACGACGCCGAAGGAGAGGCTGAGGGCCGTGCGGTTGTTGCGCTGCACGAAGCCGACGAAGTCCTCTTCCGGGACGACGATCAGCACTGTCCAGTCGCGGTCCACGATGTCGCGCAGCGAGGTGGCCGTGCTGATGTAGCGCCGGCCGTCGACCTCGAGGTCGCGCTGGCCGTGGCCCTCGACGCGGAAGCGGTTGTAGGCGCGGGCGACGACGGGGTCCCCGAGCTCGTCGGCCCGCTTCGGGACGAGCTTGCCGTCACGCTCCTCGAGCATGCGCTCGGTGTCGGGGTAAGCGACCAGCCGGCCGCTGCCGTCGAGGATCATCGCCCTGCCGGTGCGCCCGACCTTGAGGCCTGCCAGGAAGTGGCTGAGCCGCTCGAGCGCGATGTCGATCCCGGCGACGCCGAGCACCTTGCCCTCGCGGTCGCGCATCGCGAGCGACGCGGTGATGCCGGGCTTGCGGTCCGTGAAGAACACGTAGACGTCGGTCCAGGCGACGCCCGGGCCCGCGAGCGCGCTGCCGTACCACGGGCGCTGGCGCGGGTCGTAGCCGTCGTCGGGCTCGACGTCGACTGCGCGCGTGCCGCCCTGCGGGTCGCGGCGCGTCCAGGTGACCTTCGCCGGGCCGTCGCCGCGGGTGATCTCCTTGGTGTCCAGCGCGCCGTCCGCCATGGTCTTCACCATGAGGAAGTCGCCGTTCGCCTGGCCGTAGTAGACGCTCGTCAGCTGCTCGTGGGTGCGCAGGACGTTCGTCGCGACCGCTTCGCCGACGCGCCGCCGGTCGGTGGGGACGACCAGCTCGGCCGCGATCTGTGTGAGCAGGCGAACCATCTGCCCGGCGGGCTGGATGTACGTCGCGACCTCGGTGCGGATGCGGCGGTCCAGGGACTCGAGGACGTCCTGCGACAGGGCGAGCACGCCCGTGCGGTTGCTCTGGTAGCTGTACGAGGCAATCGCGAGGATCGCGGCGACGATGATCGCGACGCCGAGGATCGGCAGGAGGATACGGCGTCGGCGCTGGCGCCGGCGGCGGCGCCGGTCGAGCCCGACGTCGCTGAAGTCGACGACCTCGGCTTCGGCGGTCATTGGGCGGGCGCGGCGCGCGGCATGCAACCGAGTGTATCGGACGCCGGGGCGGCTAGGCAGGCCGCCGCCCGGTCACTCGGACGCGCAGCGGCCCTCTTCCACGAAATAGTTGCCGGCAAAGTCCGTGTAGGCGAAGACGTAGCGCAGGTCCTCGGCGAGGTGGAGCCACCCGCTCAGGCGGTCGTGGAAGATGTAGCCGTCGTCGCTGCGCAGCGGCTGCGCGTACTTCCCGCGCGATAGCGTGACTTCGAGCGCCGCGCCGCACTGCCACCAGGCCTCGTGGCTGGCGCGTCGCTCGGGCGTCCCGGGCCGCGCGCCGCGGCAGCCCGGGCGGCCCGACGCGAGGCGCTGGATCTCGGCCGTGAACTGCTGCTCGGCCGCCGGCAGCTCGATGCGGCCGGCGTATCGCCCCTCGCCCTGGATGCCGGCGGTGCGGGCGGCCTCGCAGGCGTAGCGGCCGGCGCGTGGCGGGTCGGCGCCGAGGGCCGCCGCGGTGGGCACGAGGAGCACGAGCACGGCGGGCGTGCGCCACATCAGCGGGCTCTCCCCGAGGTCGCGGGCGGCTGTTCGGTCAGACCTTGTGGTCCCAGTCGTAGTGCGAGCCATGCCGGCGGTCCTTGCCGCTGCGCCGGTCGCCTTCGGTGCCCGGCTCGAACCGCAGCCCCGTGCGCCGGTCGAGCCCGCAGCGGCGTTCGAGCCGGAGCCGGCGCTCCCTGGCGGGGACGAAGTAGCACTTGCAGTTGCTGAAGGTGCAGTTGGGCAGCGGCAGGCGGGGGGCGTCGGCGTTCGGGAACTCCCGGCCCTCGATCTCCAGCACCGCCCGGCAGGCGTGTGCGCGATCCGGCACGACCACGACCTTTCCCCAGGTGGGCTTCATCGCGCGCTTCGGTCCGTCGCGGCTCGCGGGCGGCAGGGGCTCGATCGGCCCGCCGGAGTGGCTACGCCACATGACCCAGCCGACGACCGCGAGGACCACGCCGGTGAGCGCCGCGAGTACCCAGAGCATCTCCATCGTCTTCCTCCTGCACTCGAGGTCAGCCGGCCACAGCGTGGTTCGGGCAGGCACCGGGACGGCCCGGGCGCGATGCCGACCGCGCGTCAGCTGCCAAAGGATTCCGTGGTGTAGCGCGACACCCGAATCCGGTCCGACCAGTAGGCAATCGGCAAACCGGCCTTGAGCTTGAGCTGGCCGACGAATTGGGCGGGCTTCGGCAACGTCTCCCAGACCGACGGCAGGAACGTGCCCCGGTGCAGGCCGTCGTCGAGGATCAGCCCGTCGATCCCCGGCCGCAGCCGGCGCAGGAGCTCCTCCTCGGACGACACCTCGAGGGCCACGGGAGGCGAGAGCACCGACACGTGGATCTCGAGCCCGTCGAGCTCGTCGGGCGCCAGCGGGAGAAAGCGCGGGTCGCGGAAGGCGGCGGCGAAGGCGTTGTCCGCCACGTCGAGCACGAGCGGCTGCGTGGCCTCGAGGTGACCGATGCAGCCCCTCAACTGGCCGGCCCGGTTGAGCGTGACGAACGCGGCCTGATGCGCCCGCAGGGCGGGGGACCAGGCGTCGGGGTCGACGGCGAGCGGATGGCCGTGCGCCAGGCCGTGCGCGATCGAGCGACGCGCGACGTCGAGCAGCGCCGCGCGCTCCGCGGCGTCGAGCGCGACCGTGACCTCAGTGGAACACATAGGCGCCGTAGCCTACCACGCGGTCGCGCGGGCCGGCCGTGTCGCCCGAGTTGCGCAGGTCGACGGTCTCGACGGCGAGGCCGCGCCGGCGCGCCACGGTGAGCAGGCCGTTGACCGGGTTGCGGCCGCAGGCGTCGTGGTAGCCGACCGAGGGGTCCAGGGCCTCGATGCAGCGGGTGGTGCGAGCGTCGCGCGCCCTGGCGGTATCGTAGGCGAGGTAGTGGCTGAGGTCCGAGCTCACGACGATCAGGGTTTCCTCGCCCCCCCAGAGACGGTCGATCACCTCGGCGACCTCGCCCGCTTCCGCGTCGCCGACGATGAACGGCACCAGAGTGAACGCGTCGAGCACCGCCTGCAGGAACGGCAGGTGGACCTCGAGGGCGTGCTCGCCGTCGAAGGCGGCGTCGAGCCGTCCCACCTGCGGCAGGTCGGCGACGCTGGCGAGCGCGGCGCGGTCGACGGGGATCCGTCCGAGGGGCGTCACGAACTCGGTGGCGTCCGGGACGGCGAGGCCCCGGAAAGGCAGCCGGTGGGCGGGCGCGAGCAGCACGACGCGGTGGACGCGGTCGGCCACCGGGCGTAGCCGGGCGTACGCCGTGGCGGCGATCGGCCCCGAGTAGACGTAGCCGGCGTGCGGCGCGATGAGCGCCTTCGGGGCCGGGCCCTGGGGGGAGCCTGCAGCAGCGAGGTAGGCGTCGACGTCGGCCCGCAGCTCGACGGGGTCCGCGGGGTAGAACAGGCCGGCGACGGTCGGACGGCGGGTGGTCTGCATGACGGCCTCCTATCGACTATAAAAATGCAAGGGATCGGCCCGATTGCAAGCCGCGGAGGTCGGCGGTGCGCGCTGGCACGAGCAGCCATCCGACCCGTTACTGGCGCCGCCTCGACGACGGGCGGGTGCAGTGCGACGTCTGCCCGCGCGCCTGCCGCCTCAAGGACGGGCAGCAGGGTCTTTGCTTCGTGCGCTCGGCCGAGGGCGGCGAGGTCGTCCTCACGACCTACGGCCGCTCGAGCGGGTTCTGCGTCGACCCGGTCGAGAAGAAGCCGCTCAATCACTTCCTGCCCGGAACGCCCATCTTTTCCTTCGGCACCGCGGGCTGCAACCTCGCGTGCAAGTTCTGCCAGAACTGGGACGTGAGCAAGTCCCGCGAGATGGACACGCTGGCCGACGCCGCGTCCCCGCAGGCCATCGCGCAGGCCGCGCAGCGGCTCGGCTGCCGCAGCGTCGCCTACACCTACAACGACCCCGTCGTCTTCCTCGAGTACGCGATCGACACGGCGGTCGCCTGCCACGCACTCGGGATACGGAGCGTCGCGGTGACCGCAGGCTACGTGTCGCCCGGCGCCCGCGAGGACTTCTTCGCGCACATGGACGCGGCGAACGTCGACCTGAAGGCCTTCAGCGACGACTTCTACCACCGGCTCTGCGGTGGTCACCTCCAGCCCGTGCTGGATACCCTCGTCTACCTCCGGCACGAGACGAAGGTCTGGCTCGAGCTCACGACGCTGCTGATCCCCGGCGAAAACGACTCCGAGGCCGAGATCGACCGCATGACGAAGTGGGTGGTGCAGGCGCTCGGGCCGGACGTGCCGATGCACTTCACCGCCTTCCACCCCGATTGGAAGATGCTCGATCACCCGCCGACGCCTCCCGCCACGCTGACCCGCGCGCGGGCGATCGCGATGACCAACGGCGTGCGCTATGCCTACACGGGCAACGTGCACGACAGCGCCGGCGGCAGCACCTGGTGTCCCGGCTGCGGCGCGCGCGTGATCGAGCGCGACTGGTACACGCTGGGCGAGTGGCGGCTCGACGCGCAGGGGCGCTGCGCGGGGTGCGGCACGCCGATCGCGGGTGTCTTCGAGGCGCGGCCCGGCACCTGGGGCGCGCGGCGCATGCCGGTGCGCATGGCGGGCTGATCCGCGCTCCGCCCGTCGTTCGCGAGCAAAGACAGTCGCCGATCGCGCTGGATCGAAACGCCTGCTCCGGGAACAATAGGGGCTCAGGCGCCGGTCCCGCAGATGAGCCACGAGTCGATCGTCTACACCATCTTCTTGGTATTCACCGGGGCAGCGGTGCTCGCGACGGCGGCGCTCTACGCGCGCCAGTCCCTGCTGGTGGCCTACATCGCGCTCGGTGTGCTCATGGGGCCCTGGGGCCTGGGCCTCACGGGAGACCCGGAGAACGTCTCCCAGATCGCCCACATCGGCATCACCTTCCTGCTGTTCCTGCTCGGACTCGACCTGCAGCCCCAGGACCTGATCCGCACGGTCCGCAGCACGACCGTCGTGACGCTGGTAAGCTCGCTCGCGTTCGCGGCGCTCGGCGCCGTCATCACCATGGCCTTCGGCTTCGGCCTGCGCGACAGCCTCCTGGTCGGTGGCACCATGGCCTTCTCGAGCACGATCATCGGCCTGAAGCTCCTCCCGACCACGGTGCTGCACCACCAGCGCACCGGCGAGATCATGATCAGCATCCTGCTCCTGCAGGACCTGATCGCGATCGGCATGCTGCTGCTCCTGCGCGCCGCCGGCCAGGGCGAGTTGCCGGTCGCCGACGTCGCCGGCCTGCTGCTCGGGCCGCCTGTCCTGGTGCTGGCCGCGTGGGCGCTCGAGCGCTACCTCTACTTCCCGCTCATCCGCCGCTTCGACAAGATCCGTGAGTACCTGTTCCTGATGGCGATCGGCTGGTGCCTCGGCATGGCCCAACTCGGCGTGGCCCTCGGCCTCTCCGCCGAGATCGGCGCCTTCATCGGCGGCGTCGCGCTCGCAACGCGACCGGTCGCCGCGTACATTGCCGAGAGCCTGCGGCCGCTGCGCGATTTCTTCCTGGTGCTGTTCTTTTTCTCCCTCGGCGCCGGCTTCAACCTGTCGATGACGGGCGAGGTGCTGTTGCCCGCCGTGCTGCTCGCGGTCGCGATGCTCGTGATCAAGCCGGTGGTGTTCGCCCGCCTGCTCCGGCGCACGGGCGAGAGCCCCGAACGGTCGAAGGAGATCGGCTTCCGCCTCGGGCAGCTGTCCGAGTTCACGCTGCTCGTGGTCGTGCTGGCGGCGAGTCAGGGGGTGCTGAGCGAGCGCGCCTCCTACCTCGCGCAGCTGGCCACCTTGCTGACTTTCATTGCGTCGTCGTACTTCATCGTGCTGCGATTCCCGACGCCGATCGCCATTTCCGACAAGCTGCGCCGCGACTGAGGGCGACACCATGAGCAACCCGCCGCTGCGCCCCCACGTGAGCCGCGATGCCGCCGCAGGCTGCCTGCGGCGGATCGCCCGTGAGCCGGTCGCCTTCTTCATCGGCACGGTGCTGGCGTTCCGTCGCAACCAGGGGCTGTTGCTGTCGGGCGCAGTCGCCTTCTACACGCTGCTGTCCATCGTGCCCCTGATGGCGATCGTGCTGGTCGGACTGTCCCACGTGCTCGACGAGCAGGCCCTGCTCGAGAGCGTCTCCGACCACCTCGAGCTCCTGCTGCCGAGCGAGGCGGCGGCCATCACGGCGCAGATCAGCGCCTTCCTCGCCAAGCGCAACCTGATCGGCGGCACGGGCACCATCGTCCTGATCTTCTTCTCCACCGTGGCCTTCAGCGTGCTCGAGAGCGCGATGTCGGTGATCTTCTGCCACCGGGTCCAGCACAAGAAGCGGCATTTCCTGGTGTCGCTGCTGATCCCCCTCGGCTTCGTGCTGCTGATCACCGTCAGCGTCTTTCTGGTCACCTTCATCAGCGGGGCGGTGCACGCGCTCGACGAGCGCGGCATCCGCTTCCTCGGCTTCACGTGGCAGCTGGGCACAGTCACCGGCGTCGCCCTCTACCTGCTGGGCGTGGCGGGCCTCATCCTGCTGATGACCGCGCTCTATCTGGTGCTGCCGCACGGCCGCATCCCGCTCGCGCACGCGCTGGTCGGCGGCGTCGTGGCCGGCATCCTGTGGGAGATCGTGCGGCACGTGCTGGTCTGGTACTTCTCGACCCTTTCCCTCGTCAACGTGATCTACGGCTCGCTCGCGACTGCGGTGGTGGCGCTGCTCAGCTTCGAGATCGCGGCGATGATCTTCCTCTTCGGCGCGCAGGTGATCGCACAGTTCGAGCAGTGCAGCCTGGACCCGTCCGCCGGCTTCGAGACCTGAGCCTTTTCCCATGTGGTTACGCAATCTCCGCCTCTATCATCTGCCGGATGCGTTCGCGCTCGGCCCCGAAGCCCTCGCGCCGCTGCTCGCAGGGGATGCGTCGCGACCCTGCGGACCCTTCGAGCCCGCGGCCATGGGCTGGGTGCCGCCCCTCGCCGTCGCCGGCGCGCCTCTGGTGCACGCCGCCGACGGCGCGCTGCTGGTCTGCGCCGAGCGGCAGGAGCGCCTGCTGCCCGGCGCCGTCGTGCGGCAGGCGGTGGCCGAGCAGGTGGGGGAGATCGAGCGCGCCGAGGGCCGGCCGGTGCACCGCAAGGAGCGGCGCGACCTGCAGGACCGCGTCGTGCAGGAGCTGCTGCCGAAGGCCTTCGTGCGCGCCACGCGCGTCTTCGCGCTCGTCGACCCGCGCCTCGCGCTCCTGCTCGTGGACAGCGCCAGCCCGAAGCGGGCGGAAGAGGTCGTCGCCCTGCTGCGCGGCAGCGTCGGCTCGTTGCGCGCCCGCCCCCTGACCACCGCGCGCCCCCCTGCCTCGGTGATGCGCCGCTGGCTCGCCTCGCGCCCGCCCAAGGATCTCGTCCTCGGCGATCAGTGCGTGCTCGCCGAGCCGGCCCAGGGTGGCGGCGTGGTGCGCGTGCGCGGCCTCGACCTCGACGTCGTGCACACGCACCTCGAGGCGGGGCTGCTGCCGCAGCAGGTCGCCGTCGAATGGAACGAGCGCCTCGGCGTCGTCGTGGGCGACGACCTCGCGCTGCGTCGCCTGCGCTTCCTCGATCTCGTGCGGGACGAGGCGGCAGCCATCGAGGATGGCGGCGACGCGGCGGTGCGATTCGACGCCGACTTCGCGATCATGGTCGGCGAGCTGCGCGGGTTTCTGCCGAAGCTCCTGGCGCTGTTCGGCGGCGTGGGCGCCGAGGAGGAGGCGTGAACGAGACCGTTCGTCGCGTCGCGGGGCTGGTCCTGCTCGCTGCCGCGCTCTGCGGCCCGCTGCTGGCCGCTGCGGCTGCGGGGTCCGACCGTCCGCTCCAGGCGCTGCGGGACCTGCCGCCCGCGCCGGCACTCGAGCTGCCGGACGAGGAGGGCACGAAGACCTGGCGGTTGTCCGAGCTGCGCGGCAAGGTGGTGCTGGTCAACTTCTGGGCGACCTGGTGTCCGCCCTGCCGCAAGGAGCTGCCGTCGATGGAGCGGCTCTGGCGGCAATTCAAGGACGAAGGGCTCGTGGTGCTCGGCGTCAACGTCGGCGAGACCGGCGACGAGGTGTTCGCCTTCAGCAAGGGCCTGGAGACCCCTCTGACCTTCCCGCTGCTGCTCGACGAGGAATCCGCGGTGGCCCAGTCCTGGCCGGTCAAGGGGCTGCCGACCACCTTCCTGATCGACAAGCAGGGCAGGATGGCGTTCGGCGTGATCGGCGGGCGGGAG
>JALORY010000028.1 GCA_025458675.1 Gammaproteobacteria bacterium | reverse complement strand
GCCGGCAGGCCGATGGGCGCGCGCAGGCGCGGCCAGCGCACTGCGACGGCAGCCAACAGCGGCGCGGCCAGCAGCCAAGTGGCCGCAGGCAACGCCGACTGGAGCTGGAAGAGACAGACGCCCGCGAGGAACGCGGCGACGGCGGCGACCATGACCTTCCCTGGTGGATCGCGAGGACGCCGGCATTGGAGCAGCGCAGCGCGAGGGTGTCCAGGCCGGCCCGATCGGGCGACGCCCAGGCACCACCCGGAAATGCCGCCGGACGACGCGCGGCCGGACGGGGCCTCAGACCGAAGCGGTCAGGATCCCGTCTTCGAGCCGAAGCATCCGATCCATCCGGCCGGCAAGGGCGAGGTCGTGGGTGACCACGACGAAGCTGGTGCCCGCCTCCGCGTTCAGCTCCAGCATCAGCCCGTAGATCTGCTCCGCGGTGCGCCGATCGAGGTTTCCCGTGGGCTCGTCCGCGAGCACGCAGCGCGGCCTCGTGACCAGGGCGCGTGCCACGGCGGCGCGCTGCCGCTCGCCGCCCGAGAGCTCGCCGGGCTTGTGCTCCACGCGCGCGCCCAGTCCGACCCGGGCGAGCATCGCCGCGGCACGCCCGCCGGCCTCGGCCGGCGCCACGCCGCCGATCAGCAGCGGCATGGCGACGTTCTCGAGCGCCGTGAACTCGGGCAGCAGGTGGTGGAACTGGTAGACGAAGCCCAGCGCGCGATTGCGCTCGCGACCCCGCCGCGCGGCCGGGAGCGAGGCGTAGTCCCGTCCCTCGAGGAGCACCTGCCCGCCGGTCGGCTCGTCGAGCCCGCCGAGGCAGTGCAGCAGCGTGCTCTTGCCCGAGCCGGAAGCGCCGACGATGGCGATGCGTTCGCCGGGAATCACCTCGAGGTCGACGCCCTTGAGGACTTCGACCGGCGAGGGTCCGATGGTGAAGGTGCGGCGCAGGCCGCGGCAGGCGAGGACCGGCTCACTCATAGCGCAGGGCCTCCGCCGGCTGGACGCGCGCCGCGCGCCACGCGGGGTAGAGCGTCGCGAGCAGCGTGAGCAGGAAGGCCACGACGCCGATCAGCCCCACGTCGTTCCAGTGCAGGTCCGAGGGCAGCCGGCTGATGTAGTAGACGTCCGGGTCGATGAAGTGCACCCCGAACAGACGCTCGATGCCGGCGACCACCGTCTCGACGTTGAGCGCGAGCGCGATTCCGCCGGCGAGTCCGAGCAGCGTGCCGACGGTGCCGATCCACGCGCCCTGGACGATGAAGATGCCCATGATCTCGTGCGGCGCGGCGCCGAGCGTGCGCAGGATCGCGATGTCGCTCTGCTTGTCGGTGACCACCATCACGAGCGTCGAGACGATGTTGAAGGCGGCGACGGCGACGATGAGGAAGAGGATCAGCCCCATCATCCGCTTCTCGGTCTTGAGCGCCGAGAAGAAGTTGCGGTGCGACTGCGTCCAGTCGGTGACGCGGAACAGCCCACCGAGCCGGCCCGCGAGCTCGCGCGACACGGCGGGCGCCTCGTCCATGTCGTGCAACTTGAGGCGCACGCCGCTCACGGCGTCGTCGAGGCGCTGCAGCGTCGCGCCGTCGCGAAGGTGCAGCAGGCCCACGCCGCGGTCGTACTCGCCCATGCCGACCTCGAACAGGCCGACGACGGTGAAGCGCTTCATGCGCGGCACGGTGCCCGCAGGCGTCACGGTCACCTGCGGCGTGACCACGGTCACCTGGTCGCCCGGCCGCACGTCGAGCACGTACGACAGCTCGCGGCCGAGAACGATGCCGAACTCGCCCGGCCGGAGGTCCTCGAGCGCGCCGGCGACCATGTGCTCGCCGACGTCGGACACGGCGCCCTCGCGTTCCGGCAGCACCGCCCGGAGGATCGCGCCGCTGACGTTCTGGCCGTTGACCAGCATCACCTGCGACTCGACGAAGGGCGCCGCACCGACCACGCGCGGGTCGGCCATGGCCTTGCCGATCGCGGCCGGCCAGTCCTTGAGGCCCCCGCTCACGGACACGATCTCGGCGTGCGACGCCATGCCGAGGATCCGCGCGCGCACCTCCTTGTGGAAGCCGTTCATCACCGAGAGCACCGTGATCAGGGCCGTTACGCCGAGCACGATGCCGAGCAGCGAGATGACGGTGATGAAGGAGATGAAGTGGTTGCGGCGCTTGGCCCGCGTGTAGCGCAGGCCGACGAAGAGCGGAAACGGTCGGTACATGGACGGGAATTAGACCACGCCGGCGCGGTCGTCAGTAGCCCACCGCAGCGCCGAGCGGCCCACGCGGGTCGGCCGCGCCGAAGTAGCGCGCACCGTCGGTCGCCGGAGTGACGAGGGCCGGCCCGCCGACGAGGACAGCCTGGGCCTCGCCCCACGGCCGGCCCTCTCTCACCTCGTGGCCGCGCGCCTCGAGCGCCTTCGCCACCGTGACGGAGAGTCGGCCAGACTCGACGAAGAGCACGTCGGGCAGCCACTGGTGGTGCAGGCGGGGCGCGGCGACCGCGTCGCTCACCGTCATGCCGTGGTCGATCAGGTTGACGATCACCTGCAGCACCGTCGTGATGATGCGCGGGCCACCGGGCGAGCCGACGACGAGCACGAGCGCGCCGTCCTTCGTCACCACGGTCGGCGTCATCGAGCTGAGCGGCCGCTTCCCCGGCGCGATGGCGTTGGCGCGCCCCTGCACGAGGCCGAACAGATTGGGCACGCCGGGCTTGACCGTGAAGTCGTCCATCTCGTTGTTGAGCAGCACCCCGGTCGAGCCGGCAACCACCTTGGCGCCGAACGCGCCATTGAGCGTGGTGGTGACGGCCACCGCGTTGCCCGCCTCGTCCACCACCGAGTAGTGCGTGGTCTGCGGGCTCTCGCCCCGATCGATCGGCGCGAGCATCGCCGGCGACGGGGTGACGCGCGCCGGGTCGATGCGCCCGCGCAGGAGCGCGGCGTACCCATCGCTCAGCAACTGGGCGACCGGGTTCGCGACGAAGTCGGGATCCCCGAGGCGCGTGTTGCGCTCGACGAAGGCGAGGCGCATCGCCTCGGCCACGAGATGCACGTAATCCGCGCTGTCGCGACCCAGCGTCGCCAGCGGAAACCCCTCGAGGACGTTGAGCAGCAGGCACAAGGTCACGCCGCCGCTGCTCGGCGGCGGCGCCGACACCACCGTGAAGCCACGGTAGTCGCACGACACCGGTGCGCGCTCCCTGACCTGATAGGCCGCAAGGTCCTCGATGCCGATGAGGCCCCCGCCCTCGCGGCTCGCCCGGGCGATCTCCGCGGCCACCGGGCCGGCGTAGAAGCCGGCGGCGCCCTCGCGCCCGACGGCCCGCAGCGTCGCGCCGAGGTCCCGCTGCACGAGCCGTGCGCCGGAGGCAGGCGGCCCGCCGTCGACGAGGTAGATCGCCGCGGCCGCCGGGTCGCGCGCGAGCTCGGGTGCCGCGGCCACGAGCATCGCCGCGTCGTCCTCCTCGAGGACGAACCCCTCCTCGGCGAGCGCCACGGCAGGCGCCAGCAGCGTCGCGCCGTCGAGCGTGCCGAACCGCTCCCGCGCGTGCTCGAGCCCCGCCACGCTGCCCGGGACGCCGGCCGCGAGGTGCCCGCGCGTGCTGGCCTGCGGCACCGGCGTGCCGAGCGCGTCGAGGTACATGCCCTCGGTCGCCGCCGCGGGGGCGGTCTCGCGGAAGTCGAGGAACGCGCTGCTGCCGTCGGCGAAGCGGATGGTCATGAACCCGCCACCGCCGAGGTTGCCGGCCACCGGGTAGACGACGGCGAGCGCGTAGCCGACGGCGACGGCCGCGTCGATCGCGTTGCCGCCGCGGCGCAGGACGTCGACCCCGGCTTCGGTCGCGAGCCGGTGGGCGCTGACGACCATCCCGTGCGACGCGGCGACCGGCGCCGACGCGACCGGCGCGGCCAGGCCGCACGCCACGGCGGCCGCCGCGATCGCCGTGCACAGCGCCGGCGGCAGGCGCACGGTCAGGACGCGAGGTCGCCGGCGATGTAGCTCGACAGCTGCCGGATGGTCGCCTCGTGCTCGGCGATCACCGTCTTCACCGCGTCGCCGATCGTCACGATGCCGACCAGTCGGCCGCGCTCGACCACGGGCAGGTGACGCACGCGGTTCTCGGTCATGAGCTGCATGCAGTCATCCATGGTCTGCGACGGGGAAACGGTCAGGACGTTCGGGGTCATCAGCTCGCCGACGCGCGTGTCGCGCGAGGTGCGGCCCTGGAGGATGACCTTTCGCGCATAGTCGCGCTCGGTGAAGATGCCGGCGAGGCACTCCCCCTCGGCGACCACCACCGCACCGATGTCGTGCTGGGCCATCAGCTCGAGCGCCTCGTAGACGCTCGCGCCCGGCGGCACGGCATGAACGCGGGAGCCCTTCTCGTCGAGCACCTGTCGCACGCTGGCTGTCATGTTCTTCTCTCCTCCGGGGTCGTCATGCGTGGTCTACGGGGCGTCGCGCGTGGGAACCGGCGCCGGCTCAGTCACCACGGCGTGCCCGCTCGATCGCGGCTTCCTGTGCCTCGAGCTGCGCGCTGGCGCCCTTCGCGACATCCTTTGCCTGATAGTACGCGTCGGTCTGGCCGCGCCACACGTGGTTGCCCGTCGCCTTCGGCTTCTCGGGCGCGCCGCCTTCGCCGCAGGCGACCAAGAGCGCACAGATGACGACCACACCCAGGGGGCCGGCGGGCGGCAGGAAACGGATCCGCGGCATCGATCTCTCCGACGAGGCGACGCCGGGATATTAGCGTGGATCGCCCGGCCACGCGGTCGGCTCACCCAAATTCCCGCGCGGCCCGATCGCCGCGCAACCCGATCACCGCGCTTCCCCCGGGTCGGCCGCGGTTGACCCGACCCGGTCGACCGCCCTAGCGTCGCCTCATGGCGGATCAGGGGAGCGCGGACGGGCTTCGCGTCGAGGTGGTCGACGGGCTCGGCGGGGTGACGGCGGCGGCCTGGAACGCGCTCGGCGCCGACCCCTACCCGTTTCTCCGCCACGAGTTCCTGCGCGCACTGGAGCTCGACGGCTGCGTCGGCGAGCGCTACGGCTGGCTGCCGCGCCACCTCCTGGCTTACCGGGCAGGGCGCCTCGTCGGGGCCGCCCCGCTCTACCTCAAGCGCAACTCCTATGGCGAATTCGTCTTCGACTGGAGCTGGGCGGACGCCTATCGGCGCGCGGGCGTGGATTACTACCCCAAGCTCGTCTCCGCCGCTCCGTACACGCCCGCGACGGGGCCGAAGCTCCTGGTCGCCCCGGACACGGAACGCGACATCGTGCGCCGGGCGCTGGCGGACGCCGCCCTCGACCTCGCACACGAGCTCGGCGTTTCGTCCCTGCACTGGCTGTTCGGTCCGGCAGAAGAGACCGACTGGCTGGTCGCGCACGGTTTCGCGCGCCGCCTGGGCTGCCAGTTCCACTGGGCGAACGCCGGCTATGGCGACTTCGACGACTTCCTCCAGACGTTCAGCGCCGAGAAGCGGAAGAAGGTCAAGCGCGAGCGCCGCCGCGTCGTCGAGCAGGGCATCGGATTTCGGGTCCTTCACGCCGGCGACGTCAGCGCAGCCGAGTGGCGGTTCTTTCACCGCCTCTACGCGGACACGTTCCATCGCCGCGGCGGCATACCGACCCTCTCGCTCGAGTTCTTCCAGCGGCTCGGCCGGGACATGCCCGGCGGCGCCGCCCTGGTGCTGGCGCTGCACGGCGACGACCCGGTGGCAGCGGCATTCTCGCTCGTCGGCACCGACACGCTGTACGGCCGGCACTGGGGCTGCCGCGAGGCCTACCACAGCCTCCACTTCGAGGCCTGCTATTACCAGGGCATCGACTACTGCCTGAGGCACGGACTCGCGCGCTTCGAGCCCGGGGCACAGGGCGAGCACAAGCTCAGTCGCGGCTTCCTGCCGACCGCGACCTGGTCGGCACACTGGATCGCGCATCCGGCGTTCGCGGCGGCCGTGGACCGCTTCCTTGCCCTGGAAGGCGAGGCGATGCGGGATTACCTTGCCGACATGGCCGCGCACAGCCCCTACAAGGCAGACGACCCGGGCGCGACCGCTGCCCGATGATCTTCCTGCTCGACCGCAGCGCCGACGCGCCCTTTCCCGACCCTGCGCTCGCCGAGACCGAGCCCAACGGGCTCCTGGCCGTCGGCGGCGACCTGTCCCCCGCGCGGCTCGTCGGCGCGTATCGCCGTGGCATCTTTCCCTGTTACTCGCCGGGGCAACCGTTTCTCTGGTGGAGCCCGGACCCGCGCCTCGTGCTCTGGCCGCAGGCACTCCACGTGTCCCGCAGCCTGCGCAAGCGACTGCGGGCCGACCGGTTCCGGGTCTCGCTGGACGCCGCCTTCGGCGCCGTGATCCGCGGCTGCGCGGCGCCGCGCGCGGGCGCCGACGGTACCTGGATCGTGCCGGAGATGGTGGATGCCTACGAACGCCTGCACGCGCTCGGTCTCGCCCACTCGGCCGAGACCTGGCTCGAGGGCGAGCTGGTCGGCGGGCTCTATGGCGTGGCGCTCGGCCGGGTGTTCTTCGGGGAGTCCATGTTCAGCCGCGCGAGCGACGCGTCCAAGGTGGCCTTCGCGCACCTGGTGCGCCGGCTCGCTGGCTGGGGCTACGCGATCGTCGACTGTCAGGTACACACGGCGCACCTCGAGCGGCTCGGCGCCGTGCCGATGCGGCGCGACGACTTCGTCCGCCTCGTGCAGTCGGCGGTGAACGAGCGGCCCGCCGCCACCGCGTGGGCGGCGTCCGAGCGCGTGCCGGCGCCAACGCGCCCGCTCGCGGGCCGGGAGGCGTCCTGATGGCGAATGGCACGAGCATCCGGCTCTATCGGGGCAGCCAGCACCCGTGCCCTTATCTGCCGGGCCGGACCGCCGCCTCGATCTTTCTCGACCCGGCCGTGCTGCCCACCCCCACGCTGTACGGCCGGCTGCTGGCCCACGGCTTCCGGCGCAGCGGCGAGCACGTCTATCGCCCGGCGTGCGCGGCGTGCGCAGCGTGCCGCGCCGCGCGCCTGCCGGTGGAGCAGTTCGTGCCGCGCCGCGGCCAGCGCCGCACCTGGCGTGCCGCCGCCGGGCGACTGTCGATCGTGCCGGTCGAGCCTGCCTTCCGCGAGGAGCACTACGCCCTCTACGCCCGCTACCTCGCGGCGCGACACGGCGAAGGGCCGATGGCCGACGGCGGCCCGGAGGACTACCGCGCCTTCCTCGGCGCGCGCTGGTGCGACACGGCTTTCGTCGAACTGCGGCTCGACGGCAGGCTCTGCGCGGTGGCGGTCACCGACGTGGTGCCCGACGGACTCTCCGCCGTGTACACGTTCTTCGATCCCGACGACGCGAGGATCGGGCCGGGCATCCTGGCGATCCTCGCGCAGGTGGACCTCGCGCGCCGCTGGCGTCTCCCCTGGCTCTATCTCGGTTACTGGATCGGCGCGTGCGCCAAGATGAAGTACAAGGCCAACTACCGGCCCGTCGAGCTCCTGGTCGACGAGGACTGGCGTGTTTTCGCCGCAGGCGAGCCGCTCCCGCCAGAATGAGCGGCCGCGCCGCCGGCCCGTGATATACTCCGCGCCCGTTTCCGGATACACCCGGCCCGCGCAGGTCGTTGAATGGCAAAAGAAGACTTCATCGAGATGGAAGGGACCGTGACCGAGACCCTTCCCAACACCATGTTCCGCGTCCAGCTGGAGAACGGGCACGTGGTCACGGCCCACATCTCCGGCAAGATGCGAAAGCACTACATCCGCATCCTGACGGGCGACAAGGTCACGGTGCAGCTGACGCCGTACGACCTGACCAAGGGCCGCATCACCTACCGCGCGAAGTAATCTCCGCGCTACGGGCTCACCACGTCAGTGGACCACCCGGCTCTCGTAGTCGAACGCGAGCCGCCCGTCGCGCACGCCGATCCGCACGTGGCCGCCCTCGGCCAGCTGGCCGAAGAGCAGTTCCTCGGCGAGCGGCTTCTTGATCTCCTCCTGGATCAGCCGGGCCATCGGCCGGGCGCCCATCAGGGGATCGAAGCCGCGCTCCGCGAGCCACAGGCGGGCCTCGGCATCGAGCTCGATCGTCACGTTCCGCGCGTGCAGCTGCCCCTCGAGCTCGAACAGGAACTTGTCGACCACGTGCTGCACGGTCTCGGGCGATAGCGACTTGAACTGAATGACTGCGTCCAGCCGGTTGCGGAACTCGGGCGAGAACATCCTCTTGATCGCCTCCGTCCCGTCGGTGGAGTGGTCCTGCGTCGCGAAGCCGATCGACGGCCGCGCCATCTCCTGGGCGCCGGCGTTCGTGGTCATGACCAGGATGACGTTGCGGAAGTCGGCCTTGCGACCGTTGTTGTCGGTCAACGCGCCGTGGTCCATCACCTGCAGCAGCAGGTTGAACACGTCCGGGTGCGCCTTCTCGATCTCGTCGAGCAGCAGCACCGAGTGCGGGTGCTTCGCGATCTCCTCGGTGAGCAGTCCCCCCTGGTCGAAGCCGACGTAGCCGGGCGGAGCCCCGATGAGCCGCGACACCGTGTGTCGCTCCATGTACTCCGACATGTCGAACCGGACCAGCTCGAGCCCGAGGATGCGGGCGAGCTGACGGGTCACCTCCGTCTTGCCGACGCCGGTCGGCCCGGCGAAGAGGAAGGAGCCCACCGGCTTTTCCTCGTGACCGAGACCGGAGCGGTTCATCCGGATGGCGGCCGCGAGCGCCCCGATCGCCTCGTCCTGGCCGAACACCACCATCTGCAGGTCGCGCGTCAGGGTCTTGAGGGCCTCGGTATCGGTCGCCGACACGCTGCGCGGCGGGATGCGCGCAATCTTCGCGACGATGTTCTCGATCTCGGCGACACCCACGTTCTTCTTCCGGCGAGAGGCCGGCATCAGCTGGACGTAGGCACCGGCCTCGTCGATGACGTCGATCGCCTTGTCGGGCAGGTGCCGGTCGTTGATGTACTTCGCCGAGAGCTCGGCGGCCGTGCGCAGCGCCGGCAGCGAGTACTTGACCTTGTGGTGCTCCTCGAAGCGCGACTTGAGGCCCTTGAGGATCTCCACCGTCTCCTCGACGCTGGGCTCGGTGATGTCGATCTTCTGGAAGCGCCGGGCCAGCGCGTGGTCTTTCTCGAAGATGCCCCGGTACTCCTGGTAGGTCGTCGAGCCGATGCAGCGCAGCTCGCCCGAGGCCAGGGCGGGCTTGATCAGGTTGGAGGCGTCCATGACGCCGCCGGACGCGGACCCCGCCCCGATCACCGCGTGGATCTCGTCGATGAACAGGATGGCGCTTGCGTCCTTCTTGAGCTGGGCGAGCACGCCCTTCAGCCGCTTCTCGAAGTCACCGCGATACTTGGTGCCGGCGACGAGGCCGCCGAGGTCGAGGGCATAGATCGTGCAGCCGGAGAGCACTTCGGGCACCTCGCCGTCGACGATCTTCTTGGCGAGCCCCTCGGCGATCGCGGTCTTGCCGACGCCTGCCTCACCGACCAGCAGCGGGTTGTTCTTGCGGCGCCGGCACAGGATCTGGACCGTGCGCTCGAGCTCCTGCTTGCGGCCGATGAGCGGGTCGATGCGTCCCTGCCGGGCACGCTCGTTGAGGTTGGCGGCGAACTGCTCGAGCGGAGAGCCCTGCGGCTCGCCCCCCTCCTCGCCCTGCGCGGCCGGCGGCGGGGCGCCGGGCGACGGCCGCTCGCCCCCGTCCTTGGCGAGGCCGTGGCTGATGAAGTTGACGACGTCGAGCCGCGTCACGTCCTGCTGCTCGAGAAGGAAGGCGGCGTGCGAGTCCTGCTCGCTGAAGATCGCGACCAGCACGTTTGCGCCGGTGACCTCCTTGCGTCCTGCCGACTGCACGTGGAACACGGCCCGCTGGAGGACGCGCTGGAAGCCGAGCGTCGGCTGCGTGTCGCGCTTGTCCTGCGCGGGGAGCATGGGGGTGGTCTCGTCGAGGAAGGCCTGAAGCTCGCGGCGCAGCCGGTCGAGATCCGTGCCACAGGCGCGGAGGACCTCGACGGCGGCCGGATTGTCGAGCAGCGCGAGCAGGAGGTGCTCGACGGTCATGAACTCGTGCCGCAGCTCCCGGGCGCGCTTGAAGGCCTGATTCAGGGTGAACTCCAGCTCTTTGCTCAGCATCGCCCGACGCCTCCGTGATTCCGCCCGCCGCCCCTCAAGCCTCCTCCATGGTGCAAAGCAGCGGGTGCTGATGGCTGCGCGAGTAGTCGTTCACCTGCGCCACCTTGGTCTCCGCCACATCCCGGGCGAAGACCCCGCATACCCCCAGTCCGCGCGTGTGCACGTGCAGCATCACCTGCGTCGCGCGCACCCGGTCCATCCGGAAAAACCGCTCGAGTACCTGCACCACGAATTCCATCGGGGTGTAGTCGTCGTTGAGCAGCAGCACCTTGTACAGCGGTGGTTTCTGGACCTTGGGCCTGGCCTGCTCGACTTCAAGCCCGCCGTCCGCGCCGCGCTGGTCTTCGTGGTCCGTCATGGGCCGGATTCTAGCCGAAAGGCGCTGCGGGAGAGCCTGCGCCGGGGGCAGGGATTCGCCGCGGGACGGCCCGCGGCGCGGCGGAAGCCGGACGGGCTCAGGCGGTGTTCTGCAGCTCGATCGAGGAGTTGCAGCCGCTGTCGCGGCGCTGGCGGGCGGCGTCGTTGCGCAGCAGCTCGAGCTGCTGGAGGTAGTGGGCGTTGACGTCGCCGGTGACGTAGTCCCCGTCGAACACGGAGGTGTCGAAGCGGTCGACGTTGGTCTTGCCCTTCTTCTGCACGGCCTCGATGAGGTCGGCGAGATCCTGGTAAACCAGCCCGTCGGCCCCGATGATCCGGCAGACCTCGTCCTCGCTGCGGCCGTGCGCGACCAGCTCCTTGGCCGCGGGCATGTCGATGCCGTAGACGTTGGGGTAGCGGACGGGGGGCGCCGCGGAGGCGAAGTAGACCTTGGCCGCACCGGCGTCGCGGGCCATCTGGACGATCTGCTGCGACGTCGTACCGCGCACGATGGAGTCGTCGATCAGCAGCACGTTCTTGCCGCGGAATTCGACGTCGATGGCGTTGAGCTTCTGTCGCACCGACTTCTTGCGGATCGTCTGGCCCGGCATGATGAAGGTCCGGCCGATGTAGCGGTTCTTGATGAACCCTTCCGAGTAGCGCAGCCCGAGCTCGTTCGCGAAGGACAGCGCGGCGGTCCGGCTCGTGTCCGGTATCGGGATGACGACGTCGATGTCGTGGTCGCCCCACTCGCGAGCCACCTTGCGCGCCAGCATGATGCCCATGCGCAGCCGCGCCTTGTGGACGAAGATGCTGTCCATCATGGAGTCGGGCCGCGCGAAGTACACGTACTCGAAGATGCAGGGCGAGCGGACCGGGTGGGCCGCGCACTGCTGCGTGTACAGCGCGCCGTCCTCGGTGATGAAGACCGCCTCGCCCGGCGCGACGTCGCGGATGAGCTCGAAGCCGAGCACGTCGAGCGCGACGCTCTCGGAGGCGATCATGAACTCCGCGCCCTGGTCGGTGTCGCGCCGGCCGAAGACGATCGGCCGGATGCCGTGCGGATCGCGGAAGCCGATGAGACCGTAGCCCGGGATGAGCGCCACCGCCGCGTAGCCGCCGCGGCAGCGGCGGTGCACGCCTGCGACCGCCTTGAAGACGTCCTTCTCGTCGATCCGCAGCTTGCCGAGCTCCTGGAGCTCGTGCGCCAGCACGTTGAGCAGGATCTCCGAGTCCGACTCGGTGTTGATGTGCCGCAGGTCCTCCCGGAACAGGTCCTGCTTGAGCTCGTCGGCGTTGGTGAGGTTGCCGTTGTGCGCGAGCGCGATGCCATACGGCGAGTTCACGTAGAACGGCTGCGCCTCGGCCGATGACGAGCAGCCGGCGGTAGGGTAGCGCACGTGCGCGATGCCCATGTGGCCGCGCAGTCCGATCATCTGCTGACTGTCGAAGACGTCGCGGGCGAGCCCGTTTTCCTTCCGCAGGTGGAGCTTGCCGCGGTCGCACGTGACGATCCCGGCGGCGTCCTGGCCGCGGTGCTGCAGCACGAGCAGCGCGTCGTACAGCGCCTGGTTGACCTGACCATGCCCGACGACGCCGACGATTCCGCACATGGGCTAGCCGCCTCCCCGCAGGTACCTGCTCATCGGCACCGGAACTGGCTCTGGACGTCGGCGGGGAGGAAATCCCGCAGCCACGCCGCCAACTGCTCGAAGTGGTGGAGCAGGACCGACTCGCGCCACCACGGGTCCCCGGGCAGCGGCGTCGCGCAGGCGAGCAGTACCAGCACGCCGATCACCAGGGCCCCGCGCGCGAGGCCGAACACCATGCCGAGGATCCGGTCGGTGCCGCTCAGCCCGGTCTCGTCGATCAACCGCCCGACCAGATAGTTGACGATCCCGCCGAAGATCAGCGTGAGGATGACCAGCACCCCGAACGCGGCCCCGAGCTGGATCGACGGTGTCGGAATCCAGCGCGCGAAGGCCGGCGCGAGGTCGGGATGGAACGCCCAGCCGATGGCGAAGGCCAGCACCCAGACGGCGAGCGACAGCGCCTCCCGGACGAAGCCGCGCAGGAGGCTCACCAGCGTCGAGACGACGATGGTGCCGATGATGAAGTAGTCGACCCAGTTCATCCCGACCGGCGTACACCCAGCTCCGGTAAGCGACGCATGTTAACAGAGCGGGCCCGGCCGGGTAGCGCGTCACGGCCAGGGCCGAACGATGGGCCGCTCCTCGCCCGACGCCGCAGCGCGCACCTTCGGCACCAGGGCGTCGGCCTGCCTGCGCTGCTCCTCGGGACCGACCGCGACGCGATAGGTCGGCGGCTGGCCGACGCTCTCGACGAAGGCGTCCAGGCCCTTGGCCTTGAGGGCCCCCGCCACGCTGTTGGCCTTCTCGCGGGTCGCGTAGTTGCCGACCTGGACCACCCAGTGGCTCGGCTTGAGCGCCGGCGCCGGCTTCGGCTCCGGGGCCTTCGGCTCGGCCGCCTTGGGCTCTGGCGCCTTGGCCGGTGGCGGTGGCGTGGCCTTGGCGACCGGCGGCGGCGCGGGCTTCTCCTTGGGCTTCTCCCTGTCCGCAGTCTCCTGCGCCTTGGGACGAGGCGGCGCGATCGGCGGCGGCGCCTCCGGCGGCGGGGCGTCGACGACCGTCGGCGGCGCCGGCTCCAGCGGCGGCTCGGGCGGCGGCGCGTCGGTCGGTACCGCGATCTCCTCCTTGAGAAACTGCGACTTGAAGGTCGTTTCCTCGCGCGGCGGGATGTTCGTCCCCTGCACCGGCGGCGCCGGCACAGGGTCCTCCTCGACCAGCATCGGCACGAAGATGACGGCGAGCGAGACGAGCACCGCCGCCCCGATGAGTCTGCGTTTGAGCTTGTCGTCCACTCGCCGGCCCGTGTCGGATGAGCGCCGGATTATAGCAGCGGGTCCTGCGCCTCCCCGGCGGCGGGCAGCAGCGCCGCAACCGTGTGGAAGGAGCCGAACACGAGCACGCGATCGCCCGGCGCGGCGGCAGCCCGCGCGGCGGCCCACGCGGCCGCGAGGCTGTCGGCGCCGTGACAGGGGACCGCGACCCCGGCGGCGGCCAGCCGCTCGGCCAGCTGCGCGCGATCGGCACCGCGCGCCACGGCCAGGGGGGCGTAGAACCAGCCGGCGATCTCCGGTGCCACGGCGGCGACCACCGCCGCGATGTCTTTGTCGCGCAGCATCGAGAACACGGCGAAGGTCTTCCCCTGCCCCGCCGCGAGCTGCCGGAGATTGTCGCGCAGCACGCGCGCCGCCTGCGGGTTGTGCGCCACGTCGAAGACCGTCGTCACGCCTCCCGGAACGACCTGGAAACGGCCCGCCGGCCGCGCGCCGAGCAGGCCCTCGCGCAGCGCCGCCGCGCTCACGGGGAGCCGGTCCTCGACCGCTTCGAGCGCCGCCAGTGCGGCGGCGGCGTTCTGCAGCTGGAAGGCACCGCGCAGCGCCGGCACCGGCAGGCCGACGCGGCGCCGGGCTCCACCGCTCAGGTAGTCCCAGTCGCCGGGCCGGACGACGGTCCCGAAGTCCCGGCCCGCGATCCGCAACCGCGCCCCGATCGACGCAGCGTGTGCCAGCAGGCGGGCCGGCGGATCGTCGCCGCCGTAGACCGCGGGGCGGTCGCCGCGAAAGATTCCGGCCTTCTCGAAGCCGATCGACTCGCGATCGGGCCCGAGCCAGTCCTGGTGGTCGAGGTCGACGGTCGTGACGACCGCCACGTCCGGATCGACGATGTTCACCGCGTCCAGCCGCCCGCCCAGGCCGACCTCGAGGACGACCGCGTCGAGGCCCGCGCCCGCGAAGAGCCAGAGGGCCGCCAGCGTGCCGTGCTCGAAATAGGTCAGCGGCGTGTCGTCGCGCGCCGCCTCGACGGCGGCAAAGGCCTCGCAGAGCGCCGCATCTCCGACCTCCCGGCCGTCGATCCGGACGCGTTCGTTGTAGCGCAACAGGTGTGGGGAGGTGTACGCGCCCACGCGATAGCCCGCCGCGCGCAGGATGGCGTCGAGCATCGCCACGCAGGATCCCTTGCCGTTGGTGCCGCCGACGGTCAGCACGACGGCGTCGGACGCGAGCCGAAGCCGGTCGCGCACGGCGGCGACCCGCTCGAGGCCCAGCGCGATCTCGCGCGGGTGGTTCTGCGCGATGCGCTCGAGCCACCCTGCCAGCGCCCGGCGCGCGGCGAGGGCGGCGTCGGCGGTCGGTGTGCTCAGGGGCGTGGCCGCTGCGTGAACAGGGTCAGAAGGTTGGCGACCCGGTCGCGCAGGTCGCGACGGTCGACGATCATGTCCAGGGTGCCGTGCTCCAGCAGGAACTCGCTGCGCTGGAAGCCTTCGGGCAGCTTCTCGCGCACCGTCTGCTCGATCACCCGCGGCCCGGCGAAGCCGATGAGCGCACCCGGCTCGCCGATGTTGACGTCGCCGAGCATCGCGAGGCTCGCCGACACGCCGCCCATGGTCGGGTCGGTCATCACCGAGACGAAGGGGATGCCGCGCTTCGCGAGCCGCCCCAGCGCCGCGCTGGTCTTCGCCATCTGCATCAGCGAGAACAGCGACTCCTGCATTCTCGCGCCGCCCGAGGCCGAGAAGCACACCATGGGGATGCCGCGCTGAAGGGCCACGTTCACGCCGCGGACGAAGCGCTCCCCCACGACGGACCCCATCGAGCCGCCCATGAAGTTGAACTCGAAGGCGGCCGCGACGAGGTCTATTCCCTTGAGCTGGCCGCGCACGACGACGATCGCGTCCGTCTCGTCGGTCTCCTTCTGCGCCGAGCCGAGCCGGTCCTTGTAGCGCTTGCTGTCCTTGAACTTGAGCGGGTCGACCGGCTGCAGGCCCGCGCCGATCTCCTCGCGCGGCTCCGGGTCCAGGAAGAGGTCCAGCCGGCGCCGCGCGCCGACCCGGTTGTGAAAGCCGCACTTGGGGCAGACCTCGAGATTGCGCTCCATCTCGGCGCGGTAGAGGATCGCGCCGCAGCCTGGGCACTTGGTCCACAGTCCCTCGGGCACCGCCTTCTTGGCGCCGCCTTCCGTGCGGATGCGGCGCGGCATGAGTTTCTCGAACCAGCTCATCTCCCGCCCTCCGCGCCCGCGGCGTCCATCGCCCTGCGCATGGCGCTCATCAGCTCGCCCAGCGCGGGCGGGATCTCGTCCGGCCGGTCCGCCAGCGCCTCGACCCGGCTGACCACCGCGCTGCCGACGATCACCGCATCGGCGAAACGCGCCACCGCAGCGGCGGTCTCCGCGTCCTTGATGCCGAAGCCCACGCCGACCGGCAGCGCGGTTGCGCCGCGGATCTGCGCCACTTTCTCGGCAACCGGTCCCAGATCGAGGTTCGCTGCGCCGGTCACGCCCTTCAGCGAAACGTAGTAGACGAAACCGCTCGCCGCCGCGCAGATGCGCGCGATGCGCTCCGGTCCGCTGGTGGGCGCCACGAGATAGATGGTGTCGACCCCCGCGCCGCGCAGCGTCTGCAGCAGCTCGTGACCCTCGTCCGGCGGCAGGTCCACCGTGAGCACGCCGTCGACGCCGGCTGCGGCCGCCGCTTCAGCGAACGGTCCGTAGCCGGCGACCTCGATGGGATTGAGATAGCCCATCAGCACGACCGGGGTCTGCCCGTCGGTACGGCGGAAGTCCCGCACCATGTCGAGCACGTCGCGCAAGCTCGTGTGATGCAACAGGGCCCGCTCGCTGGCACGCTGGATCACCGGTCCGTCCGCCATCGGGTCCGAGAACGGAACCCCGAGCTCGATCACGTCGGCGCCGCCCGCGACCAGCGCATGCATCATCGGCACGGTCGCCCCGCGGTGCGGATCGCCCGCGGTGATGAAGGGGACCAGCGCCGTGCGCCCTGCACCGCGCAGGGCGGCGAAACGGCCGGCGAGCCGGCTCACAGGCGCAGGCCCTCGTGCGCCGCGACGGTGTGCATGTCCTTGTCGCCACGGCCGGACAGGTTGATCAGTATCGACTGGTCGGGCCGCATCTGCGGCGCGAGCTTCGCGGCATAGGCCACGGCGTGGCTCGACTCCAGGGCCGGAATGATGCCCTCGGTCCGGGTGAGCAGGTGGAAGGCGGCGAGCGCCTCGCCGTCGGTCACCGAGACGTAGCGTGCGCGGCCGATGTCCTTCAGCCAGGCGTGCTCCGGTCCCACGCCGGGGTAGTCGAGGCCGGCCGACACCGAGTGGGTCTCGATGATCTGCCCGTCGTCGTCCTCCATGAGGTATGTCCGGTTGCCGTGCAGCACGCCCGGCCGCCCGGCCGACAGTGGCGCTGCGTGGCGACCCGTCTGCAGGCCGTCGCCGGCCGCCTCCACGCCGTAGATCGCCACGTCCGTGTCGCCCAGGAACGGGTGGAAGAGACCGATGGCGTTGGAGCCGCCGCCGACGCAGGCGACCAGCGCGTCGGGCAGGCGCCCGAGGCGCCCCAGCATCTGCTCGCGCGCCTCGCGGCCGATCACCGCCTGGAAGTCGCGCACCATCATCGGATAGGGGTGCGGACCGGCGACCGTGCCGATGATGTAGAAGGTGTCGTCGACGTTCGTGACCCAGTCGCGCATCGCTTCGTTGAGCGCGTCCTTGAGGGTCTTGGAGCCCGACCGCACCGGCACGACCTCGGCGCCGAGCAGCCGCATCCGGTAGACGTTCGCCTCCTGCCGGGCGACGTCGACCTCGCCCATGTACACGACGCACTCGAGGCCGAGCCGGGCGGCGACGGTCGCCGACGCGACGCCGTGCTGCCCCGCGCCCGTCTCCGCGATGATCCGGGTCTTGCCCATCCGCCGCGCGAGCAGCGCCTGCCCGATGGTGTTGTTCACCTTGTGCGCGCCGGTGTGGTTCAAGTCCTCGCGCTTCAGGTAGATCTGCGCCCCGCCGAGCTGCCCGCTCAGGCGGGCCGCGTGGTAGATCGGCGAGGGCCGGCCGACGTAGTCCTTGAGGTCCGCCCGGAGCTCGGCGAGGAACTCGGGATCCGCACGATAGCGCTCGTACGCGGCGCGCAGCTCGTCGAGCGGCGCCATCAGCGTCTCGGCGACGAACACGCCGCCGTACGGGCCGAAGTGGCCGCGCGCGTCGGGGAAGTCCGCGTAGCTCGTCGGGTTATCCGTTGCCAAGGGCCACTCCTCGCATGAAAGCCGCCATCATATCCCGGTCCTTGCGTCCCTTAGCCCGCTCCACGCCGCCGCTGACGTCCACCGCGTAGGGCCGCACCTGCCGCACCGCCGCCGTCACGTTGTCCGGCGTGAGGCCGCCCGCCAGCACCACCTCGCCCGCCAGCGCCGCCGGCACCCGCGTCCAGTCGAAGGCCTCGCCGGTGCCGCCGGGCACGCCGGGCTGGTAGGTGTCGAGCAGCAGCGCGCCCGCCGTCGCGTAGCGCGACCGCTCCGCCGCGAGATCCACTCCTTCGCGCATGCGCACGGCCTTGAGATAGGGCCGCCCGTGCCCGGCGCAGTAATCGGGACACTCCTGGCCGTGAAACTGCAGCAGATCGATCCGGCAGCCGGCGAGCACGGTCGCGATCTGCGCGCGCTCGGCGTTCACGAACAGACCCACCACGGTCACGAATGGCGGCAACCCGTCGACGATCGCCCGCGCCTGCTCCACCGTGACGCAGCGCGGGCTCGGCGGGTAGAACACGAGCCCGAGCGCGTCGGCCCCGAGATCCACGGCGTCGCGGGCGTCCTGCCGGGCGGTGATACCGCAGATCTTGACCCGTGTCCTCATCAGGCCAGAGAAGATATCGCACCGCTCCGGGCAGAAAAAGCACGGTCCTTGCGGTGACGACGCCCGCAGCGTCAGATCTGCAGCCCGTAGTCGCCGCGTTCCGCAGGGAGGTCGAAGGCGGCGGGATACTCGATCCGGTCGAGGTAGAGGCCGTCCGGCATGGCGGTGACCCCGCCGGCGGTGCGGTCGCGTCGCTCCAGCACCTCGCCCGCCCACTCCACCGGTGCATCGCCGCGGCCGATCGCGATGAGCACCCCGGCGATGTTGCGGACCATGTGGTGCAGGAAGGCGTTGGCACTGACCGCGATCTCGATCAACGCCCCGCGCCGCCGCACGGTGAGCTCCGTGACCGTGCGGACGGGCTGCTTCGCCTGGCAGCCGATCGCGCGGTAGGACGAGAAATCGTGGGTGCCGAGCAGCGCCAGCGCCGCCTCCGCCATCCGCGCCGCGTCGAGTGGGCGGTGGACCCAGGTGACGCGGCCCGCGAGGAGCGCGGACCGGGCGCTGCGGTCGAGGATCACGTAGCGATAGCGCCGCCCGGTGGCCGAGAAACGCGCGTGGAAGTTATCCGGGACCGGCCGCGCCCAGCGCAGGCTCACGTCGTTCGGCAGCACGGTGTTGGCGCCCAGCACCCAGGCGCGCTCCGGGCGCGCCACGCCGGTATCGAAGTGCACGACCTGCCCGAGCGCGTGCACGCCCGCGTCCGTGCGCCCCGCGCAGAACAGGCGCACGCGTGCGTCCGCCACCCGCGCGAGCGCCGCCTCGACGACGTCCTGCACGCAGCGCTCGCCGCGCTGCGACTGCCAGCCGTGGAACCTCCGGCCGTCGTACTCGACTCCCGCCGCGATCCGCATCGCCGCCACCCCGCTCCGGCGGCGCCGATCACAGGGGACGCGACGCGCGCTCCCCTGCCCCGGCGGCCGGCAGCGCTCAGCCCAGTTCCTTCAGCAGCGCCTCGGCGGCGGCCTTCTGCGCGGCGTTGCCCTCCTGCATCGCCTCCTGGAGCATCAGCCGGGCGCTGTCCTGATCGCCCAGCTCGACGTAGGCCCGCGCGAGGTCGAGCTTGGTCTCCACGTCGTCCACCAGCTCGAGCGTCGTGTCGGCGTGCATCAGCGTGGTTTCGCCGCCCAGCTCGAGGGCGGTGTCGGGACCGATCTCGAGATCGCCGAGATCGGGCACCTCGCGCGCCGCGTCGTCGAGCTGCTCCGCCGTGACCTCGACCGGCCGGATCTCCGTCTCCACCAGACCGGTCGCGTCCGTGCCGTCCAGACCCCACGCGAGCGCCTCACCCGCGTCGATGGTGCCGACAGACGGCATCGCACCGGGCTCCTTGAGCTCCTCGGTGACGTCGAGGTGAAACGGGTGCGTCGACTTCGCCCCCGCCGCGTCCTCGGTGCCGAGGTCGAGGGACAGGTCGTTGAGGACCGACCCGGCGTCGATGTCGTCGGCCCGGGTGTCGACAGTCGCCGTGGGGATGTTGAGCTCCCCGAAATCGATGTCCTTGCCGGCGACCCGATCGAGATCGGCCGCCAGCTCCTGCCGGGCCCGACCGAGGGCATCGTCCAGCACGGGCTCGGCAGCGCCCGCCGCGCCGGCGTACGCGGGGCTCTGTGGATCGAGCTGCTGCCCCAGGCGCAGGATCCGCTCCCAGGCGGCGGGGTCCTCCGCCGCCCGGCCCGACGCCTCGAGCCGCGCGAACAGCGAGCCGAAGGCCGGCACGTCGCGCGCCGCGGCGTAGACCTCGAGCAGCTTGTGCTGCAGGGCCAGCCGGCCGGGCTCCATCTCGAGCGCGAGCTTGAGCAGCTGCTCCGCCTGCTCGAAGCGCCCATAGGCGATGTACACGTCGGCCTCTTCGAGCGGGTCGACCTCCGTGGTCTCCCCCTTGAGGCCGAACAGGTCCGTGGTCGAGACGTCGAGTGCGGCGAGGTCTTCGGTGGCAACGCGCTCCTCTGCCGCCGGCTTTGCCAGCGCCTGTGCACCGACGGCAGCGACTGCGCTGAAAGCGGCCGCGGGCAGAACCGGCGCGGGTGCGGCGGCCGCCCCCGGCGAGGGCTCGGCCGGCACTGTCACGGCTGGCGACGGGGGCGGAGCCTCGGGCGCGATCGCGACCGGGACCGCGGCGGGCCCGGCCGCAGCGCCGCGACGCCGGCCCACGATCGCCCACAGCAGCGCGCCGAGCACGCCGAGGCCGGCAAGCCCCGCGCCGAGCGCGTTCGCCGGGTCCTCGAGCAGCGCCATGAGGCCGGCGGGCTGGGACGGCTTCGCCGCGGTGCCGCCCGTTGCCGCCGGCGCCTCGGGCCGGGGCTCGGGGGCCGCCGGTGCCGGCGCCGGCGATTCGACCGGTTTGGCAGACTCGGCGGGCTTCGGCGCCTCGACCGGGGTGGCAACCTCG